>NZ_JACJSC010000002.1 GCF_014697575.1 Planktothrix sp. FACHB-1365 | reverse complement strand
AAGGACGGAATGAGAGACGGATTCAAGGGTATAAAAACACCAGCGCAAAATACCTTCATTCCTTACGTCCTGAGTACGCACAGTTAGGTCAAAGCTTACAGAAGGCTGAAGCTAACGCCGATCAAGCTATTAACAATTTAATGGCTCAATTGTAGTCTTTTCTGGATTCATTATATGAATTTCATTTAATGAATTTCATAGTATGAATTCAGAAAACTATAAACCCGTCCCTTTAAGGGGACGGGAGCAAACTTAACGTTCAAGTATTCAAGCTAAGAGGATTGTAACATGACGGTAGTACAAATTGAGGAGCGCAAAATTGAGTTCTTAGTGCCAATAGGTGTTCCGATACCAGAGTATCGTATTGGTCAATTAGTAGCAGTCCTTCTCGTCAAGGACTGGGAAACCCCTGACAATAAGTGTTGGTTCCCCGCAATGGTAACTGGTATGGCGTGGTTACAATACCGTGATGAATTTTACTGGGAATATCAAGTTAAATTTTTGAACTGTGATGGAGATCCTTTTGAGTGGTTCTCTTCCTCTGAAATGTGGTTACTAGAGGACTGCTAGAGATGATCCAGTTTTATCGTATTACCGGGTTCCTTTTGTTAGTAGCTAGTACCGCAAGCTTGATCAGTTTACTCGCATTATTAGTCAATCAATTAAGGGAACCTTTCTTTGTTCTTTCTCTTATTGTCTCAATCGGTTTAAGTGTTACGGGTACGGCTATCTATTATCGTAAAACCGATGATAAAGAATGGGTTTTAGGTCTACTTTTCCTTGTTGGTTTAGCGACTGCTTTATTAGTAGGGGGGTTAATTCAATGGGTTACTCGGTAATCAATCCAAATGTTCAAACTGAAGCAATAAAACAGAACTGGAAATTAAACCACTGCATTAACTTATTTTTGTTAACTACTTCACTCCCCTTCTGGTTTTTTACCCCATTCTTAACCCGTGATGTTACTGCTAACAATTGGCATAAGTTTTTTAGATTCAGTTCTATTACTTACGCGATATTAGCGAGTAGTTCATCACTTTACCTAACAACTCAACTCGGTAAACTAAAACCCAAAATTGATGCAATCAATAAACGTGAACAAGCTGAATTTAAACACAGTTTAGCGAGCGATCTATTCTTAGCTCAAAGCACGAATACTGCTATCGCTCAATATTTACTGGCTGATAGGAGTAGTTCACTGAGTTCAGAACAAGCTGTTGAGAATGAACTCCTGAACGATAGTGTTCATAGGGGCTCTAGCGAAAACGTAGACTCAGTTCAGAACAGTTCAGAACTCCTGAACAAGTCAGTTCAAGCGGTTCAGAACAGTTCAGATAATGAACTCTCACCTTTAGCTATAGAACATTTTGAGGATGTACTGGATGCGTTAGAAGACGGGTTGAGTGATTCCCATATCATTAAAAACGTGATGGGATTTAAAAACTACCGCTACAAGGAAGGTAAAAATGTATTAAATGAAATAAAGCGTTTTATTGATTTAGAGGGTTAAACGGTTTTCGTAAAAACCGTTAATACATTTTTTTGTAAAATCCGTTAACGAGGTTTTTGTTAAAACCTCGTTAACGGAAATCATAAGGATTGAGTTAGGGGCGCAACAACCTCTAATTTAAGGCGTAAACTCTAATAAGGTTTACGTTTGTCAAACCATTGTTAAATATTGTCATTCCCTCGATTTATCGCTATCCTAGAAGCTGTTAACCTCACAAACGCAAAAAGAGGCAACCCTGTTAAAGTTACCTCTTAGGTATGAATAAAAATTCACATAAAAACGCAGGAAAAATACCCTTTCACAAAAAAACATCCGATATGAATAATTATAGTACAAGTCACCAAAATACGCAACAAGCTAAAAAATTTGTCGGTAATCTCACTGGCAAGCACTACAACTATTTAAGGTTTAACCGGAAGATGCCGAGAAACTGGGTAGTCGCTAATTTTGAGAGTATCACCCAGAAAGAAGCGAAAGAGATGGGTTTTAGTGCGCCGTCCGATGGCATTCTGTTAAAGTCAGTGTTGCCTAGTCTACAGAGTCAGTTTAGACCGAACGATCCAAAAGTAGAGAAAAAGGCGGGCGGTACAGAACGGGTTATCAAGTACATCACCCCGTTCGGTTGTGAGATTGACGCAATGTTGCCCGTTCATCCTGATTATCCTAACTTCTGGACTGACGTAGAGGAACTCAAAAAGCGTTGCTGGATAATAAACGACCATCCTTACTTATTTGTTACAGAAGGCTTTATAGATGCCTTAATCGCTACTGCTAACGGCTTCCCTACAATAGCGTTAACGGGTGT
Source organism: Planktothrix sp. FACHB-1365 (assembly GCF_014697575.1). Lineage (GTDB taxonomy): Bacteria > Cyanobacteriota > Cyanobacteriia > Cyanobacteriales > Microcoleaceae > Planktothrix. The sequence continues at coordinate 369,167 of NZ_JACJSC010000002.1, read as the reverse complement.
TGAGAACGGGTTAACGGGGAGTAAACGCGATCCAGAGGGTAAACGATTTTTAGTTCCGACATTGCGACATTTTGCAGAGTTAGGTTTTGGTTTCATTATCGGCTTTGATGCTGACAGTGTAAGTAACAGAAATGTAATTAATGCACAAAAAACCTTAGTAAAACAGTTACAGTTATTTGAAGACACACCAACCTACAACATAACTGGACTCTGGACTATGACATCCGATGGTAGTGACAAGGGTATAGGTGACTATATCCAAAAACACGGGGCTGACGCTTTTAGACAAAATGTTTTAAGACGTGCTGAACCCATCGCTAACTGGTTAATTAAAGTTAATGAACAATTAAAAGCAGAAGGGATAAATGCAGATGATGAGTTACCACCTAAGACTACTAAGTTAGAAACTCAATATACTCAAGTTAAATTAGTCGTGGGAGATAAAATTAAGTTTAATGAGTTGACAAAAGAGATTGAGTTTAACGGTAAACCCATAGATTTCGATAACTTTAAACTTAAGTTAGCAAAGGACTTCAAGCTTGAACTCAAGGGGTGTCCAAAAGAGGATTTAAAAGCTATTATCGTTGAAATTGCTGAAGAAAACTCTTATCACCCTGTCAGAGAATATTTTAGTCAATGTAACGAAGAATATTCTGATACATCTATTCTTGACGGTCTAGCTAAACGGTATTTTGGAACAAATAACTCGCTGTATCAAGCATTCATTAGAAAGACTCTAATTGCTGCGGTAGCAAGGGTTTATGAACCCGGTTGTAAGGTAGACACAGCGTTAATTTTACAAGGGGGACAAGGAACATACAAGTCCACTTTTTTCCGTGCTTTAGCGAGTGATAATTGGTTTTGTGATGATATGGGTTCCCCTGACAATAAAGATGAAGTGATGAAACTGCATACGTCACTTTTTACGGAATGGGCAGAACTAGAAAATATTTTCAGTAAATCAGATATCAGCAAGATTAAGGGGTTTTTAACAACGTCATCAGACAGGCTTAGAATGCCATACGGTGCTAGAACAAAACTCATGCCACGCATGGGGGTTATTGTTGGTTCAACAAATAAGTCAGACGTACTCCGTGATCCAACAGGAAGCCGCCGTTTTTGGGTTATTCCTGTTACAAAAACAATCCCTATTGACCTCTTAGTACAAGAGCGTGACGCTATCTGGGGGGCTGCGGTACAAGCCTACAAAAATGGTGAGAAATGGTATCTAAACCATGATGAGCAGAAACAATCTGACGCTAATAATGAAGCGTTCTCTTCCGTGTCCCCTTGGTTAGATGACATTGAGAACTATTTAGAAGGCAAGGCAATTGTTACCACTGAGGAACTGTTGAACCTAGTAGGGGTTGACAAGGATAACCTTAGTCAAGCTAAACGCGCTCAAACTGAGATATCAGACATTATGACAACGCTTAAATGGGAACCTGCTCAAAATATTAAGGGGGATGACGGTAAACGCAAACGGGGTTACAAGCGTCCTGTAGTAGTCACAACTCCTGAACCTGAACCTACCCCAGAAGACGTTACACAACCCCCTACAGGCTGTGTAGATGACCGTGTAAGCCAAAACCCTGATACAGAGGGAGATACACAACCCACACAACCTACACAGCAAAATTCTCAAAACTCTAAACCTATAGAAACCAAACCTGACGATTTTCAGATAGGGGATAGGGTAATAGAGGCATACCCTAGGACTATTGGGGATAACAAACGTTTTGGGATAGTTGTAGAGGTTGAGAGACCAAACGGGTGTAAAGGTATTTACACGGTTGAATGGGAGAATGCCAACGTCACGGGGTTGAGGAATGATATGTACTCCCATGAGATAGAGCATTACGACGGGTGAACAAAAAAAATAGAGAGGGTTAATCCCTCTCTGAATCAGTGTTACACTGATAGAATAGTTAACACTAGATAGTAGATAATTATATGGCTAACCACAATCCCAATACTGAAGGATTAACTCAATCAAAGTGGATCAATAAACCCGTTAAAGTCTACCGACTACCTGAACCTATAGCAGATGATGTCTTAACCTATGCTCATCTACTGGACAAGGGTGATATCGCTCCTATCGTTGTCACCCTGAATCATGCCCTGGGTTTACCTGCTAACAAGGGGGGTGCTATTAAAGTGGAAATTAAAAAGGTATTGGAGATACTGACAAAGGGTTAACCCTAAAACTAAAACCCATCACTCACCTGACGGTAATCTACAAAATCTAAATCCTCTGTCATCGTTTTATCGCTATTGGTTTACTTTTCCAGTTTCAGCCGCCGAACTCGGCGGCTGAAAATAGATATGAACTAATGAGTCTTTAGAATTTCACTTAGAATATTTAAGAGTAGTGTTTGTCCATCTTTCCCTATGGACGGCTTGCGCCCTTCAAACATCGCTAAACAGCTATCAAAGGTTATGGTGTTCATATCAATATTTCCATCCCAGTTATCAGAAAGGAAACGTTTAACGTAATTAGATCTTGCGATAAGCTTTTCTGTTTCTGTTTCTGCTTTTGGGTAGGTTTTCCCCCCGCTTTTGTAGTTACCGTCAACTGACTCATTAAAAGATGAAAGGATTTCATCAGTAATGATGGTTAATTTATCAATTTTAATAACTTCATAAAACATCCCTAAACAGTTTTTAGCTTTACTTTCTCCCATCTGACCGTAGCCTACATATTCGTGATATTTGTCTATTGTTCCTCTGTCAGCACCTAAATCAAAATTACCCTCAAAATAACCACCATCCCCAATATCCTCTAATAATTTAGCTGCAATAAAATTCTCAGAAACGGAACCAATGGTATATTTTTTACCGCTCTTACTCTCCTTCTCAATAACCTTGAAAGGAATATCGAGTTTGACAGCAGGTAATTCATTAGTAAGTTTAAAATCTGGATCATAACCCCACTTACCATCAGGGGATTTAGTTGACTTGCCAATATTTGTTAAATCCCCACCTAATATACCAATAACCGTTAAGTAATCTTCTTCTTTTTTAATTAAAGCTTCAAGAAATACAATAATACTTTGTTGACGGTTATAATTGTCAAATTCGATTTTTCCAATTTTGTCATTAAGCTTAGTATATTTATACATTTTACTCCTTGTTTGGTTGTTGCGTAGTGTAGTGAACTGATAACTGATTAGTTTAATGACGTTTCGGTTAATAATTAATCTTGATTTGATTCTGAATTGTTCATGATGTTAATTCTCGTTGTAGTGTTTCGGGTCAAAGTCAAACAAGGTTACATCGTTAAAACGATTGCCTGAATTTGGCAAAGTTAGATACTCATTGTCGTAATAACTGAGAAGCATACTCAACTCATATTTGTAGACAAACGCAGTAATCGGGATTACTATTATCGAATTATTGTTGGTGTTGGACAATGTTAACTCAGTAAGTATTTTTTTGTGATTACATCGATTTACCGAAAAACATTTAATTAAATCAAACTTGCTTAAGTCAAGATACAAAACCAGCAAGTTTTGTCGAGGTTCTTCACCTGGTAATACAGGTTTTGTCTCTATTATCGTGATTTTTATTTTCATGATTTTACCTTTTGAGTAGGTTTGTAATGATTGATGTGAAAAGAAATGATTTTAAGGTCTTTAATCATTTCTTTAGGGGTAACACTTCTAAAACACTCATCTATTCTTTGTGATTGCTGTTGAACAATTGTAATTTTGGGAATTAAATGAGGAAAATTACAATCGATTAACTGTAATTGTCTTTTAAATTCACGCGTAGCAATCCCCTTAGCTTCGATTAGCATTAATTCATTATTTTCATGACCCATTACTACAAAATCACATCGCCAATATTTAGCCTTATGTTCCTTTTTTTTCTTCAGTCATATACTTGCCTCAAAATATATAACCCATTATTTTATATCAAAATCGTCCATACTTGGGGGATTATAGTTTGTGGTTTTTTCAATATAATTAACTAAAGTATTCAATTGAATACTTATATAATGATCCCTTTTCTTCATTTCATGTCTTAATGATTCTAGTCCTTGATTAATGTCTTTTTTATTCAGATTGATTTGTTGCTGCAATCTTTCTTCCCATTGTGAAAGTTTCCATATCGCAACAAACAACGCGATAATATTACTAATAAAGAGGAAAAATAAGTTATAATCTATATTCATAATCTTCATTATACTTATGCGGGGACAGTTATTATTATGACAGATAACACCGGAGATTGGGAGAAAGAGCTACTAAAAAACATTAAAGAGGGGCGCAAGGTCACAAAATCATCTCGTGATCCTAAAAAACGGCGATGGGCGTTTAGTGAAGCACCTAATTATCGAGTATTTGAAACATCACCGAACCAAAAACTCGATAAAGGCAAAACTTATTTAATTAGTGGTACAGAATCACAAATTATTTTGCAAGCTAGTTTAATTAAAGCTTTGCACGATATTCTAGGCAATAGACTCGGTTACACAATTGATTTTGAAACATGGTTTGAAGATTTTAGTTTTGAGTTTAAATACAATCCAATAACCAATAAACCCAGGTTTATTATTAATGAAGATGATGTATTGTCGTTTTGGGGTGTTGATAGAGAGGAGCGACCTAGTTTTGAATGGATAGAACCATCACAGGAAGAAAATAAAAAAACAGATGATGATAAGCAATTAAATTATATAGTTATTAAATTCTACAAAAACAGAAAACAAAAAAATGATTTTATTTTTGTAACAGGTACAGAATCAGAAGTTAGGATGCAGTTGCTTGATTTGATGAAAGTAACCACAACAGCAAGTAATAGTAAGCCGGGTTACGGTGAATACATTAGTAATAAAGGTAAACCTAAAGTAGTTTTATATTTTCTTGAGAAAATTGGAGACGTTGAATTTGGATACAGACAAATTGATGCAAAAATAACTTTTAGGTTAAATAACTTATCTGAGAAATGGGATGATCCAGATAAACAAAACTTAACATTATCAGATATTGAGCAGTTGGCGGTAAGGATAAAAAATGAATTCTGCACACCTACACTCTATAAATTTAAGAAGGGTAAAACTACAGTTAGTTATAGAGATAAAAAACATGGCATGGAGAGCTACAGTTATTTTTACTCTAAACAGAATGGGGTAGCTCTTTATCAAAAAATCTGTAATATCGCACAAATTCAATATGAGCCAAAATTCTGTAAAGTAACAGAATCAGAGGATGTAGTTAACGCTTATCCTACAATCCCTCTAAACGAGAATGTATTAGGGGAACAGGTGAAAGGTGAAAGGATTAGACCTGTAGGAGATGTTTATTTTGAATATGCTGTACTAAGCTTGTCAAGCTTGAGTCGAAATATAATCCTAGTATCATCTAACGGTAGCCTATTTGATTCAAGTCAATTTGATTTGAATAAATACAAGTAACTGTGCTGTATCTCACAGAAACTCTATTAAGGTTTCCCATACGTTTTTCGCTGTATACCCAAAAAGAGTGATATAACAAAAGAGTGAACAAATCAACCTAATTAACTTAAGTATGAAAATATTAGAATTTTTTGAAAAATTGAGTGATTCAGAAAAAGCTTTTTTTACAAATCAGTATTTAACTAAAGCGAGTAGAATCAAACACCCACGGAAACCTGCGTCTACAGAATTAAATCGAGTAAATGTTGCGGTGATCCCATTTGGGCAGTCTACCGATGCTACCATCGCGAATAGTTATCGCATAGTAACTGCTACTGTTCAGGCTCTTAAAATTGCTAAATTATTTGATACTAACACCGAAACTTCTGCCTTCGGTTTACTGCTTGACTCAACTGGTAAAACAGAAGACGCAAACCTTGTGCGTCCTGCATTGTGTCGGGTAACGTTATCTCAAAAAGCGGGTACACCTACCAGCAAAACATCCAGCAGAACAAGTAGAACTTACAAAGCAAAAAATACTCGATCCGGTAGTATTCCTTTTGGGAGAACTACCTCAGTAGCGACTGTAACAGATAAAAAATCAGGTGCAACAGAAACAACGGTTGCTGAGATTGACTACAACGATAGTCGCTCATCTATTGAAACTAAAGTTCGTGGGACAGACTTAGGTACGTTAAAAGCTTCAGTAGGTTTTAAACCTGAGATTTGGAAACTAGGCAAAGCTGCATCTGGTACTGGTGCAACTGTTACTGGTGCTTTTGCCTTTAGTTAATTTATGATTGGAAATACTGAAACCTATCAGGAGATAGCTGATATTTTCCTGATAGATGTAGATTTAGATCAGCCAGAAGATTTAATAGAGCAAGCTTTTATTAGAGCAAGGATTATCGAGAAGGCTACTGTTAAACTTCTTAACTTTGAGATTGATGTTCAAACATTCCTTGATATTGTTGAACCCTGTCAAGATGACATGGACAATTTTCTAAGTAGTGTTGAATCAAAAATAGAAAATATCAACTTGTTATGTACACCAATTCAATAGGTGATTGGCAAGAATTAACGGTATCTGGTTCAATTACTGATGAATGGAAAATTTATCAAAATAGTTGTACCAGTGCTGTTTTATTCGATTTAACTTTTAACACAAATTGGGATGATTGGAATAATAGAAAAGGATGGCATAGCTACGGATTGATTAGAAGTGTTTACACCGACCTATCCAATAACACTTGGTATGGGAAAGCTCAAAAAATTTATCCTTCAGAATTGCCAACCTTTTTAGAATTCCCTATCTATCCTTCATTAGTTGGTAAAACAATTTTAAGGAATATTTCAGTTAGAAGAGTCTGGCAAAAATACCCTATACCAAAAACCCCAAACGGAAATATTCAATGGGATGCTATACATCCAAACACACTGGACTGGAGCTTAAATATCGCTTATCTCTTGGATTAAAGTAATGATATAATCTTTTAAATTATTTAACGGGTTGTACCATGAAACCAAAGAAACCAATAAACACAAACAAAAAGATTGAATGGGAACAATTGACAGCAGTAGAACAACTGCTGATTCCTGTGTTAATGAGTATTTTGATAATATCAACAATAAATCTTTTTTCTCTCTGGAAAATCCTTACAATTCTATTATCCTATTAAACTAATGAACATAACACCACAGCAATATCCACAATTTAACGATACAACCTTAGAAAGTTTATTGTTATCATTGGCTCGTAAGATATTAGAAATTCAAAAAGACTCAACATTAAATTCAACCAGTGAAACAATAATCACAATTACAGAAGATTTGAATAATGAAACTACAGAGGTACAATTAAAAGAACTTCAAGCAAGCATCGTTAATGGAATCATAACAATTAAAAATTATTTTAATTATGATTTTACCGATGGTGTTGGTCAATATCCTTTTAATAGAACAAATATTGTTGACGCTTTTTTTCATGTTTTGATGTTTCAGCAGAAACATGAATTAAATATCGCTAAAAATCCAGGGAGTTTAATGTGTTGTGATTTTGATATTGCCAATGTTTCAGAGATGAACATGACGCAACAACTGGTGATTAATGCTGGATTGACTGATTATCCTATCACTGTAACCAATGGTAATAGCTTGACAACAGCATCTAAACAGTATTTAATATAGATGTGTTGGAGTGATAGTTCTATACTTTATTCTCGTTTTCCCCTCTTTCTAGGCGAGTTAGAAAGAGGGCTTTTCTTTTATGTTTTCCAGTTTTCAGCCGCCGAGTTCTGCGGCTGAAAATCAGAAAGGTAGACTAAGCATATCTGAATTCAAAATAGTCCATTATATCATCCTCAATTACATCACGAGCACCATCCAGAAAACCTTCAACAAAAGACTTAATGCGAGGATCTCCGATAGAATCAACTTTCTTTTCTACCCATGTACTAATTCTCCAGTCTTTAATCTCACTCTCTGGGGTATTGGGATTTTCTTCATCTCCCCACCCGTGAACGAGTTCATAGAAGTCCGGCATTGTCTCTTTAATATTGGGTATTGATTGTACTGCTAATTTAATCGCATCACGTCCCTGTAAGAACGCAAATAAGAATCCAATTCGTTTCGCTGCATTTAACCCCACCCACGCAAAATTACTAATCCCATCGAGTAACTGCTTGCGTTTTTCTTCTGCATATTCACAATATGCAAGTGCAATCCCTCTAATATCAATTTGTATTTTTGGCGGTGCTAAGGTTCCTGTAATAATAAAACGCATAAAGGAACTGCCTAAAAACTGACCCGCTTGACCATACAATCCGTCTATAATCGAATTAATTTGCTTCCAAATTTCACTATTTGGAATGTCAAAATTAAATTCGTAAATTATGTCTCCAAAATTTAACAATCCCTGTACAAGCTGCGGAATACTTGTCCCCGCTACATTTGCGATCGTTGATGCAGCCCACAATGATAATCCAGCCCCACCTACTTTTGTAGCTATGTCTACACTTTGTCTAACAAGAGTTATGGGGTCTTCTCCTTGCATTACCACTCCAGCTATAGCCCAAGCAGCAACACCCATCAACCCACCCGCTATACCGCCAACAATTACACCGGGTAATCCTAACAACCCACCGCTTATTGCAGAACCTATTGCTCCCCCTACTTTAGCCCCTGCAACCGTCCCAGCAACGATAGCACCATAGAGAGTAACACCCTTGAAAATTTTTGCTAACCATGATTCAGAGTTAGCTACAGCTTTCGCCATATTGTGAAACCAAGAACTAACCTTAGAGAAGAAATTTACATCAGGCTCTTTTCCAGATTCACTGATAGCTGATGGTAAGGTTTCTTCTCTGATTTGAGTTACATCTTTTGAATCTAATTTTGTAGGTTTTTCAGCCATATCTTTCTTTAAATGATATTATATCTATATTAACAAAAAACATGGAATCATGCCTATTATTCCATCAACCTATGTAGGTTTAAGTTCTGTAAATGTTGTTGGTTCCACTGAATCAGCAAACACTTCCTATGGATTCTGTACGTCATTTTCTGTTTCACTGAAAAACAATGAATTTATTAAAATTATTGGGGAATGTACAGAATCCATTAAACGAAAAATAGCAATAGATATCATCTCAGGGAGTGCTTATATTTATTGGACAAAAAACGAAACTCAACTTTGCTTGATATCTCAAAAAGAATTAAAAGAAGGAGATCAATTAATTGATAATGATTTAGATAAGTTAGGGGTAACAATTAAAGCAACGAATCTGCCGTGTGAATTCTTCGTTGCTTTAAAATGGGATAAAGATATTAATTTTTACATTTATTCAGAAAATATAGAGGAGGAGCTAATGATTCCGGTAAAGGTACGCTTGATGATTGGTACAGGAAACAATTATATCGAAAGAAATATTAATGATTTTGACACAGATGCAACCCAATACTTAATTAATTTAAACAAGCTAAAGAATAGCGATAGTGGTATTACAGGATACAAACTTTTTGATATATTTACTTTCTATCCTGGTAAACCTATTACATTTAATGTATCTATTACTAATCCCACCAATTACGGTGATATCGCATTGCAATTGTTTGATCCAATCAATATAGGTGAAGCACTATTCGATGTCGCAAATGACGTTATTAATTTAGAATTAAATGGGTTAAGCGATACTTTTGTAGGTAATATAACTCGCAACGCTTCTTATGCTCATGTTGCCAATAATCAAGTAATAGTTAATCCTGATTTTTCGCGTCATAGCGGTAGATTTGTTGCTATTAATCAATCCTCTGGGATGTACGATACTGCAATCATAGAAAGCTATACAGCTAATACAGACATTTATAGCGGTGGGACATTTACGCTAACAGGAGAATTTTAATATGTATCAAGTACCCTTTACTGGAGAGACAAAAAGAACATTGATTAATGCTAATACAACCAAATTAAGTCAATGGATTAAAGATATTTATTATGAATACAACGAGATATCAATCCTTAGCTGGAGAGAGATTGCCTTAAAACATTTACCGATTGATGCAGAGATAAGCACCGCTATGTTTGAATTAAAATGTGAGTATTTAGCTCTTGATTATTTGATTCCATCTAGGGTTCCGGTTCCGAGTTCCGCCATTCCCAGGCTTGATAATCTTCAAGATACAGAACTGACTAAACAAGCAAAAACTATTGAGTTTAAAAATAAATATAATAATAAAAATGATTACGCTTTTGAATTTAGGATTTTAGAGCATTATGATAATGATTACGCTTTAATTAATGGCATTAGTAGATATAGTAATGATATTGATTATGATATCGCATTGAATTATCCGATATCTGATTTAATTTATAATAATCACTTGCCGGGAGCGAGGAATTTAATGCCTTATATAACTAAAGATAGTGTGGTGTTTTTTGGAGACATCAAACAAGAATTAAAATTACAGGTTATACCTGCTTTACAAGGTAATGACATTATTACGATCAAAGGCGGTTACTCTGGGAGTGTTACTTATGAAAAAAAATTAATTGAATTAATAGAAACTAAAAGTCAAATATTAACGATTATGACAACACCAGTTAAAGTTTTAGATACCAATAAGAAAAGATACTCTTTTTATTTATGCAATAATTCTTTGGTAGACATTTATTATCATTTTGGAGTTAATAATTTATTTTCAACTAAACTTATATTAAAACCAGGGTCTACGCTTGTCTATGAAAATAAATCATTAAATATAGATGGCAGTGAAATTAATTATCCTGATAATCGTTATGTTCTAGGCTTACCACTATGGGTAAAAACATCTAGTGATGCTGGACAAGTTTCTATTGAAGAATTGAGTCTACCTTTCTGATTTTCAGCCGCAGAACTCGGCGGCTGAAACTGAAAAACATAACCTAAGTCAAAGGAAACCGCAAAAATGACAACCTACCAAACAGATGTAGAAATCAGTAATAGACCACGAGTAGAATTTGCAGACCCTATGACTCGTGGGACGGTAGATTTGCGACCAAGATTTAAAGGGGGGGAACTGACCGCCCCTAACAAGCCCGGTAATACACCCGCAAGCACACGCACTGGTAAATCCAGTGGTGGCGGCACGAATTCAACTTATAGACCGCCTAATGATGCTACACAAGCTAAACGAATGGACGGGAGTGGAAACTACGGAAACCCGATGAGGAATCATGTAGATGTACAGTCTACAGAAGTACCGGGAAGCAAGCACCAAACGCTAGGGAACAGAGCAAGGGTAGCGAGTTCCAATGCTAGAGACGCTGCTGGTAAAGTCGCTAAAACTGCGGGTAAGGTGGGGGAACGTGTAGCGGGCAGGGTAATGCCTGGTGTGGGGATTAATGCAAGGGGTGATTTAGACTTCGGTTTGAGAGCGGGTGGGGCTGGCGTAAGCTTGTCGGTTAAAGGTGATCTATCGTTAGGTGTACCGGGCTTAAGTGCAACGGTAAGTTTAAGAGATCCGTCTGATACCATCATTGATTTAGGTTTCGGTGCTTTAACTTGTGAGCAAACGAGAGACGGTTGCTCTATAACCGTCACCTGGCGTATGGGGGGGAAAATCATCAACCAAGATACCAGGGAAGCAGATGATTGTAGAGAACCCGAACCTACACCGGAACCCACACCGGAACCTACACCAGCACCTACACCGCAACCAGGGGAAGACCCCTTAAACACTCCCGGTGCGACTGTCACCAGCACTCGCACTGTAACCAAGATAGATGGTGCGAGTGGGGTGCGAGTCATGGTCAAAGAAAAAATATCCTTTACGTCACAACCAACTTATTACACATATTTTTATGACCATGATTATCAAAATGATCCGATCCCTGCTAATGAGTCATGGGATCACACTTACTTCCCTTATGATCGAGTAATCTTTGGTGATTTCTATCTAATAGAAGAAACTAATTTTTATACTTATAATGTAATTTTACGAGAAGACATCTGGATAGATTACAACACACCTGAGTATTTTCAATACATATACTTATTTGGAACAGTTGAATATAAAACAAAAAAACTATCTACTCATGAAAATCCAATAAGTAGCCAACAAATATTTACTCAATTTACAGAGCAGAACAAACATACTATATTTATAGCTCCCGATCCACATTACGGAATGATAACAGCAACAGATGGTGCGAGTGGGATTTCTTTTACTCTTCCCGTTATAAAGAATAATGGTGCTGACCCTAGCTTGTTTATAGGCATAAGACAACGTACGATCGAGTTTCGCTTTATACCTATTAATGGTTCCACTAATAGCGGTACTGGGCTACCATATAAACAGAAACCTAAAGGATTATTACCAATGACTAACGATTGTTGCGATATAACTAAAAGAATTTACGTCATGCTAGGTGGTGATGATTTTTATAACGAAGGGTTAAAAATACCTAACTCGTTATACGTCCCTGGTGGAAATGGAGATACAGAAGCTTTAACATATAACGAGTTAATTAATTTATTATTCAGAACCTTGGCTTATAGAACTCCTGGGAATATAAAAGTTAAGCTCAAAGATTCAAACCTTATGAAACCAGGAGAGCAACCATTAACTTATAAGCCTACTGATGCAACATCCTATTTTAATAAGTTAATGGAGTTAACAATGAGTCAAGATAGCGATTTATCTGCATTGTTAAATTTATTAATTCGCTTAAATTGGATTGTTGTACAAATACTTAATTTAGTAACTAAAGTTAATTTTGCTATTCAAGCAATTCTAGGATTTTTTACGATTCCTGTAAGAGATAATGTAGAAATCGTCGAGATTCCTGTTGACCCATCTTTAGGTCAGGCGGTAGGGTTTCAACCAAAGAAACCCACCGATGAGAAATTATTAAAATTACTGGATTTAGATGATCCTGAAAAAACCCGCTCTTTATTAGATAAATTTATGAATAACAGTAAAATAGCTGTTACTTATAAAAAGTTAATTACATCCGCACAAGGCGGTAACTATTGGTGGCTATTCAATAAAAACAGATAGGGAAAAATAATGAAAAAACCAAAAAACCAAAAATCAGATGTAATTAATTCTATTGAAAATAGAGAGGTAAAAAAACCTAAGAAAAAAAATGGAAAGGAAACGTTAACGAATAGTATTAATGAAGAGGTAGCAAAAATGGTATTAAAGATTCAACAAGAAAGGGCATTTGTCAGGGAAGATGCGGAAATAGTATTGGGAAAAGGCGGGGGTGAAAACTTGGAGTTTTATTGTGATGATTTTCAAAATAATTATGATTATTCAACAAAAGAAAGTATGAGGAAAAAAGAGGTTAAAACTAAAACTGATGTCCTTCTACGTCCGGTTTCAGAGATGGATGAGTATAATGAAAAAAGATAATTTGAGGGAGTGAGGGAGTTCCTCTATTTTGTTCCTAGATTTAAGTTTAAGTAGTTGCCTGTTTAGAGAATGTTGTCCTTAAAAGTTAGCTATTGGTTTACTTTTCCAGTTTCAGCCGCCGAACTCGGCGGCTGAAAATAGATATACGGACTAACCTTTTGAATTAAAAATGGGTTGTAAAGCTGTTGTTTGTTGGTGTTGAGAACACCCTCTCTCCTACCGCTCAAAACCTCTTAAATGAAGCGTGGTGAACCTGTCAAGTTGTACCCAGCGTAAGCGTGACTTGACAGGGGAACAAGCGGAATAAAATAGAGGTTGACGGTAGGAGAGAGGTTATGTTATTCTTATTTCATAAGGGAGGAATCCCATTGGTGTTTCCAAAAACAATTCAAATAGCTTGAGTTTGATAGGTACTTGCTATTAAAAAAAATCAAAATCTATCTAATAACCCGCCTAACAACGTACACAGCCAGTGAGCCAACGTACTATAATGGGCGGGTTTAACATTTAAGTTTAAGAAGCATTTCTATATTAAAAAAGAGGGGTGTAATAACCCCTCTAATTATTTGTTTAGTCAACTAAACTAATTATCTAATTGATAGATAATTTTTAACATTGCTTTAACTGATGGATCGTTTAAATCAAAGCCAGAGGCTTCAAGTTGAAACTTAGCTGCATCTAATCCTAGCGGTTGTTTACTGTAATTTGTCAACAAGTCTACGGTAGTCTGCAAGTTCTCTCTTGATTTATAGGTGCTGTCATTCATTGCTACAGAATGCCCTAATGACCTTGCTCTTGTTTCTTGTGGAATACCGTACTTTTCACCTAGTTGATTACCTAGATGTCGAAACGCATAAGCTTGCGTTACCGGGCATTTGTAACCTAATAATCGTTTACGGTAATTAGCTGTAAAACCTGTAATATAACTTTCTGGTTTGCTGTTTAATTTTGGGGTGTAAGCAGGTAGTTTAGGATAGTGTATTTTTAACAATTCAATGATTTTGTTGTTATTGCATAATGGTGTGCAGATACGTCCTCCCGTTTTAATTGTTATTGGGATATCGTTATTTTCTCCTACATAGTATTGATTACCTAAAACTAAAAGTAACTCTGTGTTAGTAGGATCATTGATAGCTTTTATCGTTACTTTTGAAGCACCTAAGCGACTTCCTTTGCTACCCCAAGCTTGTTTAATTTCCTTCTCTGTAACAGGCTTGTAGAGATTGATAGCTGACATTATTTCACTGGGTCTTAAGCCATAGATTACACACATAGCACAAACCCATAACCATGATTGCCTAGTTTCTCTATCACATTGACGGTTAAGTGTGGGTATCTCATCACTACAGGTTTTATACCAGTTCAGGAATTCATCAATACTTATTGATTGTTTTTCTTTAAAAATAGATTGTTTTGAATCTATTTTATTAAGCTTTTCAATTAACAATTGACTGGTTTTGATATTACAGCGATTAGCTATATTTTTAAGTGTGCTGTAACAGTCTTTGTAGCTTTTAGTTCCTTTTTCAAAAGAATTAAGAACCAATTCTAAATCTATCCATTCAGGGTATTTATCCCAATTATTGAACTTATTAAAAAACTTTAGATAGGTTTCAAAAAAAGAACGGTCATAGTTTGTTATCCCTTTTTTCCGTTTTTCTCCCGTGTTTTTATGTGTCCCGTTCCAATATTCTTGTTCTATTTCCTCAAATATTTCACGGTAGGTTTTGAGGTCATTAACTAAGGTATTTTTACCTAGTATTTCTAAGTCGTACCAACTCCAGAACTCACTAGCGGTTGTGAACCGTTCTAGGGCTTCTTTAACCTTCCACGCCTTGTCTAGTGCCTCAATAACTCCTTTCTCTGTAAATTGTACCCCACAAGTCTTAGTAGAACGTTTTCTCGTATCGGGAAAAGTGAACTGTAGTAATAAGTGCTTATTATTCTGAAGCTTAAGGCTTACTCCTTTGGGTGTCTCCTTAGCTTTGCGTTGATAGAACTCTAGCAGGTCAGGATATCCCTTATAGGTTCCCTCTGTATTTAGGTTTAAAGCGTTACTCATTTTTTACTCATTCCGTTTTAAGGGTTGAGATTGAGTAATCTTGAGTTACGGTAGAATCAGGGTTGTAGACTCCCTCACAGGTTCAAGTCCTTTTGTCCGCATTTATTGATTGGCTCGTAGGAAATGCTTATCGAAAAATTGGGTTTAAAACCCCCATTACGAACTTTAAACCGATTTTTTAGGTAACTTTTTGGTTAACTTCGTCCGGCTTTGTCGAAATATAATCCCGTTTTGTACGATTTGCAAAAATCGCCGTTGATCAAAAAACCCTTGAATTAACATTTCTATCTCGGTTTCTCCTAAGAAAGGGATATCTTCTTTGTTAATTGCAGGAATTGGGATAAACTGTTTCCAATCATTCATTAATGTGCCAATCCGAGATTGAATCCCATTAGACAGCACCAGCAACTCATTAAATGAAAAAAACTTAGGCAGGTGAACTTGATACTCTTGAAGTCGTAAACACGCCGCTCGTAGTGACCAGCTTTCCTCCCCTCCATGAAGACCCTGAAAGACTACTAATGGCAATCCATTAATAAAGATAACCAGATCTAGGCAATGTTGATAGTCGCCTTCAATCACAGGAAAGGAATAGATCACTAACCAATCGTTATTCAGCAGATTGGAGAAATCTAAAAGTTGCAACGTTATCGGTTTATTAGAAATAGTCAATAACGTGTTAATTCTAATCCCATGCAACAATTGTAGATGCCATTGATTTCCAGAAAGGGCATAAGCCATCGAATCAGGTTTCCTTGCCTATTTCCTAGTCGAGCAAAATATAGCGTATACGTTGCGATCGCTAAGAGTTTAAAACACTCTTCAAATAAGTAAGAATGGGTAAACAAAGAGGTTTCTAACATATCAAATACAAGGCTTAAAAACAGCCAAAAAATAGTGATTAATAAAAACAAATATTCGGATTGATAAATCAAATTTTTAAAAATCCACAGATAAGCTAAAAGTCCGATGCCATAAACGGCAAAAACAGTGAGTTCGCAAATATTCTTAATCCTGCGAGTTGCTTCGATGGGAATGAAGAAGACTAAGATATCATCTCCTAATTCATGAATTGAGAGAAAGTAATCGAGTAATAAAACTAAAGATAAAATTGCTGAGAACAATTTGCTTGACAGAATTATGGGGGTTCTGGTACCATTAAAAAAATGTTAAGATAACAAATCATTAGTTAATGTACAAGAGTTTTTCAAGTCTCGGTGACTGTCCCAGAACGATCTAATCCGGCTTTAACCCAATTAATACAGTCTTGTTGTGAAAGGAAAAGTTTAGGCGCTGCAATATTATTTAAACTATAAGGTTTGTAATGATCGTAAAAGTATTTTTCCGCTTCTTGATAAATGATAATTAAATCATTTTGATAGGTATATCGACAGTGAAAATAATCTTCTTTAGGAATAATATCTGAATGGTGATCTAAATGATCCTGAGCAATTTCGATAATTTTTTCCAGTTGACTACAATAGAGATCAGCCGGATTTTCAGATTTGTGAAATTTTCCTTTATGTCCCAGTTGGGATAATAACATATAAGAATAAATTTTTCTATCACTCACCGTCACTCGAACAAAGGGAATAATTAAATACCCTTGATAAGAAATAGATTTTTCGTATAAAAAACGATCCATATTAAGAATAAAAAGTTAAGTTTTGACGGTGAGTTTAGATGAATCCAGGGATAAATATCAATCTGAATTAGGTTGATAATAAAGAGAGGATTGATATAAAACTTGTTCTTGATGGGTATAGAGGGTACAATCTGAACGAGGATAAGCAACACAGGTTACAGTATACCCCATCGCGATTTCCGCAGGCCGGAGAAATTTTTGTTCACTTTGATCAACTTGACCGTTTAGGAGTTTAGCAACACAAACTGAACAATCTCCTTGCTCACATCCTGATGGTAGACGAATACCATTGTCTTTTGCAATATCGAGAATATACTGATCATCAGGAACCGGAATGGTGCAATCTAAACCTTGAGCTTCGTTAATTAAGCGGACTTGATAAACCGTCATTGTAAAAATTTGACTCAATTGCTGTTCAGGAGTAGCCTAATTTTTAATTATAAAAGAAGAAGGAGACACTTTAGACCCAAGATCTCTAATCTTGATATCAATTTGTTGCAAAAGTTAAAATGGCTAATAATCAGGATTTAGATTGGCTGACTTGAAGAAAGAAATCAATAGAAGAATAAAGGTTCTGGAGGTTGATGAAATATTCATGCTCTGGACTATTTTCAATTTCTGGATTCCTTAACTCCTAAGACTCTAGTAAAACCAGATTTCTATATTTTTTATGCCTCATTTTTTACAAATTTTTAATATTAAAAACTTTGGTTTTAATCCTTTAAAACTTAATATTAAACTTCGTTTTTTTTCTGCCTATTCTCCATTTTTTATCCTACTTTTACAGATCAATTCTGCCTTAGCTCAGGTGAGTCCTCCTCTAACAGATCAACGTCCTGAATCTTTACCCCACGACGGATCAATTATCCCAATTCCTCCTCAACCTTCACCCCTAGAACCTCAACTTCCTTCTCCTTCCCCTCCATTAGAACCCTTGCTTTCTCCGTCATTTCCTACCCCAATCCCCTCAGAACAAATTCCTGAGAGTTTGAATACCATTACAATTGAACGGTTTGAATTTGAAGGAAATACGGTTTTTAGTGATCAACAATTAGCGGAAATTACTAAACATTTTGTGGGTCATCCCATTACCTTTACCGAGTTATTGCAGGCGCGTTCTGCGGTGACAAATTTTTATATTTCTCAGGGTTATATTACCTCCGGTGCATTAATTCCGCCCCAAACCTTAACCAATGGAACCGTGACCCTTACCGTTTTAGAAGGAAGAATTACCGCAATTAATATTCAAGGAAAAGGGCGATTAAATCCTAACTATGTTAAAAGTCGGTTGGAATTAGTAACTCGTAAACCCTTTAATCAAAAACACCTTTTACAAGCTTTACAATTACTGCAACTTGATCCGGTTGTGGAAAGGATTTCGGCGGAATTAGCAACCGGAATTAATCCAGGCGAAAGTATTCTGAATGTTACGTTTGAAACCGCCAACACCTTTAATGTTAATTTATTTACCGATAATAATCGCTCTCCGACGGTCGGATCATGGGAACGGGGAATTGAAGTCAGTGAAGGGAATTTATTAGGACAAGGCGATCGCTTAGAGTTGTCCTATAGTAATACTCAAGGGAGTAATATTGTCGATACGTTGTATACCTTTCCTGTTACCTCTCGCAATACGACATTAGGCTTTTATTTTAACTATACTAATAGTCGCATTGTGGAACCTCCGTTTAACGATTTAGATATTAAAGCTAATAGTGTTAATTATGAATTCCGCATTCGTCAACCGATTATTCAAACCCCAACGGAAGAATTCGCATTAGGGTTGACCTTTGGTCGTCGGGAAAGTGATACCAGTATTTTAGGGGTGGGTTTTCCTTTGTCCAGGGGTGCAGAGGAGGACGGGAAAACACGACTTTCGATTTTTCGATTTTCTCAAGAATATACCTATCAAGGGCCAAAACAGGTGTTTGCGGTGCGATCGCAATTGAGTTTTGGCGTCGGACTCTTGGATGCAACGTTAAGTTCAGATCAACCGGATAGTCAATATTTTGCTTGGCGAGGTCAGGTGCAGTGGGTGCGGTTGTTAGCACCCGATACTGTGTTTTTATTGCGGTCTGATGTGCAACTGACGAACCAAGAATTACTTCCTTTAGAACAAATGGGACTGGGAGGAATGGAAAGTGTGCGAGGCTATCGTCAGGATGTGTTGTTACGGGATAATGTGATTTTTGCTTCCGCAGAATTGCGTTATCCCCTAGTTCGCACCAAAAATGGTGAGGGAGTCTTACAACTCACCCCTTTTATAGATTTTGGTCAAGCTTGGAATGCACCGGGAGAATTGGAGTTACCCGATCGCACATTATTGTCCGTCGGGTTAGGATTAAGGTGGAAATATAGCGATCGCTTGACCGCACGAATTGACTGGGGAATTCCCTTAATTCAAACAGAGTCTGGCGATCGCACGTTACAGGAACAAGGAATTTATTTTTTATTAAATTGGCGGCTTTTTTAATGTTTAGCTGCAACTCCTAACTGTTCAAATAATAAACTCGGAACATAGGAACTACTTCCCACCCATTCCGGTTGATTTCCTAAATCCACTAACTGTTTAAAGGCTTCAAAAATATTCCCCGCT
Organism: Planktothrix sp. FACHB-1365; assembly: GCF_014697575.1. Classification (GTDB taxonomy): domain Bacteria; phylum Cyanobacteriota; class Cyanobacteriia; order Cyanobacteriales; family Microcoleaceae; genus Planktothrix. The sequence goes on along the minus strand of NZ_JACJSC010000002.1, from coordinate 349,573 downwards.
ACCATTGTATTTTTCACCCGACCGACAATTTTACCTTGTTCAACTTTATAACCTAAATCGAGGTTAACAGAAAATTCTCCGGCGAGTTGATTGGATTGACCTGCCCCTAAAACTTGATCTACAATTAAGCCTTGATCAATACTAGCAATTAAGTCTTCGGTTGAGGTTTTTCCGGGCTCAAGACATAAATTAACTAAGGATGGACTGGGACGAGATAACCCCCCGCGAAATCCATTTCCGGTGGATGAAATTTGATACTTACTTCCCCATTGTCGATCCCAGTAAAATTGATTTATTGTTCCGTGATCAATGAATTGTTTGGCGGTGGTTGGAGTTCCTTCATCGTCAAAAGAACAGGCGGAGGGGCCGAAATTGGGGTCTTCATATAAACTTAAACGAGAATCAAATAAAGTTTCTCCGACTTTATCAACTAAGGGGGAAGATTTTTGAACAATGGTTTGACCGGATAAAATTGTTCTAAATAATCCCCCAAATATTCTCGCAACGGCTTGAGGGGTAAAAAAGATGGGGAAAGTTCCACTTTGAATTGTGGCTTTTTGTTCGGCTAGGCGATATTTTTGGATTAAGTCTTGGAGTAAGCGGTCAGTTTGTAAAGGGCGATCGCTGGCAACATCATAACAGCCAATTTCTAAAAAGTCTTCTCCTCTAACTAAATTTCCCGATAAGGAAGCACTGAATAACTGACTAGAACGTTCGGCATAAACATCCTGATTTGTGGCAATTTGGATTTGTTGACGAGAAATATTAAATCCCACACTCACTAAGATTTCAGGATTATAATTAAGTACCTGTTCAATCAAGTTTTTTCCGATTTCAACTAATTCTTGAGTGGCGGGAGGAATAAAGGCGGAAGTCGGGGAAGATAAATGGAGATCCGCCGCCAATTCAAAATCAGCCGGGGCTCCAATTTCTGAAGTTTGTAAGGCGGCTTCTACTAAATCTTCTAAACGGGTTAAATCCGTTGAACTAGCAAATCCTAATTTACCTTGGTGAATGAGTCGTAATGCTACTCCTTGTCTGGCTTTTGTTTGTAGGGACTTGAGGCGATTATTTTCAAACTCAATAGGAGTATTCTGACTCGACAGATAATAAACCTCAACAGCATCTGCTTTTTGAGTGGCGAGTTGTAAGATTTGATCGAGAATAGGATTTACCATTGGAAATTAATAAAATAGGATTATTTTTATTGTATAACAAAAATCAGAAAGTCTGCAATTATAAGTTACTCTCTATTAGCCTTTAAACCTTTTTTTAATTCCAACCTTAAACCCTAAAATATTAGACAATCACTTCTTTTATTTTCCATTGCCTATTGCCTATTGCCTATTGCCTTATTATTAAATTCCATGACTTTTTCCAATCACCCAATGGCGACGGAAAAACCGGGATAGGGAGGATTCTTCTAATTGTAAAACAATCGGGCGACCATGGGGACAAGTGCGGGGGTTTCGAGTTTTGATCCATTGATCTAATAAAGTTTGCATTTGGGTTAAACTCAGAGATGTTCCATTTTTAATCGCACTACGACAGGCTGTTGCGACTTGGGCGGCTTGTAAATCTCCGCCTAAACTTAATTCTAATAAAGCTTCTGAACAATCACTGCGTTTTGCTAATAATTCCGGTGCATTTCTAACCACCCAAACTCCCTCGCCAAACAAATCAATTTCTAATCCTAAACGCTGCATTTGTTCTAATTGTGCTGTTGAGAGAGATTGTAAAATAATACCAGGTTCGAGAGCAACTAATCGCCATTGATCACAAATTTGTTCATATAAAACCCGTTCATGGGCAATATGTTGTTCAATTAACCATAATCCGCTAGAATGTTCTGCAATAATATAAGTATTCAGAACTTGGGCGATCGCTTTAATTTCGATCATCCCTAATTCATTATGAGAGGAAATTGCAGATTCTTCTAAATTAGATTCTATCGAAGAATTAATTTGATACTTTCCCTTTTCTTCTGAAACTTTGATTAACTGATCAATTCGATTTTGAGGCAAAGAAATTCGGTCAAAATTTAACCGTAAAGCTTGGTCAATTCCTTGACTAATTTGTCCTTGTAATACGTTTAAGTTTTGAAGATAAATTTCACTTTTATCCGGGTTACGATTCCAGTCTATTTGGTCAGGAGAAAGGTGGACATGAACAAAACAAATGGGATAGCGATCGCGGGGACAAGTTCGCGCCAAGGCCGTTAATAAGGTTTGTTCTAATTCAGGCGATCGCACCATCCGGCCATTAATCGCAACCTTGACCCAATCGGGTTTACGACGATGGCATCGGTCGGGTAATCCTAATATTAATTCAATAGTTTCTTCATTAATATTATCATAATTTGGGGGGATTTTCAAATAATATAAATCATTCAAACGAATATTTTTAATAATTTGAGGTAAAATTTGTTGAGCATTGACTCCCGGACTAATTTGAAACCAAGGAGTATTACCTTGACGAAGTTGCCAAGTGACCTGGGGATGACATAAGGCAATTTGCTGAATGATTAACTGAATCCCCCGCAATTGTTGAGCAGAAGACGGCAAAGATTGGCGACGAGTTTGCCAATTTTCAAATAAATTAGAAACAGTAACAACGGTTCCCGATGCAACCGCAATAGTTTCGGTTTTAATCGCTTCTCCTTGCTGATTATAATGAACTCGCCAACCCGGACTTGAAGCAGAAGGAGAACTCGGACGACTAATAATTTCTAAATTCGATAATTGTGCTAAACTATGTAAGGCTTCCCCGCGAAATCCTAAACTTTTAATTTGAAATAAATCAGTAATAGTATTAATTTTACTGGTACTATGGGCGCTGGCAGCTTGTTTTAAATTGGCTAAATCCATTCCTAAGCCATTATCCGCCACTTGTACCCGCCACAATTCCGGCCATACCGAGATTGTAATCCGAGTTGCGTGAGCATCTAAGGCATTTTCAACTAATTCTCGAACCACAGCGGCTAAGGAATCAATAACTTCACTAGCCGCGATTAAATAAACAACATCTTGGGGGAGTGGACGAATTAAATTCAAAGGAAAAACAGTTAAGTTTAACGTTAAAATGCTGTAGAGATCGAGTTTATTCTTTCCCTACAGTTCCGATCTTGATCTCAGGGTTAAAGCGTATAGCAGTTGCCAAGGCAGTTAGAACATAGACTGATGCCAAAACCGTGTGCAGAGAACTCTTTTCCTCTCTGTTCCCTGTTCCCTGTTCCCTGTTCCCTACTATAATTTTAATTTAATTTGACTTCTTCAGCAACTTCTTCTAGCATTTCTTCGGGTTGGGTTTCTGGCAATAAAATGTAAAACGTAGTGCCTTCGTGAGCAATCGATTTAAACTCGATTTTACCGCCATGAGCATCAATAATTGATTTAGCAATTGCTGTGCCTAATCCCGTCCCACTGCGTTTTCCATAGGTGACAAAAGCATCAAATAAATGCTCTCGAATCGCTTCAGGAATTCCAGGGCCATTATCCGCAATGGCAATTGTAACCCAGCCTGGAGTTTTTGAGGTGGTGATCACAATTTTTCCACCTGGTTTTTCAAAGGCTTCTACCGCATTCCCCACTAAATTTTGAAAGACTCGAATCAATTTATTTTCATCAACATAAATAACACAATCATCATCCGCCTTCACAGAAAACCCAACTTGAGTGGATTGAAAATAGACTCGATTTAATTTCTCAAAATGTTCCAACATTTTAGCAACATAAACGGGGCGGCGATACAATACCGTGCTGCCTTTGGCAAATTCTAAAACTTCCTCCGCCATGCCTAACATTCGTTGAATTTGCATCGAAATTAAATCACACCATTCTTCCGTTTCTTCATCGGGGTGCATTTCCTTCAACATGGCACTGGATAACTGAATTCCGGTAAAAGGACTTCTAAAGTCATGCAAAATGGTATTGACCATTTCCCCGACTAATTCCATTTTTTCTTTCCGAACCAACTGATTAACATATTGATTAGTGGTCACTCGCAAATGGTGAATAATATAACTAAATAAATTCAGAATAACTTTACCCTTAGCATTGCTTAAAATTTCCATCAAGTGAGGTCGGGAAATTTTGGCTAATTTGATTTTTCCAGCCGCCATTGCTCTAGCGCTGCGAGGTTGTCCATCTAAAACCCCAAATTCTCCAAAAAAGTCATTGGCTTTAGCAACAGCAACGGTTTGATATTGATTGAAGGAAGCTTGTTTTTTAAACTCAACTTGACCTTCTAAAACTAAGTATAAAAAACTGGGGTCTTCCCCTTCTTCAAAAATAATAGATTGGTCTGTAAATTGTTCAACAACGGCGAGATCACAGAGTTGTTGAGCTTCTGGAGCATCAAAATAACTAATAAATCGATGGGAGGGTAGATCCATTTCAAAATACCGGGTTATCATGCAGAATAGGAGTGATCCGCTCTTGTAGAGTTAAACAGGGGAAGAGAAAGGGCTTGATAGTTGAGAAAAGAGGGATTTCAAAGGTAGGATTGGATTAGGTTTTGGGGATCAAAAAACGAGAGTTCAATCTCATGACTAAATTATACCTTGAGTTAATCCAGCAATTGAGCTAAAGACGCTTGTAACACTGGAGGTAGACAACGCATAATTTTTCCGGTTTGTCGGTCTATGGGCACTAAAGTCACTTGAGCCGTAAGATAAAGACATTGACCGTCTAAAGATTCAATCCGATATTCCCAGGGCAATCGCACGCCTTTTGTCGGTAGGATTCGACTTTTAACAACAATCTCCATGCCCATTTTCACGGGTTGATGATAACGAATATTGAGATACACAACCGGCAATTCGCACCCGATTTCTACTAAGGTATGATACTCCAATCCGGTCAAACGTAACCGTTCTACCCGCGCTTCTTCCAACCAAGACAGATAAGTTCCATGCCAAACAATCCCGCCATAGTCGGTATGGTGGGGAAAAACTCGCACAATATAGTCAAACCAAGGCTTTTCGGAAGTGGTATCCGTTAAGGGCCCAGACTCAGGGAAAGGATTTGTTTCAAACACGTTACAAATAGATTGAGAACGCAACATTTCTACAAATTATCTGTCAACAGTCAGGTTTATTCTAGGTATGGAACCTTTTTAATCCGAGTCGGAGTTAATCTGACCACTGACAAATCATTTATTTTAATCCAAGGAAATACAGATGATAAAAAAAATTCTAGTTGCTGTTGCAGGTCGGGGATTGTGCGAAGAAATGCTGAATATGCTGTTGGATATCCCCTCCTTCCAACAAGCTGCTGTTACTGTTCTGCACGTTGTTCCCCCTCAAGTTAGTTCAGATACAATGTCAGAAAAGTTAGAGGAGGGGGGAAAAATTCTGGCGGAGGCTGTTAAATCAATTCACCTTGACTCTAAACAAATTACTCCTCAACTGAAACAAGGTGACCCTAAAGATATTGTCTGTCAAGTGGCTGACCAGGAAGATGCGGGTTTAATTATTATGGGTTCACGGGGTTTGGGACGCATTCAATCCATCCTGGAAAACTCCGTTAGTCAATATGTGTTTCAATTAACCAGTCGTCCGATGCTATTAGTTAAGGACGATACCTATGTCAAAAAACTCCGCAAAATTATGGTAGCGGTAGATGGTTCTGACTCCTCTAAACAGTGTTTACAGTTGGCGATTTCCTTTGCTAAAGATCTCCCCGGTGCTCAACTGGTTTTAGTCCATATTAACAAAGATTTATCCGGGAAATCGAGTGAAGATTTCAGTATGAATGCTGAAAAAGACCCAATTTTAGCCCCTGCGATTGAAGAAGCAAAACGCATGGGAATTAGTTACCGTTGTGTCAGTGGGATTGGTAAACCTGGCCCGGAATTATGTCGGGTTGCTGAAGAAGTGAACGCTGATTTATTGATGTTGGGTTCCCCAGACCGTCGCCCCAACGTAGCTAAGAGCTTCATCGACTTAGACCGATTGTTAGGATCATCGTTATCAGATTATGTTCGAGTTTATGCGGGTTGTCCTGTATTATTAACCCGGACAACCAGCGCATAATTTATTCTGAATCAACCCTAATTAGAAAAAAGCGCCACAGCAATAGTCTGAGGGCGCTTTTTTGAATGAAAATTCAACCCAAATTTAGGAACAACGAAATTAACCTTGTTTTCCTTCGCGGCTTTGGGTTTGGATATACAGAATCAACAGGAAAACAGCCGGAACTAGCACAAACAAAATGCTGGCTACAAAACCCAGATCATTAACTTGCATAATTGCCCTACCTTAACTTAAACAGAAAATTCTAATAGACATAGGATATCATTGATTGACGTTTCTGAATAGTGTTAAGGGTTGCCGAGTGCGGAGTCCCAAGTACGGAGTTCCTCTCCCTGGTCTTCAGTGTTGCGGTGATAGGTAAGCACAACTTACCAAATTGTAGTTAAATCTAACACAAAACCGGGTAAAATATCCTCTCCTGAAATTTCGTTTGGATAATCTAAAATTTCCACGTCTTGATTCAAGCGATAGATTTCAATTTGTTGCTGTTTCCGATTAATTAACCATCCTAATTTTGCCCCATTTTCTTGATATTCTTGCATTTTTTGACGAGTTTTTTCTAAACGGTCACTGGGAGACATTAACTCCACCACAAAATCAGGACATAAGGGGATAAATTTCTCTTGTTGTTCAGGAGTTAACGCTTCCCAACGTTCTCGACTTACCCAAGACGCATCAGGAGAACGGTCAGCACCATTAGGGAGGGTAAAACCCGTATTTGAGTCAAACACTTCACCTAAATGGGTTTTAGAATTCCATAAATCCAATTGAGTGATGAGTTTAACATTTCGTTTCCCCGTATTTCCTCCCGTAGGTGGCATAATAATTAACTCTCCTGTCGCCGTGCGTTCAAATTGCAAATCATGATTTTCTTGACACAGTTGCCAAAATTGTTCCTGAGTTAAATCGAGTTTTAATGTTAAAATGGGGGGTAAAGTTAGAATATTGGTTTCCATAGAGATTTTGTAAATAAAATTATAAAATTTTATTAAGATATTATAGCATAATATTTTTAAAAGAAACACCTTCAACTAACAAACTCATCTCTAATTCATGTTAACTTTTGTAACATTTTTAATTCATAATCCGGTCACTTTGCACCCCTGAACCCCAAATAAAAACTAAAATTAAATCTTCTGGAATTTTCTGGAATTTTACTTGAAATATCTGTTATTACAAAGGAAAGTATCACCTATTAAAGACGATGAGAAATTTTACCCAATTTCGCCTAATTCGGCGGCGGTTTATCTTCGTTTTTCTATTTATCTTAACTCTGGTGGGATGTCGCATCATTAGTCATGCTCCCGTTAGCGAAGTGATTCCGATGGTGGCTGATTTACCCAAACCCCAACTTCCTAACTGGATTGAAACTATTAATCCGTTAGGGGATAGTCCAGAATTAAGCCAAATTCATGTTATTTTTAAAGATCCTTTAATTCCGGTTGAAAATTTAGACAGTTCCCGACAAAAACAACTTTTAAACAACTTTGAAATTACCCCTAAAATACCCGGAGAATTTCGATTTTTAACCCCGAAAATGGTCGGATTTCAAGCTGATCAAGCCTTACCTTTAGCCACTCGGTTACAAGTCACTCTGAAAAAAGGATTAGCCGATTTAAACCAACATCAATTAGACCAAGATATTGCCTGGACATTTGCCACCGAACCGATAAAATTATCAAATTTACCCGGAAGTAAAGAACAACCTGGCTCTCCAGAAAATCCTTTAGGATTAAACCCCCAACTCAAATTTAATTCTAACGTAGAATTAGATTTAAACTCTTTAAAACAACATTTACAATTGATTTCAAAAAAAACAAATCAAGTTATTCCAGTTGAGGTTAAACTCGCCGAACCAGAAGACAATAAAACCCCGGTTGAACCCGATGTTAAATTTAATCCGGCTGTTCAAACCAAAGAATATAGTGTTACGCCTAAACAACCCTTACAAACTGCTACCCAATATCAATTTAAAATCACACCGGGGTTACGTCCAGCGCAAGGAAATTTAGAGACTCAAGTTGAGATTTCTAGCTTAGTTAAAACCTATGATACCTTAAAATTTATCAGTTTAGAACTTCCCGGTAAAGCGAGTATAGAAGGAACATCAGGACGATTTGTAACCGGAAACCCCCAACTACAATTTAATAATGGAATTATTGCAGAATCTGCCCTTAAAAATATAACCCTTAAACCTGCACCTAAAGCCAATATTAAATTAATCCAAGCCTATGATAATAATGATATTATTACCTTGAATCCTTGGGCTTTAGAACCTCAAACCAATTATACAATTACCATAGGGGGAGAACTTGAAGATCAATTTAATCAGAAATTAGGCAAACCTGTTACTATTACTCATAAAACCGGAGATTTAACCCCCGATATTTTTGTCCCTTCAGGACTCAATATTTTTCCCTTTCAACAAGATTTACAACTCAATATTTCCACATTAAATTTACCTCAATCTCAATATCAAGCGAGTTATAACGTTGTTCAACCGACAGATTTAGTTTATACCGATAGTGCTTACCCCAGAACCGAGGGCAAAACTCTATTGCTTCCGGTAGAAAAATGGGCAACGTTTGAGGCTTCTACCCCAAAAAATAAAATTCAAGAAACCCCGATTAATTTACGAGAAAAATTAGGGGGAAATACAGGAATGTTAGCTTATGGAGTAAGCGCAAAAACGACTCAATATCAACGAGAAGGTCAACAAAAATGGAGTGAACCTCAATTTTATGGACTGGTACAGTTAACTAACTTAGGAGTCTTTGCTCAATGGTTTCCCGAATCAGGATTAGTCCGAGTTCATCACTTAGATAATGGTTCCGTTGCTGAGAAGGTATCAGTGGATATTTATCCCTCTCAACTGGAGGCAAAATCCTATCCTCAACCCAAAGCTTGTGCAACGGGAACAACTGACAAGCAGGGAATGTTAGTATTGAATTCTCAACAGTTACAGCAATGTATGAAGGGGAAACGATTTGCTAAAGCTCCGGCGTTATTAGTCATTGCTAAAGAAGGCAAAGATTGGGCATTTACTCGAACTTTTTCCGATAGTGGAGCTTACGGTTATGGAATTGATGCCAATTGGGAAGACCAACAAATTTTATCACGGGGAGTGATTTTTTCCGACCGTCAACTTTATAAACCTGGAGAAAAAATTGCCTTAACAGGTATCGCCTACTCCTTAGAACAGGGAATTTTAAAACCCAATAAAAATGAAAGTTATACCGTGACCTTAGAAAATCCTAAAAAGCAAACCCAAACGTTAGGAGAGTATAAAACCAACGAATTTGCAACATTTTCTGTAGAATTACCCTTAACAGAAAATCAACCTTTAGGAAATTATATTGTTCGGGCAAAAAATCAAAATGGAGTGGAAATTTTGGGGAATTTTCGTGTCGCTGAATTTAAACCCCCTAATTTTAAACTAGACCTAAATTTAAGCCAACAATTTGCCAAAATTGGAGAAACAATTACGGCGAATGCTAAGAGTGAATATTTGTTTGGTTCTCCCGTTGCAGAGGGTTTAGCTCAATATTATGTCACCCGAACAGCAACGGATTTTAGTCCGAAAGGATGGGATAATTATTCCTTTGGTCGTCAATGGTTTTGGCCGGAAGAAAAACCGAATGTTTCTGATAGTGTGTTGCAAGAAAATCAACCGTTAGATGTACAGGGTTTGGGAAGTAAAACCGTTACCGTTGCTAAGGATTTACCTTATCCTATGACCTACCGTGTTGATGTAGAAGTAACGGATATTTCTAATTTATCCGTTGCCAATTCTCAATCGTTTATTGCCCTTCCGAGTCATCGTTTAATAGGGTTAAAAACCCCCTTTATTGGAGAAGCAGGTAAAGCCTTACCCATTGATATAATTGTCACAGATGATCAAGGAAAACCCTTAGAAAATATTGGGGTAAATTTGCAATTGCAAAAAATGGATTATAGCCAGGTTACACGGGTTGTAGAAGGCGCACAAACCAACAAAAACCAAATTCAATATCAAACAGTTGATCAAATTGAGGTAACGTCCGGTGCTAAAGAACAAACGGTTTCTTTAAATCCTTCTGAGTCGGGTTCCTATCGAATTCAGGCGAATTTTACTGATACAAAAGATGAAATTACAGCCACAGATTTACAAATTTGGGTAACAGGAAATGAATTCGTGAACTGGGGAGGAGTAGACGAGAATCGTTTAGAAATTAAACTCAATAAAACCACCTATAAACCTGGAGAAACTGCAACGGCTTTAATTCAATCTCCCTATCCTGAAGGAGAATTATATTTTGCCGTCGTCCGTGATAAACCTTTGTATGAAACGGTGATGAAAGTCAAAGGAAGCGCGCCTGAAATCAAGTTTCAAGTGACTCCTGAAATGTTACCGAATGCAGCAGTTGAAGCGGTATTAGTGCGACAAGGAAAACCGATTTCTGAACTTGAACCGGGGAGCTTAGAAAACTTAGCTAAAATTGGGTTAACACCGTTTAATATTAATCTCGAAGATCAATATCTCAAAGTCCAAGTTAATCCTCAACACAACAAGCTAGAACCCAGTTCTGAACAAACCTTAAATCTAACTTTAAAAGATGCAAAAAATCAACCTGTTCGCGGACAATTGACGGTAATGGTGGTGAATGATTCGATTTTACAACTTAATGGTTATCGTCCCCCCAATTTAACCGAAACAGTCTATGCTGAACAACCGATTTCCACCCGATTTAGTGATAATCGTCCGGCGGTTATTTTAAATCAAGTCGCTTCTCCATTAGCAAAAGGTTGGGGTTATGGAGGCGGTTTATCCACTGCAACTGCTAATCCTCGAATTCGTAAAGAATTTCAACCTTTAGCCTTTTATAACGGTTCAATTGTTACGGATAATCAAGGAAAAGCAACAGTTAATTTCAAGGTTCCTGATGATTTGACGACTTGGCGAGTGATGGTTGTCGCAACGGATGGAAATCTTAAATTTGGTTCGGAGGAAACCACATTTATTACCACTCAAGCGTTAATTTCTAATCCCATTTTACCTCAATTTGCTCGTCCTGGCGATCGCATTTTAGCCGGATTATCCATTACTAATTTAACGGAAGAACAAGGCAACTTAAATATTACGGGAACTGTTAATGGCGGGATTCAATTTTCACCGGGAAATACCAATCAACAAACTTTAAAAACTAAAGCTGAAGCTGGAACAAATGCTTACCGTTTTCCAATTTTAGTCAAACAAGCAGGTAACGCTAAAGTTGAGTTCAAAACGGAATTTAACAACAAATTCGATGGGTTTGAAGTGCCTTTAGAAGTTAAAACGTTTAACGTTATTGAACAAGTCATTGAGTCAGGACGCACGACGAATTCCATCACCATTCCCCTGAATATTAGTAAAAAAGTTGTTCCCGATGTGGGAGGATTAGAAATTAATTTAGCGAGTACCTTAATTCCTCAATTAACGGCTGCTGCTGAACAAGTTTTTAATCAAGACGAATGGCCGTTTCTGGAACCTGGGGTGAGTGAATTGCTAATCGCTGCTAATTTGGAAATTCTGGGTAAAAAATATAATCAAAATTTCAGCAAATTGCAGTTATCTAAACGTGCTAAAACCGCTTTAGCTCAGATTAAGACGTTACAGAAGGAAAATGGTGGGATTTCAGCTTATCCGGGTTCAAGACTCTCCGATCCGCTTCTTTCTGCCTATACGGGGGAAGCCTTAGCTCAAGCTACAAAAGCGGGGTTTGCTGTTGATTCTCAGGTGATTAATTCCCTCAAAACCTATTTAATCCAAGGGGTTGATAACCCTGGAAAATATGACTTTTGTACCGAGGACGTTTGTAAAAATGAAATTCGGTTAAATGCGTTAATAGCTTTGGATAATCTGGGAGAAAAACGCAGTGATTTCCTAGATACTATCTTGCAAAACTTTGAGGAATTTGATGCTGTTAACCAAATTAAATTAGTACGTTATTTATCCCAATTTCCTCAATGGAAAGAAGAGTATAATCGTCTCTTTAAGCAAGTGCAGAAACAGATCTATATCACCGGAAGAAGTGCGACGCTCAATTTCCCCCAAGGCTACCGTTGGTTAAATTCTCCGACAACTATTCAATCCCAAGGATTACGTTTAGCGATCGCCCAAAATCCCCAATCTCAAATCGTTGATAAACTGGTACAAAGTTTATTGAATCTGCGTCAAGATGGCACTTGGGGAAGCAGTTATGATAATGCACAAGCGTTAACAGCTTTAGTTGCTTATGCAGGAACAGAAACGACACCTCCTAATTTTAATGTTGCCATTAAATTAGGCAATCAAACCCTAGGAGAAACTCAATTTAAGGGCTACAAAGATTCGAGTTATCGTTTGAATGTACCGATGTCAGAATTACCGAAAGGCAAAAACGATTTGATCTTACAACAATCAAATCAAGGTTTATTAAATTATTGGGTTGCTTATCGATATCGTTTAGAAGGAAATCAACCGGGACGATTAAATGGGTTAAGAATTACCCGAACAATTCGTCCGGCTAATGAGGATAAAGTCTTACAAACCATTGATTTAAACTCTCCTCAACAGCTTTTGAAAGTTCAACCCGGACAAGTGTTTGATATTGGGTTAGATATTATTACGGATCATCCTATTGATCAAGTGATGATTACTGATCCCCTTCCGGCTGGATTTGAAGCGATTGATGCTAGTTTTAAAACCAGTAATTTGGCAGTACAGGCTCAAAAAAGTAGTTGGGAAATTAACTATCAAACCATTTACAAAGATCGAATTATTGCCTATAGTGATCGTTTAGAACCGGGGGTTTATCAACTGCATTATTTAGTTCGGTCTGTCACGCCAGGAGAATATTTATGGCCCGGAGCAGAAGCTAAATTACAATATACTCCTGAAGAATTTGGTCGCAGTGCATCAACAACTTTATTAGTTTCTAAACCTTAGTCCCCTGTAGAGACGTTGCATACAACGTCTCTACTAGATCTGAAACCTGTTCCCTGTTCCCCATTCGTAATTCGTAATTCGTAATTCGTAATTCCCTATTCCCTGTCTCATTATTTCTTCCGTCTTTTGAGTGCTTTTTTAACTAAAATTGGAATTTCCGAAGGACGTTCTGCAACGAGAACTTCTGCCGTTTTAAAAGCCGCAATTTTACTTTCAACCGTACCCGCATCTACCATATTACTAACAACTTTTGAAGTCATTAATAAACTAGCATGACCTAAAAGTTTAGTGGCTGGGGCGTGTAACCCGGCAATATAAGCAACAACGGGTTTATCAATAGCTTCAGCAATATAAGAAGCCGCTTCTTCTTCGCTAGTTCCCCCCATTTCTCCCACTAAAACAATCACCTCTGTATTTTCATCTTCATCTAAAATTTCTAACCATTGTAAAAAAGAAGAACCCACAATAAAATCACTCCCAATACTCACCGCCACCGATTGACCTAATCCCGCTTGGGTTAATTCTGCCGCCACTTCATAAGTTAAGGTACTACTTCGACTTAATAATCCTACATTTCCCGGTTTATAAAATTCACTGGGGTGAGTTCCTAATAATAATTGATCTGGAATAATAATCCCTGAACAATTAGGGCCAATTACTAAAGTTTCTGTAACTTCTGCTTTGCGGACTAAATGTACCATATCTAAAGGCGGCATTCCTTCAGTAACAATAATTAACTGACGAATTCCCGCCGCCATTGCTTCTAAAGCCGCATCTAAAACTTGATAAGGATGAACAAAAATCACGCTAATATCGATTTCGCCGACACTGGCAATGGCTTGTTCAACTAAATCAAAAACTGGAATTTCACTTAACTCCTGCCCTCCCTGACCCGGACTGACACAGGCGACAATCTGAGTCCCGTAGGTTTTCATTTGTACAACCGCTTGGGTTAAGGAAGGCGAGATCGTTGTACCCTGTACGATCACTTTACTATCAGGAGTTAAATTCATATTTGATCATCCAAATTCGGGGGAAGTTTTACAAGGGTGAATCACAAACTATTTCGCTAAATTAATCGCTGCAACCACAGCTAAATCTAACCGATCAAATAAATTTACAGGTAAATCAGCAAACTGTTCTCGACAGGATTCGAGATCAATTCCAGCTAACCGAAACACAAATTGAGGTAAATTAGTTGTCCGAGCTTTGCGTTTTAAATACCCGGCAATTTCCACTAAAAGAGGGAAACGAATCGTGGGTTGAACCCAGAGATTTGCAATCACAACCTTAACCTGTTTGGATTGAGTTACTAAATCAATTCCCCGATATAATCGTTGGCGAAAATCTTCTGTAATTTCATAGTGATCCGCCCCACCTAAATTGAGAAAATTTGCAGGTTTACCAGAAGATTGCATGACTAAATCTAAGGTTGCCATGGTTAAGCCAGCCCCATTACATAAAATCCCCATATTCCCTTCTAATTCCACTAAATTTAGTTGGGGATGAAACAATTCATCTGCAATTTTCGGTAGGGAAACCGCATGATAGGTTTGTTGGGCTTTCAAAAGCAAAATCAAGTCTTCATGTCGTCCCAAGGCGCCACTATTGGCAATCACTTTGCCATCTAGTGCCATGACTTCACCCGTCGGACTAATCCCTAACGGATTAATTTCAACTAGATCTAAATCTTTCTCAACAAACAAACGATACATTTTTTCAACAATGGTACTCACCGAGAGAATTAAATCTCCCTCTAATCCCATTTTCAACATTAACCGTCGAGCATAAAACGGGGAAAAATCCTGATCGACAATCACTTGCTGAATTTTGGAGAGGGTAGCTTCTACATTCACCCCTCCCTGTTGTGAGCCCAATAACACCGGACGCCGTGATCCCGGATCTAAGGTAACGGCTAAATATAATTCCCGATCTGCATCATATTTGGCTTCGGCCAAGAGGACTTGGGGACATTCACCGCGAATGGGTAAATTAAAAATCATTTGGGCCGCAGCGACCGCATCAATGGTATTTTCCACAAACCGAATCCCTCCGGCTTTTCCCCGTCCCCCCGCCCGGACTTGGGATTTAAGCACCACCGGATAGGGAATGGTCAAACCCTTCAAATCCTGAGCTTGATCAATCCGTTGTGACGGTAAAACCGGAATCGACATTTGACGAAATAACGTTTTAGCTTGATACTCTAGCAAATCCATGCAGTGTTCCTCATTCAGAGACGTGCCATGGCGCGTCTGTACGGGTTCCTTGATGAACGGTCTTGACCCATTTCAGTTGTTTGGGACGAATCGAAATCCGAGCCGTTGTACTCCCGACCACTAATAACCAGTGAAGCATATAGACCGTACCCCGAACAGTATCAATCCAAAGGGTTAGGGGTTGGGTTTGGCGGATTCGTTGTAAACCAAAAAACATTCCCAATAAAGACAGGGTGAGGGTAAAACAAGTTAAGGGCGTTGTTAAGGGTAAACGGCGTTGAATTAAAGACAGTACCAAATCAGGAACCGCCGCCGTCGGTAAGATATATTGAGTGATCCAAAAACCGAGCAAATCGATGGTTTTTGAAGTTCCCATGCGATTACGGAGAATTAAACGCCAATAATCTAAATAGCGTTGATAACCGCCTTCTGCCCACCGATTGCGTTGATGCCATAAGGCTTTAAAATGGGTAACGCCCTCTTCATTGACGGGGGGAAAGGACAAACATTCAATATCCCATTGATCCAAATGTAATCGGATTGTTAAATCTAAATCATCGGTAATGGTTTCTTCATTCCAACCCCCACAACTTAATAAAGCCTGACGTCGGACAAACTGCCCATTTCCCCGGAGTTCTCCAATGCCACCAATGGTAATTCGTTGTTCTTGAAAATAAGCATCTAAAGCCATCTCTGCGGCTTGAGAACGAGTCCAAAAATTTTCCGAGGCATTGGCAATGGCTTTCCGCACTTGGACAGCCCCCACCTGTTCGGTATTGAAGAGGGGAACAACGTGGCGTAACATATCCGGTGCGATTTGAGCATCGGCATCAAAAACCCCTAAAATCTCCCCTTGAGTTAAGGGTAAGACTTGATTTAAAGCTCCTGATTTTCCACCCGTAGCATTTCCTGAACGCCGTAATACCTTAAGTTGTTGATAGTCTTGGGCGAGTTTTTCCAGAATAACAGAGGTTTGATCGCTACTATTATCATCAACAACCCAAAGTTCATAGCAATCACTGGGATAATCTAAGCTACAGAGATTTTTAACCAGACGACCAATGACGGCTTCTTCATTTTTAGCGGCGACTAATAACGAAACATAAGGCCAATTTTGTTGGGATTGTTCTGGTAAAATTTCCTCAAAAGATCGGGTTTTGGCTAAAAATATTCTTAAGGCATGAATGGATAATAAACCCGTTAAACCGAGGATAAATCCCATTCCCCAAGAAACAAAATGTAGAATAATGATTCCACCCCAAATTAAGCTCAGGGCAACGGCCGCTTTCTGTCTACGACCTTGATACCACTGGGAGCAAACTTTGAAGTCTGACTCTTTGGGGGAAAAACTCGTGCCAGCGTGTGGAGTAGCGACATTTACCGAGGGATAAACCATTGAGGCTCCATTCCCACTGACCCCACTATCCTGCTGATTCCGTTGAGATTTCCAAGCCGGAGATGAATCAGGATAGTCTTGATCACTGGTTAGCGCTTTTACATCACCGTTGCATAAGCTGTCAGCATCCTTTTCTGGCCAAGACTGTTTTGGCATAGATAATCTGATTTAACCCTCAATATTCGTCCAATCTGCTATCTAGTATCCAATATTGTGGCACTTCTTCGCGGTTTAAACCTAGTTATATACAGGCAGACCCGATGAAATAGCCCTGTTCCTGTTCAACAAATGGGCTGTTGACCGGGTTTAACGGCATGAATATTTTCACTTCCTGATTGAGGCCATCCTCTTCGATCTCCGGCTTCTCCGGGTTGTCCCCAACCTAATTGTAATAACATCTCTAAAAAACTAGATTTTTCCCATTTCCAAATACAAGCCCATTCTGTGCGTTGGACAATAGCATCTACTTCTTCAATACAAATTTGACGATAATCTTTACCATTATTTAAACTTAAATATAAATCCATTCCCGCCGTTACTTCGTCCCAAAATTCTAAGACTCGAATTTTTGCCCGTTTTAACTGTTCAAAATCACAAGGTAAGGCGATTAATTGTTCATTAACAAAGGGAAACTGTAGGGTTTTTCCCTTAACAGTAATTTCTCGCTCCAGAATCCCAGAAACTTGATTTTCTTTTTGATACTGGTGAATGGTGGCTTTAAAATTTTGATAAGCTGTAAACTTTTGAATTCCCTCTGGCTTCAAAAAACAATCAATTACTGGGTTTCCGACGGCAGGCGTTGCCTTTAAATTCAAACGCTCCCCTTTCAGACAAGCCTCGCGCTCCTCCTTTAAAATGTGGATCAGTTCCTCTGTGCTATAGATTTTTGACATCAGAAACGTCCTAACTTGCCAGTATTTATCAGATGGGTTTGTGATTAGACGACATGGTAGTGCATTGGTCTAAGGGATGTCAAGGAACTGATCCGGGGTTGTATCACATCTGGGGGAAGTTATTGATCCGAACTCAGTTTAGATTTTAACAACTTCAGTCGATCTAAACTGAGATTGATTTTCACTTCTATTAACTGTTGATGATCTCGTAATAAAATCATACCATTTTTACCGACTGCTAAATCTGGATCGGTTAATTCAATCAGTTGATAGGGCAGCTTATAGCGTTCTACTCGAATCACAATTTGTTGTTGAGATTCAGGAAAAATATACAATCGTTTTTGTTGTAAATCCAGTTCTAATTTATGGGGGGTAATACTTCGTTCTTGAGGTTGTTCGGGTTTAAACCAATAAAGGGTAGCACCCCGAACTTGTGGGGTCTTGATGGTAAAGATTTCATCAAATTTTTGGGGTTCCCAGTCTAAATGGATGAGATCTCCATCGGTCGGGAGTAACCGTTGTTGCCAATGAATCTCCTGATCTTGTAAGGATACCCACCACTGACGAATGGTATCGAGATGGGTTGCATTATCAGGGTTACTACTGCCATACTGCCAAAGGGTTGTCATTGTTTTTGACTCAATTCTATTTGATTTAACTCTAACGTTTTAACTACAGTTAGCGAGTATGGATTTACCGATCATTTTTCATCCTGATTATGTTGTTCCCTTACCGCCTGAACATCGGTTTCCGATGGCTAAGTTTCGTTTATTATATGAGTTATTATTGCGGGATGGAGTGACGGATATTTCTCAAGTTCATACCCCAGAATTACCGCCTCAAGCATGGATTGAATGGGTACATGATAAAGATTATGTAGAGGGGTATTGTCAGGGAACTCTTGAGCCTAAAGCACAACGTCGCATCGGTTTACCTTGGAGTCCGGCTTTAGCAAGACGAACTTGTATTGCTGTGGGGGGGTCAATTTTAACCGCAAAATTAGCGTTATCTCAGGGTTTAGCTTGCAATACGGCGGGAGGAACTCATCATGCGTTTCCCAGTTTTGGATCGGGATTTTGTATTTTTAATGATATCGCGATCGCTACTCGTGTGGTACAAGAGTTAGGACTGGCTAAAACAATATTAATTGTGGATTTGGATGTACATCAAGGAGATGCAACCGCCGTTATTTTCCAAAATGATCCGAATGTGTTTACTTTTTCAATGCACTGTGAGGCAAATTTTCCGGCTAAAAAACAAATCAGTGATTTAGATGTTCCCTTACCGATAGGTATGGAAGATGAGGAATATTTACAGACTTTAGCTGATTATTTACCGGATATATTATCTCAAGTGAAACCCGATTTAGTTTTTTATGATGCAGGGGTTGACCCCCATTGTGAGGATCGATTAGGAAAATTAGCTTTAACGGATACGGGACTTTGGCGACGAGAAATGCAAGTTTTAAGCACTTGTGTTAGTCTAGGTTATCCGGTTGCTGGAATCATAGGTGGGGGCTATTCTGATGATTTAGAAGCATTAGTTTATCGCCATTCTTTACTGCATCGTGCTGCTTCTCAAGTTTATCATCAATATCGGCTTTAATCGAATAAAAGCTTTAGTATTCAATCAAAAACCCACAAAAATTATTTAAAATAAAACAATGATTTTCGACGTTAAAACTCTAAATATATTCAAAAATTTGTCATTATTAACTTTAAAGATAGACTTACAACTTCCCCTGGGGTAGTTTAAACTAAAGAATATGTCCCCTAAATTCCCGTCCCAACGGTTCCGAAGTGACAATGATCACAACTCAATCTAATTCTATTGTTTCAAGTACGATTGTTATTCTATCGATTCCGATTCTGGTTGGCATCTTTAAACCAGAAGTCTTTCAAACCCTGTTTAATGGGTCTGGTTTTATTCCTCATGGTCATTGTTATTTATGGAAACCCGGACTGGTCTGGATGCACGTCAGTTCTGATGTTCTGATTGCTTTAGCTTATTTTTCCATTTCTGTCACATTGGTTTATTTTGTTCATAAATCTCGTCGAGAAATTCCCTTTCATTGGATGTTCTTAGCGTTTGGAGCCTTTATTATTGCTTGTGGAATGACTCATCTGATGGAGGTCTGGACACTTTGGCATCCGATGTATTGGTTAGCAGGAGTCATCAAAGTTATTACAGCCTTTGTTTCAGTGGTAACGGCGTTAGCATTACCGCCTTTAGTTCCCGAAGCTTTAGCTTTAATTGAATCGGCTCATTTATCAGAACAACGTCATCAAAATTTAAAATCGGCTAATCAAAAATTAGAAACCCTTTATGACCAACTCAAGGAATTAGATCACCTCAAAACGCAATTTTTTGCCAATATGAGCCATGAACTTCGGACTCCTTTGGCATTAATTTTGGGGCCAGCAGAACAGTTATTAGCTTCACCTGAACTTCCTCAACAACACCATAAAGATATCCAAATTATTGAACGGAATGCGCGTTTATTACTCAAACAAGTGAATGACCTGCTAGATGTCTCTAAATTAGCAGAAGGTCAAATGCAGCTTCACTATAGCTCTGTGGATATTGCCCATCTGGTGCGAGTGATGGCCGCAAATTTTGACGGATTCGCCCAGGAACAAAATATTGATTTCATTGTGGAAACACCAGAGGTTGTTCTAGCAGAAATCGATGTCGAAAAAATGGAACGTATTTTATTAAATTTACTTTCAAATGCTTTTAAATTTACACCGAAGGGAGGGAAAGTTTACTGCGGTTTATCTGTGTCTGAAAAAACAGATTCTCCTTGGGGAATTATACAAGTGCAAGATAGTGGAATTGGGATTGCGCCAGAACTCAGGGAGGAAATTTTTGAACGGTTTCGTCAAGTAGATACGGGGTTAAGTCGGCAGTTTGGAGGAACGGGATTAGGGTTAGCAATTGTTAAGGAATTTGTGGAACTTCAAGGGGGTTTTGTTACGGTTCAAGAAGCACCAGAGGGTGGAGCCTTATTTTCGGTAGAATTCCCGTTAAAAATTAGTTCTGAGGTTGGAGTTGAGCTTTTCACTTCTACTAACATGAGCAATGATTCCCCCATTTGGAGTGAAAAGACAATTCAACCTTGGTTAGATGAACTGCGAACCTTAATCCCTAACGAGTCCTTATCTCAAAAAATTTCTCAACCGGAAAAACCGTTAGTTTTGGTAGTCGAAGATAATCCAACCATGAGTCAATTTGTCTGTACGACTTTAGCATTAGACTATAATACAGCTACTGCTACTAATGGAGAACAGGGTTTACAGCAAGCCCTCGCCCTACATCCTGATTTAATTATTAGTGATATTATGATGCCACGAATGACTGGGGATGAACTGGTACATCAAATCCGAACTTATCCAGAACTAAATATGATTCCGATTGTGATGTTAACAGCTAAAGTGGATGATGAATCACGGGTACAATTATTACGAGAAGGCGCACAAGATTATTTAATGAAACCCTTTTCGGTAGAGGAATTAAGAGCCAGGGTTAGTAACTGGATTATCATTAAGCGAACAAGAGAGTTATTACAGCAAGAATTAGCAACTCAAAGTGTAGATTTAGAAACTTTGGCTCAGGAATTAGCGTTAAGAAAACGAGAATTACAAATTGCGTTAAAAGGACTTCAACAACAAACAGAAGAATTGACACAAGCTAATCAATTAAAAAATGAATTCTTAGCGATAGTTTCCCATGAATTAAGAACCCCATTAAATGTGATTCTGGGTTGGTTATATCTTTTGCGTACCCGTTCTTTAACTCCTGAACGTTCCCAAGCCGCCTTAGAAACGATGGAACGTAACGCTAAGGCTTTGACGAAGTTAATTGAGAATTTATTAGATATTTCTAATTTATTACAAGGCAAAACTAAAATTAATTTAATGTCTGTTAAGTTACAAGCGGTGATTGAATCTGTATTAAAAAACTTTGAATCTGTAGCAATTACCAAAGGAATTAATTTGCAAGTACAAGTGGATGAATCCGTTAGTAATGTCATTGGAGATCCAGAACGATTACAACAAATTGTAGAACATCTTTTAGATAATGCGATTAAGTTTACCCCTCAAGGGGGACAGGTTAAGATTAGTTTAACAACAAATTCAACTCAAGCTTTTATTCAAGTTCAAGATACAGGTCAAGGTATCCCAGAGGATTCCTTATCTTCTATTTTTGAATCCTTTCGACAAGCTGATAGTTCAATTACTCGACAACATGGAGGATTAGGATTAGGATTAGCTATTGTTAAACAGTTAGTCAAATTGCAGCACGGAAGCGTTCAAGCTGAAAGTGCAGGGGAAGGAAAAGGATCAACGTTTACAGTTACTTTACCCTTGAGAAAATCATCTTATTTCGCTGCTCTTAATTCCAACAATTAAATGAATCAAAGTCAGGCTATCTTTTGAATACAGTTTTGCAAAAAAATAGGTTTAAATTATGATTTCGCATCGCTTAGAACAATATACTATTAAACGTCCGCAAGAAGTTTTAATTGTTAAAATAGAAATTGATGGGGATGCTGATGAAATTGCTATTTTTAAAGGATTTTCCAGTTCATTAATGCGTCCTACTGCTTTTGATCCTGATATTCCAGTTCTTCCTGATACCGCTAAAATTATTGAAATTGATCGCTTATTAAGTCCTTATAATCCCACCGAACCCCGTTATATTCAACAGGGATTAACTTGGGAAATGATGCAGGAATTATTAACAGAATTTGGGCTATAGCAAAACTGGGAGTCAGAAACCGGGTTTCTCAACTGATCTTTTTGTTAGTAGCAAAGGTTAGGGCAGAAACCCGGTTTCTAGGAGGTGTGAGGGTCAGAAACCGGGTTTCTCAACTGATCTTTTTGTTAGTAGCAAAGGTTAGGGCAGAAACCCGGTTTCTAGGAGGTGTGGGTGGGGGTCAGAAACCGGGTTTCTCAACTGATCTTTTTGTTAGTAGCAAAAGTTAGTGCAGAAACCCGGTTTCTTGGTGTTCATTTCAAACTGCGATCGCTTACAATAATATAGATTGACTAACCTCTAAAATTCTTATGTGGACACCGGGCTATCAGTTGCGTCAACGTCCCTATGTTATTGAAAGAATTCTGGGACAAGGGGGTTTTGGGATCACCTACAAAGCCAAACATTTACAATTAGATCATCAAGTTGTTCTGAAAACTCCCAATGCGGGTCTACAAAATGACCCCGAATATCCTAAATATGTTCAACGGTTTATTCAAGAAGGTAAAACCTTAGCCAGACTTTGCCAAAATTCCCATCCCCATATTGTCCGAGTTAGTGATTTATTTGAAGAAAACGGGCTTCACTGCTTAGTTATGGATTTAATTGTGGGGCAGAGTTTATGGGAATTTGTGGAAACAAAAGGTCGGTTATCGGAAGCTGAAGCGGTTAATATTATTCGTCAAATTGCTGATGTTTTGGTGATGGTTCATAACGCTGGAATTATTCATCGAGATGCCCATCCGGGGAATATTATGTTAAGGAATAATACCTCGGCGGTGTTAATTGATTTTGGGCTGGCTGCGGAAATTATGCCCAGAGTGATGAGTTCAAAACATCCGGCTAATTTGAATTTTGCCCCCTATGAACAATTCCTAGAAGGCAGTGGGAAACCGACGGTTGATGTTTATTGTTTAGCGGCTTCTTTATATTATGCGATTACAGGACAATTGCCAACTCAGGCTTTACATCGAAAGTTGAAAAATCAAGCTTTAATTCCGCCTAATAAACTTGTTAAAATTAGTAATCAGATTAATGATGCTATTGTGAAGGGCTTAGGCTTAGAACCGGAAAAACGTCCTCAAACGATGGCGGAGTTTTTGAGATTATTAGATACTCAACCCCAATTCGTTCAAATTCCCCAACCCCATATCGAATTAAAGTCAGCTAGGGGGGTTGATTATCGACAATTAGAACAACTGTTAAAATCTGGAAAGTGGAAAGAAGCTGACCAGGAAACATTTAATAAAATGTTAGAAGCAGCAGGAAGAACACAGGATGGAGAGTTAAGATTTGAAGATATTAATAATTTCCCCTGTGAGGATTTACGCACCATTGATCAGTTATGGGTAAAATACAGTATGTCCCGCTTTGGTTTCAGTGTCCAGAAGAAAATTTGGCTGGAAGTTGGAGGTAAGGTAGACTTGGAGACAGAGCGTAAGTTGGGCGATCGTGTCGGATGGAGAAAGAATGGGCGTGGGATTAGCTACAATGAACTAACCTTTACCTTGCGATCTCCCGTTGGCCATCTCCCCGTATTTGTGAGGGAAAATTTGTGGTTTTTGAATTCTTCTCTCGCGTCAAGAACTGTAAGCTGTAATCTATAACAATTTCAGCCCTTTGTCAAGTCGAGTTTTTGGGGGTCTGTTATTCCCAATTTTCGTTATTTCAGCATTTCGTTACCTGTTAGGGGGTTCAGAAACCGGGTTTCTTAATTGAGCTTTTTGTTAGTAGCAAAGGTTAAGACAGAAACCCGGTTTCTTGGAGGCGTGGGTGGGGCTCAGAACCTGTTCGATATAATTAAGTTAAAGGAAAAGAAAAGGAGGTGAAACAATCGTACATAAGTTCTCTGGCCAAAAAGTATGTGACATTTTAAAACTAAAAAAAGGCAGTATCAAACAAGCACAGCTTCCACAAGGATCGCCTAGCTGGGAAGAATTTAGTGGGATGACATGGGAAGAAATAGAAAAAGGAGTTGCTGAAAACTCTCCGGGTTTTAAAGTTGTTCGCAAATTATTAAGTGATCGGAGGTTTGATAAATGAAAAATGATATTTTTGATCAGTTTCTTGGTTTCCTACAAAATTTAGATCAACAAGAAATTAGCTATTCTCTAGCTCATCATCGGGATGAGGCGATTATGGTGAGTGTTGCGCTTCCTGGGGAGCGTTGGGAAGTTGAATTTTTGAATGATGGATCTGTCGAGATTGAAAGATTTATTAGTCAAGGCGAAATATCGGGAGAAGAAGCTTTAAACGAATTATTTTCTCGATATTCAGATCCAGAGGATGTTTCTATTGAGACTAATTCAAATAAAAAAGAGTCATTATCTTTAAAGGTTTAAATTACTGGTGAGGGTCAGAAACCGGGTTTCTTAAGTTATCTTTCTGTTAATAGCAAAGGTTAAGACAGAAACCCGGTTTCTTGGAGGTGGGGGTGGGGTTCAGAAACCCGGTTTCTTATCCCATCTTTCTGTTAATAGCAAAGGTTAAGGCAGAAACCCGGTTTCTTGGTATGGGTGAGAGTCAGAAACCCGGTTTCTTGTTTGTTATTCGACGCTACCACCCGCCGCTTGTAACCTGGCTCTGGCTCTTTTTACTCTTTTTTTGGCTTTAATTTTGCCTTCTTCAGAACCACTACTTTCAGCCGCTTCTAAATCAGCTTGAGCCTTGGTATAAGCAGTCCGAGCATCCTCTAAATTAATAGAGTCACCCCGTTCGGCACCATTCACTAAAATCGTGACTTCATTGGCTTCAACTTCAGCAAACCCACCCATTAAAGCAATGGGAGTCCATTTATTTTTCAACCGAACCCGCAGTACCCCCGTATCTAAAGCCGTTAATAGGGGGGCGTGACCTGTCAGAATACCCACTTGTCCTGTGGTACTCGGAAGAATCACCTCATCGGCAGTTTCATCCCAGACCGTCCGATCTGGAGCGATTACACGCACAGTTAATGTCATTTGTCAAGAGGTAAAAAATATTGTGGAGATTAAAACAGAATCGTTGTTGGACTGATGCAAAACAGCTAAAGCCCAACAACGCAGGTGAACGTTAGCCTTTCAATTTTTCAGCTTTAGCAATCACTTGGTCAATATCGCCCACCATATAAAAGGCTTGTTCTGGCAGATCATCGAGTTCCCCAGACATAATCATATTGAACCCTTTAATGGTTTTTTCCAGGGTGACATATTGACCCGGAGAACCCGTAAAGACTTCCGCCACAAAGAAAGGTTGAGACAGGAACTTCTCAATCTTGCGAGCGCGAGCGACGGTCAAACGGTCTTCTTCAGACAATTCATCTAACCCTAAAATGGCGATGATGTCTTGTAGTTCTTTGTACCGTTGCAGGGTGGATTGCACAGCCCGGGCGGTGTTATAGTGTTCGCTACCGACAATCGACGGCTGTAACATCGTGGAAGTTGAATCCAGAGGATCAACCGCCGGATAGATCCCTTTAGAAGCCAAACCCCGTGATAATACGGTGGTCGCGTCTAAGTGAGCAAAGGTTGTAGCCGGAGCGGGGTCGGTTAAGTCATCCGCAGGCACATAAACCGCTTGAATTGAGGTAATAGACCCTTCGGTGGTGGAGGTGATGCGTTCTTGCAGTTCACCCATTTCTGTTCCCAGAGTAGGCTGATATCCCACAGCAGAAGGCATCCGACCTAACAGAGCGGACACTTCAGAACCCGCTTGCACGAACCGGAAGATATTATCAATGAACAGCAGCACGTCTTGTTTGCTGACATCCCGGAAATATTCAGCCATGGTCAAAGCCGACAGACCCACCCGCATTCTAGCTCCGGGGGGTTCGTTCATCTGACCGTAAACCAGAGCGACTTTCGATTGAGTCAGGTCGTTGGTGTTGATAACCCCAGACTCAATCATTTCATTGTAAAGGTCGTTTCCTTCACGAGTCCGTTCACCCACACCGCCAAACACGGATACTCCCCCGTGAGCTTTAGCGATGTTATTAATCAGTTCCATAATAATAACGGTTTTGCCCACTCCGGCTCCACCGAACAAACCAATTTTGCCACCCCGACGATAGGGAGCTAACAGGTCTACCACTTTAATCCCCGTTTCAAATACGGCGGGTTTTGTTTCTAACTGAGTAAATGCAGGGGCGGGACGGTGAATAGACGAGGTTTCTTGGGTTTGTACCGGGCCAAAGCTATCAACGGGCTCGCCCACCACGTTGAAAATCCGTCCCAAGGTAGCAGGGCCAACGGGAACACTAATCGGGGCGCCCGTATCAACCACTTCCATCCCTCGGACTAAGCCATCGGTGGTACTCATGGAGACGGAGCGGATTTGACCATCCCCTAACAGTTGTTGCACTTCGCAAACAACGGAAACTTCCTGACCAACTTCGTTTTTGCCACTAATTTTTAATGCGTTGTAGATTTCCGGCAATTTACCGCTCGGAAACTTAACATCTACAACCGGGCCAATGATTTGAGTAATGTAGCCTACGTGTGTTTTTTCTGCGGTGGTGACCATGGGTTTGCCTATGGGTTAATACAAGCTGATTCCGAATTCATCTCGGAAAGCTTTAGAAGAATTTAATATTGCCATCTTTTAGGGTATCACGCTATCAGTCACCCGTTAACAAAGAGTTGGCTATTGGCTGCAACCCAGGTTAGACCTAATCCTACTCCTGTGTTCTTGTTTTCTTCTCTTCTTCTGCTTTCGGTTTCTTCCCCTGGTTCTCCTCTTCTGCTGCTCCTGCTTTCCCCAGTGGGGTTGGGGACGGTTCAGAACTCTCCGTTAGAGGTTCGGGGTTTTTTTCTATTTTGTCAGTTTTTTCCCCTTGAGACGGCTCAGGTTGAGGTTCTGGAGTGACTTCAGGCTCCACCGAATCAACTAATGCTTTTTGTTTAACCCGGCGAATCGGTAAATTAGCAACTAAGGCGGTGACTCGGTTATCGCTTTCTAAATTAAATTCAGAATCATTGGTGTCGATTTCTACATAACGGGACACCACTTCAAGGATTTCTTTTCGCATGGCTTCCACCATTTCCGGTGGTAAATCAGCCCGGTCATGGGCTAAAACAAATTTCAGACGTCGTTTAGCTGCTTCTCGACTACTTTGATTATTTCGAGGAAAAAGTCGTTCTAGGATTTCATTAATTTTCATGGGGTGTTTGCAGGGTAACTACAGAGGCAGAAAAATCAAAAAACTAAGAGAAAAACCTTTAACCCACTTTAGAGGTGAACAAACGACGTAGTTTTGCAAAAAACCCTTCTGGACGGGGATTGAGATCCAAGAATGCTACTTTTTCCCCTTCAATGCGACGCACAACATTATTAAACGCTTGGGCAGCTTGAGAGGCGTTTTCTGCTAATATCAACGGTTCTCCTTTATTGGTAGAAACAATCACGGTTTCATCATCGGGAACCACCCCAATTAAAGGAATCGCTAAAATTTCTTCCACATCCTGCACCGACATCATATCGTTAGCTTCTACCATTAAGGGTTTAATTCGATTAATTAATAACCGAATTTGTTTAACGGAATTGGCTTCTAATAACCCAATCACTCGATCTGCATCTCGAACGGCAGAAATCTCTGGAGTTGTGACAATAATGGCTTCTTTAGCGGGAGCGATCGCATTTTGAAATCCCTGTTCAATACCCGCCGGACAATCAATTAAAATATAATCATATTTCCCCTCTAACATTTCTACTAATTGTTTCATTTGATCCGGGGTCACGGCTTCTTTCATGCGATTTTGAGCCGCAGGTAATAACACTAAACGGGCTTCTCGTTTATCTTTAACTAAAGCTTGTTCTAAGCGACATTCCCCGGATAAAACTTCCATTGCGGTATAGACAATTCGATTTTCTAAACCCAGGAGTAAGTCTAAATTTCTTAATCCAAAATCGGCATCAATCAGGACAACTTTATGTCCTCGTTTTGCTAATGCCATCCCCACATTAGCGGTGCAGGTTGTTTTTCCGACTCCTCCTTTTCCAGAGGTAATTACAATAACACGACTCATATTTGTATTCAACAATAATTGATCCGGTGATTAGGTTGACACTCCCCGCTCTCTCATAGACGGGGATTCTAACTTCGACCTAGATACTTGCTCAACCAGGGTTACCCCAAGAAGAGTAGAGGTTTCTAGTCCATTAGCGTTACTTCGGGATTGCCCATCCCTAGCTTGCTTGGCAAGATTAAGAATATTAATTGCAGCGTTTGTGTCCCTATGTAATTCGCATCCACAATTACAAATATGGGTGCGAGTTGATAGAGATTTTTTAACAATCACCCCACAATTACTGCATTTTTGTGAAGTGTAATGAGGTGCAACGGGAATTGCTAATTTATCAAATTTAGCCGCAAAATATTCTATCCATTGCCGGAACAAATACCAACTGGCATCACTAATTGATTTAGCTAAACAGTGGTTTTTAACCAAATTTCTCACACTTAAATCTTCGTAGGCTACTACATCGTTTGATGTGCATACGTTACGCGCAATTCTCTTTGCGTGTTCAATCCGTTGTCTACTTACTTTTAAGTGTTTTTTGCTGTAAACTTTTCTGGCTTTCCGTCTACCTGATGAACCTTTAACTTTCTTATAGATTTGTCTCTGAGATTGCTTAATTGATTGTTCGGCTTTTCTCAAAAACTTAGGATTCGGCTCTTGATATCCATTGGAGTCGGTGTAAAATGACTCAATTCCAACATCAAGTCCTATTTCCTTCCCGGTTTCGGGTTGAACATCGGTAACGGTAATATTCAGACAAAATTGAGCGTAATATCCATCGGCACGACGAATTAAACGCACCCGTTTTATGTCTTTCACATTGTTGGTATGGATATCCCATTTTCCGAGTAACTTAAGTTTGCCAATTCTATTTTTATCGGTAAAGGTAATTTGCCTTTTTGTTGGATGTAATGCCCATCCCGATGTTTTATATTCAACGGAACGACCATCTTTTTGAAATCGGGGATATCCTTTTTTTCCAGAAATCTTTTTCTTACAATTGTCGTAAAAACGACTAATAGCAGACCATCCTCGCTCGGCGGCGGATTGGACTGCCATTGAATTTAGATGATCAACAAAAGAGAATTCTTTTCTGAGAGTTGTAGAATATCGGTTTAAGGCAAATTTGTCGATTTTTAGCTCCCTGGAATTATCCATCCAGTATCTAATCGCTTTATTACGAACAAATTGAGTGGTACGAATTGCTTGATCAATCGCTTTGTATTGCTCAATCTTACCTTTAACTTTGTATTCTAAAACTATCATACAAATCTCCTGTTTTCGACCCACCTTATACTAACACAAATTACTAGAATATTCACGGGGGTTAAAACCCCCTGAGTCGTTTTTCATCTCAGGTCTTAAGACGCTGAGTTTTCACTCCTCCCATCCTAGTTTTATAACGTATTTACGCGCTTAATCGGTTAAGGCTCAAGGGTTAATACTCTGGCTTTGGCAACTTCCCTGGCGTGACTGATGCGAATACCGTTAGCATTAATATAAGCCACTTCAGGATAAACTTGTTCGGGTGATGTTTCTGGCCCCCGTGCCACTTGATCCGCAATCCGAATTAACTTGGGTTCCATTTGCAGGGCCATAATTAAACTGTTACGGTTGCCTTTAGCTCCAGCGTGGACATTTCCCCCTAAACGTCCCCAAATAATAATATCGCCATCGGCAATAATCGAGCTACCCGGATTAACATCCCCAAAAATCACAATGGTTCCCGGATGACGAATATCCACCCCAGACCGCACCGTTTTTTTCAAATATAACGGTTCTGCTAAGGTGGATGGGGAAGGTTCCGAGACAGATTGAGTTAAGGTTTCCCGTTCTGCATCTTGATCAACACTATATCCTGCCATGACGGCGGCGACGGCGGTTTGACGACGACTGGTTTTAACCCGTTTCAGTTGCAGTTGGACTTCGTTTAAGGCTTCGGCGATATCTTGCAGTTGACGAACATCTAATAACCGATTTTCGGCGATCAGATGCACCTCGGTTTGGGGTTGTTCTGCGTGTTCACTGCCATTGAGACGATGTTTGAGTTGTTGCCAAAGTTCTGTCCAGGTATTATTGAGGTTAGTCTCACTGTCTTCACGATTATTTTCCGGCGGTAAAAATAAGAGTAATCGTCCGTCTTCGCGCTTAAACCGGACTTGTAAATTCGGATCAACCTCCAGTACACTCACAGGAGATTCAGGTTCAGTGGTGATCAACTCGGAGGTCGGGGTATCCAAAGACATAGATAAAAATGTAATGGGCAATCGTTCAACTCAATTGGTTATTCTAAGGGATCAGGGACAGATCTGTTGATCAAGGGATAGAGGGTAAGTCAACTTAAGCAAGAAGTGCCCCAAACCTGTTGTGTAAGAGTATCAATTTCTCGATGTCGTTTTCTGGTTGATTTTACTAAACCCAATAACTTCTGATGTTGAGTTAAATAACTAACAACATCAGAAGTTTCTCCGCGTAAAACAGCACGAGAAAGTCGATAGCTTAAGTAGCCCCTATTATTTTCATAAAACTAGAGGTAATAATAGGGGATGATTATCATTGAGCAATACAGGCTTTAAAGGCTACTTATCCTTAAGCTTCTGGTAAAGTAATCTTAGAAAATTGCTCAAAAACTTCGTGATAGAAACCATTGACGGGGAAGGAATCTGTAGTCATTATTTTTACCTCAAAGATTAAAACGCTTAAATCAAGCCGCTTCTAACAGGCTGATGGGACGAAAATAAATATCATAACGATTCCGAGTTTTACCTGGATTAATTGATGATGCAAGGTAAATTACCCAAGTCCCGTTTTCCGTTTTAACCTCTAAAGGTAAATGACCTTTTCTCCTTGCCGTGTGTAATTCTCTAGTATTAACTCCGGTCAGTTCTACGACTCTGCTGAGTTTGCAAGAAACCGACACTGGAAAATTTACGCCACTTAAGTTAAGATGGAGTTGTCCGTTCATAATGACTCCTTGGGATTGTTTACAGTAGGAGAATTTGTGAGCAAAAAAATTAAATAAAGATTTTAGTCCTGATATGGTGGTTTGCTTTGGTCGGCTCCACCGTGTTAGGGCAATTTTTTTATTCAATTCTCATTTTTCTTTTTCACAATAACACACGATTCATTTTTTGTGCAAGTTTTTTCTGCTTAGGGATAAGCACCGTAAAACTAAAGTGGCTTTGAATTTTATGCGGTACAGTTGCTCCTTTCTTTAAAAAACAGCCAGCAAGGACGCTGACACTGTTGTCCCTAATGGGATTGCAGACCGCTATGACAGAATCAAAATTTTATATGCACTCTATGCGTGGGATCACTTTGATACCTTTAATGAATTAACCACTGAAAATGCTACACTTAATATAATACCCTAAACCCATGCACCAAATGCGTATTATTATATTTATTTGTGCAGATCTGCCAAGCACATAGATTACCCTATACAAATGCACAGATGAACTCATGAGCCCAAAGAATAATTCCGAAGACCTTATAACAAAAACCCCTGTAATAGCTAATCCTGACGATGTTCCCTTTGATGAGGGACAACTGTTACCGGACACAACGTACCAAAGCAATAGTGTTTTACCTCTGGTTCACTCAGACCTGGACGAATATGGTCTTGACCCCTATGAGTTTCGTATTTATGCTCATGTGGTTCGTCGGACAGGAGGAAAATATCATGGTGAGTGTTTCGCTAAATTGAAGAAAACCGCAGAAATTTGTAAAATGAGCGTCAGGAAAGCCCAATATTCTTTAAAAACGCTTTGTGAAGCGGGTTTATTATTGAAGGAAGAACGAAAAGGGCGAACTGATATCTATAAACTTGCACCTAAGAGTTCCTGGAAGCCAAAGGAGGAATTAGAAAAAATCCGGCAACAGGTTAAAAATTCTTCTTTAGATAAAAATTCTGAAGAATAGTAAAATAATCTAAGCAATTAATAAAGATTCTATGAAATGTCTAAAGATTTAGAAGTAGAAAAGTTAGTGAGGGTATTGCAGTGTCCTCGCTAACTTTTAGTTATTTGATGAGTAGAACCCATCCTACAAGCGAGTTTGACTGGTTTGCAATCAGCAAAAGCCCTATATCAGTTAATTGAATCTCCGTAAACATACGGATAACTCTGATCAGCGATTACCATTAATATAGCTGAAGGGTTAATAGTCAAGGTATATCCAGCGTAGCTCAGGATTCAATATTCCTAACAAGAATGGAGAATAGGGGATTCGAACCCCTGACCTCTGCGGTGCGATCGCAGCACTCTACCAACTGAGCTAATTCCCCGTGCGAGTCAAACAATCCAGTGTGAGGAATGATGTCTGACTCCGATTTATTATTCTAACACAACGGAACCCCAGATTGTAAAGATTCTTGTAAAAAATTTTTTTGAATTCTGTCTAATTCCAAATCACCGAATCGATCCACAGCCCAATTAGCCCAGCGTTGGAGAAGATGCAGGGGGTAGGTATGAGCGATCCCGACCACTTGAATATCGGCCCGTTGAGCCGCGATAATCCCGACAAAGGTATCCTCTAAGGCGAGACAGTCCGAGGGCTGTAAATTTAACTGGGGGTAGACTTGGTTTAAGCCTTGTACTGCTAATAAATAGCCTTCGGGTTCGGGTTTACTGAGGATAATATCATCCCCCGTTACAATCACCGGAAAAACCTCCATCAGCCCGATTTTATTTAAAATCAGTTCCACTTCTGGCCGGATCGCCCCCGTCACCAAGGCTAATTTTAGATCAGCTGCTTGCAAGTGTTGAATAAACTCCTCCAAACCCGGATAGATAGGAAGTTGTTCTAACTGTTCTAAACGCTGTTTATAGGCAAGGGATTTACGTTCAATTAACTGATCTAAATAGCTATTGGTAACAGTACGACCGCAATAAGTTAACAAATCTGTTAAACAAGCCCGATCGCTTCTTCCTAAACAAAATTTGCGAATTTCCTCCCGTTTAGAACGTAGGTTTTCTGCCAACAACAATTCTTCTATTAGTTGTTCATGGATGGGTTCATCATTAATAATGACTCCATTAAAATCAAATAGAACCGCCTTTAAACTCATCGTCCAAACCCTAAATTTAAGAAAGGGAACAGGGAACAGGGAATTACGAATTACGAATTACGAATTACGAATTACGAATGGGGAACAGGGAAAACCAGATAATATTTCTGGCTGTTCCATATCAGTTGTAAATGATTACAACCTCGGCGCAAATTGCTATAGGATTTACTAATTATAAACTGATAACTGATAACTGATAACTGATAACTGATTTTCATCTAAAACGTTCTATCGCTAACCAAGCCCGAAGAATTTCTCCCACTGACCAAGCTTGGGCAATACAGCCCTGGGGGTGCATGGGGGCATTACCATCAAAAATTTCGCTAATACTTCCGAGCCCGGCTATCGAAAGATGGTTAATCATGGGGTCTAAAAAAGTACGGGCTAGATTGGGATTTTGGAACACCCGCAAATGGGCAATTACAAAAGGGCCTAACAGCCAAGCCCAAGCTGTCCCTTGATGATAGGCACTATCTCGTTGAATCGGATTTCCCCCATAATACCCTCGATAGTGAAAATGATTGGGGGCGAGCGATCGCAACCCAAAGGACGTCAGCAAAAACTGTCCGCAGGTTTCAACAACGGCCCGTTGCTGTTCGGGGGAGAGGGCACTGTTAGGCAGAGAAACGGCAAAAATTTGATTCGGACGCAAGGTGGCATCATCCCCATAAATCCCATCGATCACATCATAGCAATAGCCTAATTCAGGATGCCAAAACCGTTCAAACCGAGCTAAAGCCCGATCCGCTAAAGCATCATATTCTTGATAAGGTCTGCCAATTTGACGGGCAAATTTCCCCATGATTCGCAGGGCATTATACCAAAGGGCATTAATTTCAATGGGTTTACCGATGCGGGGCGTAACAACCCAATCTCCGATTTTGGCATCCATCCAAGTTAATTGAGTTCCCAGTTCTCCGGCATACAGTAAACCATCCGCCGGATCAAGGTGAATATTGTAGCGAGTTCCCCGACAGTGAGAGTGAATAATATCCGTCAGTACGGGAAATAAATTTTCGATCACATCAATATCTTCGGTGACTTCATAATATTGACGAATGGCTTCAAAATACCAGAGGGTCGCATCAACGGTATTATATTCTGGGATTTCTCCTTCGTCGGGGAAACGGTTGGGTAACATCCCTTGATCAACGTATTTGGCGTAGGTATAAAGAATCGCACGGGCAATTTGCAGCCGACCTGTAGTGATGGTCAGACCGGGTAAACTAATCATGGTATCCCGTCCCCAATCACCAAACCAAGGATAGCCCGCTAGAATGGTTTTACCGACTGGATTTTCGGGAATGGCACGATTAACAATAAATTGATCCGCCGCAAATACCAACTGTTGTATCCATTGAGGCGTTTCTCGGATGTTAGCCGGACAGCTATCTTGCCAAAATCCTAATAATTTGCGTTCGTAGGTACGACGGACTTCTAAGGCGGCTTCACCATTTAAACTCGGGTTCGGTTCTGTACTCGCAACAAAACATAAAGATTCTCCGGGGTTTAAGGTAGCGGTGAAGGTCGCGGCTTGAAGATGATCTTCGTAATCTCTTAAGCCCCGTTCCCGTTCCCGTACTAAATCAAAGTTATAGTGCCATTGGGAGGTAGGGGTAACACTAGCGCGATCCGTTAATAAATAAAAAGGAACTGCTTCTGCAAAGGCGGTCACACAAAGGCCGTTTTCAACGGGTTCGATCTGCATTTGCCAATCCCCGGCCTGGGTATCGCTATGATAATCTCGATAATTAACAAAAACTTTTAGCGTCAGGGTAATGGGGCCAGAGGCGCGAGTTAAATTATAACGAACGTATGTAATATTCGCTTCCGGCT
The DNA here is from genome assembly GCF_014697575.1 of Planktothrix sp. FACHB-1365. Taxonomy (GTDB): domain Bacteria; phylum Cyanobacteriota; class Cyanobacteriia; order Cyanobacteriales; family Microcoleaceae; genus Planktothrix. The sequence goes on along the minus strand of NZ_JACJSC010000002.1, from coordinate 314,430 downwards.
GCATCCAAATTCGTTTTTCCAGTAAAGCATCGGCACAGGCAAATTTCCAGGTGGGGATCGTTCGTTCTAACTGAAACCGTTCAATCTGGTGATGTCCATAACCGTCAATCGCTCCTCCGGCCCAACGGTTCGTATAGAGGGGATAAACTTGTCCTTGATAGTCTACAAGGTCATCTATTTTCGTGACCAGTAAGGTACGACATAAGGGGGGTTTTAAAGCCGCTACTAATAACCCTTGATAACGGCGTGTGAGTACACCTGCGATTGTTCCTGAAGCATAGCCACCGATCCCATTGGTCACTAACCATTCTCGTGCTTCTGCACTGGGCAAATTACAGCAAGTTTCTCGTCCAAAATTAATACTCATACTGCCTTAAACACTCAAAATTTTGCATCAACAATAAAATTAAAGATTTAGAAGCCTTTCACCCTCTCAATTCACAACTTAAACCTCTACAACAGATGAAGGATCATTTGTCCAATTTCAGGATAGAATGTCAGTAATAACTGTTTACGACTCAAAAAGGTTGTCCTTGTTGGCTCCACGTCAAGTACCAGCGTTATTCACTATAACGTTTTATCGTCTAAATCAAAACCCCCATTTGCTCAAATCGAACCCCGACTAAACCCCTTCCTCCCCTCTCTCAAAATCTTGCGGTGTATTAACTGCCATTTTTTGAGTTTTTGTATTCAAAAGTATGATGGGATTATTAAATTTTGTGTTCCTATTGCTGAAGATTTAGTTTTATGACAAAGCCCGAATTTTTAACTCCTTTTCCTATTTTAGAAGACTTAGATTCTAGCCTCCCTAACGTTTGTGGTTGGGAAGCCCGAATCCAGGATCTTGTTAATCATAATTATCCCATATTTTCTCCAAAAACAAATTTAAAGTTAGATAAAATCACGGCTGGCTTTGCTTGCGCCTTACATTTTCATCAACCGACTATTCCGGCTGGGGAAAATGGGGCATTAATCAGTAATCTTCAATATATGTATGAGCATCCCCAGGAAGGGGATAACCATAATGCTGAACCCTTTGCTGGGTGTTATCGGCGAATGGGAGAGTTTATTCCTCAATTAGTCGCCGAAGGATGTAACCCTCGAATTATGTTGGATTATTCAGGGAATTTATTATGGGCATTTGGTCAAATGGGGCGAGATGATATTTTGAATTCTTTGAAAAAAATTACCTGTGATCCCAACTATCAACCTTATGTAGAATGGTTAGGAACAATGTGGAGTCATGCGGTGGTTCCTTCAACTCCGATTCCTGATATTTTATTACAAATTCAAGCTTGGCAACATCATTTTGCAGCTATTTTTGGAGAAGAAGCTTTGAAGCGAGTTAAGGGATTTTCTCCTCCCGAAATGCACTTACCCAATCATCCTGATACCTTATATGAATATATAAAAGCGTTAAAAGATTGTGGTTATCGCTGGTTATTGGTTCAGGAACATTCGGTGGAAACCTTAGAAGGTGGCGGACTCCCTCAAGCGCAAAAATATAGTCCTAATCGCTTAATTGCTCGGAATTCTCAGGGGGAAACGGTAAGCATTATTGCTTTAATTAAAACCCAAGGATCGGATACCAAATTAGTCGCCCAAATGCAACCTTATTTTGAAGCCAAAACTAAACAAAAACAATTGATTTCTGGGGTTGAAATTCCAGCGTTAGTGACCCAAATTGCCGATGGAGAAAATGGCGGGGTGATGATGAATGAATATCCCCGTGATTTCTTTAGAATTTACTTTGAAATGCGGGATCAAAATCCAGAAAATTCTGGGGTTGTAGCGTTGAATGGAACGGAATATTTAGAATTATTAGAAGCATCAGGAGTGAACCCAGAAGATTATCCTACCTGTCAAGGAGTTCATCAGCATAAAATTTGGCAACACGTTGATCCCCATCAAGCAACACCAGAAGCCGTTGAGGCTGCGATCGCCCATTTAAAACAAACCGATCATTCATTTCAAATGGAGGGTGCATCCTGGACAAATAATTTAAGCTGGGTACAAGGCTATGAAAATGTTTTAGAACCGATGAAACAATTGAGTATTGCTTTTCATCAAAAGTATGATTCCTTAGTGCAGCAAAACCCAAATATAACAAAAGATATTCATTATCAACAAGCGTTATTGTACAACTTGTTATTACAAACCAGTTGTTTTCGCTATTGGGGACAGGGAACTTGGACAGATTATGCTCAAGAACTTTATCGTCGAGGAATGGAATTGTTAAATTAATTCATTTTGGGATAAAAGTCGCTGAAATTATCTTATTGACCGTGTTATAGGAAGTTAGTCATCTCTAACTTCCTCGGAAACTGAACAAAACAATGCCATACTCTACTTAACTCCAGATAGAGGAAATCTCTACTGGACGTGAGTTACATTAATTAGTTACTGAGATTTCAGTATCAGAGATAACAATTAATTTAAAAAAAGAATGATTAACTGTCTAGCCAGCCCTCACAGCCGAGAATTTCGACGATAAATCGAGGGTACTTATAGACAACAGGGTGTAATTAATCATACAATGGAGGGTAATACCCCTCATTCGGGTAAACTTCCATTTAAAAGTCTATTTCAGAAATCAATTTCTTCCATCTTGTATTCAGAAATGGATCAACTTATTTGACCCAACCTTGACTGAGGGAGTGCCAAACCGTGAACAAAAGGCGAGTTCTACCCATTATCATTTCTAACCCTCCTGATCCCCCAGGGAAGTTGATTCTTTCCCCGACTTCTGCCAATGGCGAGGAAGATTATTTCCGTCGTTTCGTGGAATATTTACCAACCGCAGTGGCAATGGTTGACTCGCAACTGCGATATTTAGCCGTGTCCCGTCAATGGCAACAAAACTATGCAGGGGGACATCCTGATTTAATCGGTTGTTCTCATCAAGACGGGTTTCCCCATTTACCGGAAATTTGGTATCAAAATGCTGAACAGTCTTTAGCAGGAAAATTACCGTATTGGGAACTGGAAATTTGTCAACCTTTGGTGAATGGGGCCCTAGAGTGGAAAAAATGGGTTGTTCAACCTTGGAAAACCGCATCAGGAACCATTGGGGGGTTAATGTTATCCCTGGAAGTGATTACCCCTCAAAAACAATTACAAGAAAAATTACAACTGACTCAACAAGCCTTTGAACAAGCGGCAACGGCGATTTTTTGGATGACGTTAGAAGGTCGTTTTTGTTATGTGAATCAAGCCGCCTGTCGGATGTTGGGTTATACTCAAAGTGAATTACTGCAACTGAATATTCATGATATTGATCGAGATTTAACTCCTGTAATCTGGGGAGAATATTGCCAAGAATTACAGCAAAAAGGATCATTAACTTTTGAGTCCCGTCATCAAAAAAAATCTGGTTTTATTTTTCCCGTTGATTTTACCATTAATTATTTAGAATTACAGTCTACTAAACCCGACTTAACCGTTCAAACGGAATTTGGTTCAGCCTGTGTTCTCTGTTCCCCATTAATTTGTGGTTTTGCGACGGATATTTCTGACCGAAAAGCCACATCCTCTGCGGTGGTCGCATCCAAAGATCAATTAGAAGCGGTGTTGAATGCTGTACCGGGTTTAGTGTCTTGGATTAGTTCTGATTTAAAATATTTAGGGGTCAATCGCCATTTAGCCAATTCTTACAATGTTCCGGCGGAAGAATTTGTTGGGAAAGAAGTCGGATTTCTGCAAAATAGCCCCAAATTTAATGAATTTGTCTATGAATTTTTTGCCCAAGATGCTTGGAAAAGCTCTAGGGAAATTACGGCTAATGTTCGTGGTGTTCCTTACACTTATTTAATTGTTGCTCAAAAATATCATCGCGGGTCAGCGGCGGTTTTCGTCGGATTAGATATTACAGAACGGCAACAAATGGAAGAGGCTTTACGCCAAAGTGAAGGACAAGAAGCCAAAAGACGAGCAGAATTAGAAGCGATTTTAAATCAGCTTCAACGCACTCAAACTCAATTGATTCAAACCGAAAAAATGTCAAGTTTGGGTCAGTTAGTGGCGGGAATTGCCCATGAAATTAATAATCCGGTTAATTTTATTTCAGGAAATATTGCCCATGCCAAAAATTATATTGAGGATTTAATGAAGTTATTGGCTTTATATCAACAGCATTATCCTCAGATTATTCCTGAAATTGCTGATGAAATAGAAGAGATGAATTTGAGCTTTTTAAAACAAGATTTACCGAGAATTTTAGAATCGATGAAAGTCGGGTCAGAACGAATTCGGGATGTCGTGCGATCGCTTCGTCATTTCACTCGTTTAGATGAAGCTCAAATGAAATCTGTTGATATTCATGAAGGGTTAGATAGTACAATTTTAATCTTACAAAATCGTCTGCAAGCTAAAGCGGGACGACCGAGTATTAACTTAATTAAAGAATATAGTGCTTTACCGAAAGTGGAGTGCTACGCCGGACAATTGAATCAGGTGTTTATGAATTTACTCACCTATACCATTGATCAGTTAGAAGCAACCAGTTCTAAAGGGGATTTAGCCGATCAACCTCAGATTATGATTCGTACCTATTTACAAGATCAAAATACCGTTGCTATCTCGATTTCTGATAATGGAATTGGAATGTCAGAAGTTGAATGTAAAAGTATTTTTGACCCGTTGATGACCTCACACATACAGGGAAAAGGAACAGGTTTAGGATTATCTTTAGCTTATCATTTAGTAACAGATAAACATCAGGGAGAACTCAATTGTTTTTCTACATTAGGAGTAGGAACTGAGTTTTTAATTACAATTCCGTTAAAAAGTTAGATAGAAACTAAGCTATTTCTGCTAATCAATTGAACTATGGGATGGCACAATATTCACCTTCGGATTATTTCGATATAACTGATTGATTTTTTTCAAGGTTTCTCGATAAGCCGTTTTATCTGCAAACAATAAATCAGCAATGCGTTGAGGATAAATTAATTCTTGATAGGCACGATTTAACCAGCAAGCATCGGCAATTAAAAAATACTGTTTTCCGCTATTATCGGTTAAATATAACCCCAGTTGTCCAACAGCATGACCCGGTAATTCAATGGCAATTAAACAACCGTCTCCAAACACATCAAAACCCTGTTCAAAGGGAGTCAAACTTTCAGGTAATTTTATAGCCTGATAATTTTCCGCAAAAATGACTCGTTCTTCAAAATTATCAGGCATTAAACCTGCTAAAAAACCAGCTTTTAATGCCCTCAAACCCTGTGTATTTTTAATCGCATTATAACCCGATTGAAAACAAATAAATTCTGCTTTGGGAAAATCCTTTAATCCCCCAATATGATCCGCATGAAAATGAGAAATAATAATATATTGAATCTCCTCCGGTTCAATTCCTAACTGTTTGAGTTGAGAAATCGCAGTTTCTTGAGGTTTTAAATAAACCGGGGTTAATAAAGCATAAAGCTTTTGGGGTAAATGCTGTGTTTCTTGATAAAACCGTTCAGAATATCCTGTATCAAATAAAATCCACCCCATAGGGTGACGAATTAAAGCAAATAACGCCGGAAAAATAATCGATTTCCAACTTTCCCCCGGAAGTACCATCGCTTCAGGGTGTGTACAATATCCCGCCTGTAAAAACGTAATTTCTACCATATTTTATAGGGATTTCCAATATCTAACAAACTCATCTAAACCTTGTTCAATTGAAATTTGAGGTTTATACCCTAACTGAATTTTAGCCGATGTAATATCCAAAGTTTGGCTAAAGGCTAATAATCCTAGAGTATAGCGCGTTAAAGCAGGTTCTCGATTTGGTAAAAAAGATTGATAAAACCATTCCATCCCCGTTGCTAAAGTGTAGGCGATCGCATAGGGTAAAGGTTTAAACTTTAAGGAAATATTCAATTTTTGTGATAATTTTTCTAATAATATTAATAATTCCGTCGGTTCTCCATTGCTAATATTAAAATATTCTCCTAATTGTTGATCTGGTGCAGTTTGACACAATAATAACCCATCTATAACATTATCAATATAAGTCATATCTAATATCGCTTTTCCTCCATTAATTAAGGGAATACCCGTTGTTTCACTCACTTTTAATAGTCGGGGAAAAATTACCGTATCCCCAGGGCCAAAAATACCACGCGGACGAATAGAAATGACAGGTAAACCTTGTTGAAACCCACGATTAATTTCTTGTTCTGCTAATTGCTTTGTTTTAATATAAGGATGGATGATATTTTGAGCTAAATTATCGGTTTCTTTAATATTAAAGCGATGGGTTAAATTAAAATAAACCGCCGAAGTAGAAACATAAATTAAACGTCTGACATGATGGGTTAAACAACTTTCAATAATATTGCGAGTTCCGATAACATTCGTTTTATAAAACTCTTCTTCTCGTCCCCAGGGAGAAGATAAAGCCGCACAATGAAACACATCTTCTTGTCCAGACATTACTGATAATATAGCATCGGAATTGGTGATATCAACGGGTAAAAATTTGAGTCCTAATTGTTGTAAGCGATCGCCTATAATTAAGTTACGTCCTAAAATTGTGACATCCTGACCTAAAGAATGCAATCTCAAGGCTAATTTCTGACCTAAAAATCCAGTTCCACCCGTGACTAAAACTTTTTTCATAACTTAATTTTTTTTATTCATTTATTAAACCTGCCTTTAATACATCATTTGTTAACTGTTTTAAAGATTTTCCTTGCGAAATTGCCAATGCTTGTAAACGAGAGTAAATAGCAGGTTGAATCGCAATTTTAGGGGAAGGATCACCCAGTAAGGGGGATTTTAAGGGTTTAACATGATAATTAAGTTCAACTTGAGATAATTCTGAATCCTGCCATGTTTCAGGTTTTTGATTAAAAATCAAAACTCCGCTAATTCGTTGTAAAACTGTTTTTTCGCTATTAAATAATAGTACCGCATCTCCTGAAATTTGACTTAATAATAATATTGAAACATTCAAGAGAGTTTGTTTACCTAAGATTTTTTCATCTTGATGTTTGAGACGAAACCATACATCAATTGTTGGCTTAAATCCGTAATTTTCTAGCATTAGATATTGTGTTGCTGGTTTTTCCGGGGAAACGCCAATAATAATTCCAGAATTAAATAATCGTTGGTCTTCCCCAGGTTGCAAATCGAATTGATTAGATAAAATATCGTAGATATTATTAGAATTAAAATTTGTTTCTAGTCTGAGTTCATAATCTAATGACATTAACTAATTCCTCCTGAATTTTAAAAAGGAAAGAATGGAATAATCTGAGCATCCTTTGTTATAATTATAATCTCTTCTAAACCTTCAATAGAACTTTCAATAAGCTGCTGTTTGAGATTCTTAACAGAAACTTTACTATCTGCTAGATTTAGAATAATCCGACTAGCTTGTTTTCTTTCTACCTTACTCCGAATTGTTTCAATAATATTGTAGAAATTGGCAGTTGATGGAGCATAACAATCAAAAATCCTACCTTCTATTTTATAATCAGGCTCTTTATCACCAGATATAGCAGGGTTTTGTTCTACATTATACCCGGCATTTGCTAAAATTATAGCTGACTCATTTTCTCGGCGTTTACCGCGAATGGTATCGACATCATCATGAACTCGAATTTTAGCTGGAGAACCTGTTGGTCTTCCTCCGGTTTGTCCTGATGGTTGAGTTGGTGTCATTGGAATTTAAAAACTCGCTCTCAGCCTTCAATAGATACTTATATCATTAATTCGTGTTTCCTCAATATAAAAATTCGACATAATACAGAAAGAACAATATTCTGTCATTTTCCTAAAATTCCATGAACCTTGTTGATTATCTTCGCATTAGTTTGATTGACCGTTGTAACTTCCGGTGTCAGTATTGTATGCCCGAAGGTGCAGAAATTGATTATATTCTCCAACAAAACCTTTTAACTCTCGATGAACTGTTAACCCTGTTGCGAGAGGTATTTATTCCCGTTGGGTTTACTCGATTTCGGTTAACCGGAGGTGAACCTTTATTACGTCCTGGAGTGGTAGAGTTGGTTAAACAAATTAACGCCTTTCCTGAAACAAAAGATGTGGCGATGACAACTAATGGCTTTTTATTAGCAGAAATGGCAGAGGATTTATATAAAGCTGGACTGCGGAGGATTAATATTAGTTTAGATTCCCTAGATCCTGATATTTTTGATCAAATTATCGGCAACCGAGGACGTAGCCGTTGGCAACAGGTTTGGGAGGGAATACAAGCAGCTTATGAGGTCGGTTTTAACCCTTTAAAATTAAACGTTGTGGTCATTCCTGGGGTGAATGATCATGAAGTTTTAGAGTTAGCAAAATTAACAATAGATCGACAATGGCACGTCAGATTTATTGAATTTATGCCCATTGGAAATAACGATTTATTTGCTGATCGCGGTTGGATTTCTTCAGAAGAATTAAGACAAAAAATTCGAGAACAATGGGGGTTAGAAACCTCTCAAATTAAAGGAAACGGCCCTGCGGATGTCTTTCAAATACCGGGGGCAAAAGGAACATTAGGATTTATTAGTCAGATGTCAGAATGTTTTTGCGATCGCTGTAACCGGATGAGATTCTCCGCCGATGGTTGGTTACGACCTTGTTTACTCAATGAAACCGGACAAATTGACTTAAAAACTCCTCTGCGTCAAGGTGTGACGTTTGAGGAGTTACGAGAACAGGTGAATAACCTATTAAGAATTAAACCCGATATAAATTTTAAACAACGGGACTCTGGCACAACGGGAAATTATACTCGAACCATGTCCCAAATAGGAGGATAGCAACCTGATTGATTTTGGATTTAGGGTTTAATAATAATCGGGTGGGGTACGTTATTTTTAGTCGATAACGCCCCACGAAAAATAGAACGGTGAGGAACTCTTAGGCTTGACGTGAATAATATTCAACCACTAACAGTTCGTTAATTTGTAAAGCCACCCATTCCCGTTCAATGACGCTATTTACCTTTGCAGTCAGTTGTGCTTTATCTAACTCCAGATGGCTAGGAACGTTGGCTAAACCGGGATATTGTAAATTGGCTTTTACCAGTTCACGGGATTTTTCAGTATTTCTGATCCCAATAATTTCACCGGGTCTGCATTGATAGCTGGGGATGTTCACGCGATGACCATTGACGGTAACGTGACCATGACTGACTAACTGACGAGCCGCCGGAATTGTAGGGGCCATTCCTAAACGGAAAATGGTATTATCCAAACGCATTTCCAACAGTTGCAGCAACACTTGTCCAGTGGAACCGGAAGCGCGGCGAGCTTTACGGACATAGCGTAACAGTTGACGCTCCGAAACACCGTAGTTATAGCGCAGTTTTTGTTTTTCTTCTAACCGAATCGCATATTCTGAACGTTTGCGACGAGCTTGACCATGTTGTCCGGGGGGATAGGCCTTTCTGGGGGTCTTCCGGGTTAATCCGGGTAAATCGCCCAAACGACGAACGATTCTCAGACGGGGGCCTCTATATCGAGCCATCTAACTTCTTCTCCGCATAAAATTTTTTGCACCAATCTTTTATTATAGTATGTATCCAACTTGAATGGTCTAGTTTTTGAGTAATGCTCGAAATCCGGCTTGCTGAAAATGAGTATCGGCGGTTAGTGCATCAGTAATTCCTCGATTCCCCATAACGATAAATGACAGACAATCGACTAAACCCCATTCTTTATCTTTTCGCTGTTTAAACAAATTGAATGCAGCCATATACAAATCATGAGTCAACACCACAATTTCCACACTGGGATCAGCTTCAAGAGATTCTAATAGTTGGATTGCAGCCATTCTATATTTTAATTTAGAAAGTGCATTACCAATTTCTAGTAAAATAGCTTGAGTAGTAACTAAACGGGCTTGACTAGCTTGTAGTTGAGCAGCCAATTGAACAGCCCGTGCATGATGTTGATCCATAATTGAAGAAAGCGCAATCGCAAAGGAAGTATCTAAAAAAACTTCATTCATGATCAGAAACAGTTTCCCCATATAAATACTGATCAATTTTCTCAGACCAATCTGGATTCCCTTGTAGCTGTAAAGATTGAGCGGTTTCAAAAAACGTTTTTTGGGGTTTTTCTTGAGGTAATATTGTTTCAACAATAATTTTAACCCTTGTACCTATATCCAGGTTTAAGGGAGATTCCAGTTGCAGGGATTTACCATCAAATATGGCATTAATTTCTTGAATCATAATAATTAAAATGTTCTCAAAACCGTTTTTTAATGATTTAGATTAATCCCATAATAGCATTTTTTAGAGATCTTGGTTGAGAACCCGGATACTAACCACTAAGCATGGTCTAACTTTTGGCACATAGCCCAGATCGACAAGCCAGACTTCGCCAAGCTCAGGACTATTCATAATCAATTTCTTGTTGATCTAATGCTAAGAATAACTCTTCAGCATTTAAGATAAAGTCTTCATCTGTCAATGGTGGAAAGTCAAAATGGACGAGCCGCCTCAAGATTTCTAGCCCAATCTCAAGTTGCTCTGCGTCAGCCAAACTATCAAAAGTATTAAGAATCTCTTGAGCTAAGGCTGTCATAGTTTTTCACTCCTGTAAGGAGTAAAGCATTGTGACTAAACTCCTTGATTAATTTATTTTACTGCAAACCCCAAAGAATCGCGCCTTTGCCCTGGGCTTCATACAGAGTGAATTTCTGCTTCAAATCCATACGAGCAAAAGAATCACCCTTATATTAATTCTCGATTACCCAGGAAGATAGATTTATTTTCCTAGATAAATCCAACCTTATGTAGAGGTCAATTGATTTTCCCCAAAACAGAATAAAAGTAAGGATTTAGAGAAACTGTGATAGTTTAACCTTGATTTCAATCAAGATTCTAATTAAAAAAGGAGTCAATTATGGCTGGACAAATGTGTTGGCTACCCCGGTCTGCAAGCAATGGAACAACCATTCTTCATTTGCGCCTTGAGGCCAATAAACCTTGGGTTCCTTATTATTTAATGGCTCATTATTCTGTTCCTGATTATCCCATTCCGGGGGGTTCCAAAGGGTGGGCTACCTATCAAAAATTATTTAAAGCAGGTTGGAAATTAGAACCCACTCCCCAACCCGCATTTCAAGATCAACAAATACCAAAAGCAGCTTAAGGATGTTAAATTTGAAAAATTTATCAACAGGCTATGCCTGGGGGCTGTAGGGCTGTCCCCAGTTTTTCCATGGTTAAAATAGGTGAGCGTTTTATTCTTTTATCCATAAAGTTTATTATTTTAATAAAATGAAAAGATTTTTCAAAAAATTATACTTAAAATGGAAATTATTCTGGGTCAATTTAATTTATTTAACCTACACCCCTCAAGCTATCTTATATTCTTATAAACGCGATCGCGCTGACCGCAATATTCCCCCCCTGCAACCTCATTCCTCAGAAACAGGTGACACACCAGGGAAATTATTAAAAGCAGAAAACACAGAAACAGGCACAATCTTCAATTTTGAAAAAGCAGAATTAGAACTAACTTTCTTAACCAATGATTTTGTCAGAATTACTTGGAAACCGACTATTTTACCCTATCCCTATGGCATTGAACGTCAGGAATGGGAAACCCTAGAACCCCTTTTAAATCAAACCGAAAATGCTTGGACTGTTACCTCCCCAAACGCAACATTAACGATCCAGGTTCAGGATGAAGGGCATCTGAAATTTTTCGATGCTCAACACCAATTAATTCGCGAAGAATACCCTCCAGAAAAATTAAATGAACAATGGATACATCGAGCTAATTTACGACCCGAAGAACATATTTATGGGTTAGGAGAGCGTTCATTTCCCTTAAATTTACGATTAGCAAAAGAAGTCACTAAAAAAGGGAAACCTACTTCAGAACCTAAAAAATTTAGAATGTGGAATTTTGACGCAGCCGGACAATATAGTCCGGGTTCTGACCCCATGTATTTATGTATTCCCCTGTATTTAGGATTACATGAACAAGGGAGTTATTTGATTTTTTATGAAAATCCCTATGAAGCAATTTTTCAATTTTCAGACACAGCAACAGCCAATTTTAGCGGCGGTGCATTGCGCTATTATTTCACTCTAGGTTCTCTCCCTAAATTAATAGAAAATTACACCGAATTAACCGGACATTCTCCCCTTCCTCCCCGTTGGGCGTTAGGCTATCATCATTCTCGTTGGGGGTTTGGAACTGAAACCCAAGTCAGAGAAACCTATCGCAATTTTGAAAAAAATGATCTGCCATTAAGTGCCATTCATCTTGATATTGATGTCATGGTAGATTATCAAGCCTTTACTATTGATCCCAAACGATTTCCTGACTTACAACGCTTTACTCAAGAACTCGAAGTTCATGGCGTTAAATTTATTAGTATTCTCAACCCCGGAGTTAAATATACTCGCCATAATCAAATGTTTTTACAAGGGCAAATTCTTCATGGTTTTTGTAAATATCCTAATGGTAAATTAGTAATAGCTCCAGTATGGCCGGGATGGACAGTTTTTCCTGATTTTACTCATCCAATGGTGCGCCGTTGGTGGACACGACAATATTTATATTTATTAGAAGTTGGAGTCGGAGGATTTTGGCATGATATGAACGAACCTGCGGCTTTTATTGCGTGGGGAGATCGTTCATTACCAAAAGTAACTCGCCATTTTGTTGAAGGTCGAGGGGGAGATCATCGAGAAATTCATAACGTTTATGGAATGTTACAAGCCTCCGCCGCTTTTGAAAGTTTACGTCAATCTCGACCCCATCATCGCCCTTTTATTGTATCTCGTGCAGGGTGGGCAGGTTTACAACGTTATGCGTGGGTTTGGACGGGGGATATTGAGTCAAGTTGGGCGGCTTTACGTCAAACTATTTCAACAGTTATTGGGTTAGGTTTATCCGGTATTTCCTATAGTGGTTCAGACACCGGAGGTTTTCAAGGAAACCCTAGCGCAGAATTGTATTTACGTTGGTTTCAAATGTCGAGTTTTATGATGTTTTATCGGACTCATTCTTCTAATAACGTCGAACATCGAACCCCTTGGATATATGGAGAACCAACCTTAAGTATTTTACGCGAATTCTTAAAATTTCGTTATCGATTAATTCCCTATATTTATACTTTAACTAGGGAAACCCATCAAAAAGGATATCCCCCAGTCCGTCCGATATTTTGGCTTGATCCAACGGATAGTAATTTATGGGATATTGATGATGCGTTTTTACTCGGAAATGCTTTAATGATCTGTCCAATTTATCAACCCGGAATGCGATCGCGTAATGTCTATTTACCCCCAGGAGAATGGTATCATTTTTGGGATGATCAACCATTAAAAGGTTCCCAAATTGTTGAATTTGATGCGCCTTTAGAACGAATTCCTTTATTAATAAAAGCCGGAAGTATTATCCCAATGGAAGAGGGAAAAACCTTAATCTTACATCTCTATCCCACCCGTGAAAGAAACGCTCAAGGACTATTATATAGTGATGCAGGTGATGGATATGAAACTTCCAGAATTGATCAATTTCAACTTCAACCCAGTTTCACCTCAGCAACAACCAATCAACTGCTTCCTGTCTTACTAGCAAACACTGAATCTGATCAGATTGAGTCTTCAGGAAATAGCATGAAACAAGACGGAAATTCAATGACATTAATTTGGGAACAACAAGGGGATTATCCCTTTTCATATCAGCAAATTCAGTTACAATTACATGGTTTTAATTTACAAAAAGCCTGGATTGATGATCTTGAAATTACTTGTAAAAATAATAGTATAATTTGCGATCGCCCCTTTCAACAAGCTCGTTTAATCGCTACCCTCTAAAAAGTAGGGTGCGTAAGCGCAGCGCACGCACCATTTCCCCATCGATTACTCATACTGATGCCAATTCATTCTATGGCTTTCTCCTAATTCTTATAAATCTCTCTCATTAACCACAAAGCAGCGACAATTCCAACGAAGTGAGCAACAATGGTGTGGGTATTCGCGAGAACTACGAAAAAATCAACAGGCTGGATAAAATCTTGCAGACTGCCTGCGGTGGCTAAAAAATTTCGAGGTTGAGAGATTGCTTTTGCTAATAAAATGCCGTTAATGGCCTCTGATGCAATTAAGGTGACAGCCATTCCGCTTAAGTTACTGGTTAAACCCAGGCGAATTTGCTTCATGGTTTCTGCACGGCTGGGACGGGCCATTCCCGGTGCTTTCAGTCTGCGGGCTAAACGAGTGTAACGAAAGGCTTGAAAAATACTAAACCCTAAAATACCCAGTCCAATTAAGGCAAAAACTAAACCGCCACCCATTCCTGGTGTTGCGCCAGTTTGTGCTGTTCTTCCTGGATTAAAGGCAAAAATCGCAAAAAGCTGAATAAGAGCAGAAACCACCGCTAAAACAAGCTGTGTCCAAAAGCAAACCCAGCCAGTGGTACGCAGGGCAAAGGCAACCCGTTGAATGGCATTTGAAGGGGGGGAGGAGTCGGATGGATAGGACATTGTTTATACAATCAGGGGTAAAATCATAATGAACGCGCTTAAAATCCAAGGAACTCAAGCATGAATCAACCACAACCGACGACAACCCCCAACCTAAATGAACCCAAATTTGGTTTCAATCAATATGCTGAACGGTTAAACGGTCGAGCGGCCATGATTGGTTTTTTGATCACCTTGGCAATTGAATATTTTAGCGGACAGGGTTTGTTATCCTGGCTGGGGTTGAGTTAATTTTAGCGAAGACTGTTCATAGTTGACCGTTAATTACAGAAGTTGTCATTCGTCTGATGGGTCAAAGTTAATTCAGGGTTCTCCTGTTGAGCCATAATTTTGGGATTTCCCTGGAATTCAGGCTAAACAGAATCAGTCAAATCCTCAGTTTCTGATCACTCTGATAACGGATGACAACTGACCCCGCAAGGGGTAAAATGCAGCAAAAGTTTGGAGATTAAGTTAAATTGGGATTAGATAAACTTTGAAGTGAAGAAGATTAGAGAATGATTCTGTCGGCTCCTATTCCGATAGATTGTACTAAAAGTTAACACAATTAAAATTTAGAGTAAAACTGTGATGAATGCTTTATGGCCGCGTGTTCTCAGGTCTGCTTATCGTCGAGAACCTATTGTGAGTTTTGTGGTAACGGTTGGAACTGTAGATGCTGTGATTGGTGGAGTGAGTTCAAGTTTATCGTTATTAACCTTTGGGCTTTCCAGCGTGGCGGTGATTTTGGTCTTGCGTTGGTGGATGTTACAACGCTCTAAAATTGAACAACCTGAAACCGCACCGGAATATGTTCTCCCCCCTAGTTCTTCCAGACCTCCCCTCCCTCAACTCACCCAGGACTTACGTTCTCGTCGATCCAAAAAACCGGGTTTTTAAGCCTTTTTTAAAAGATTAAATCCCGATGGAAAGGTCAGAAACTCAGTTTCTGGATCAAATTGTTCTTTTTATTGAGTGAAGAAATCATCAGGATCACTGAAAATGAGTGCTGTGATTACAGAGGAACGCTTAAAAATTGGTGATGTTGCCGCCCGGAGTGGCTTATCGGTGAAAACGGTTCGCTATTATGAAGAAATTGGTTTATTAGCGCCCACCGTTGAACGGTCTGACTCCGGGTATCGACTTTTTACGCCCTCGGTGGTTAACCGTTTAGCCTTTGTCAAACGCGCTCAATCTTTGGGTTTAAGTTTAAGTGAAATTCGAGAGATTTTAAATATTAGCGATCGCGGTGAACTTCCCTGTGAGGAGGTTAAACAACATTTAGCGATGAAAGTTGAAGAGATTAATCACCAAATAACCGCCTTAGAAATCTTAAAAAGTGAGTTACAACAATTACTCAACCATTGGCAAGATCATCCATCAAACTATCACGAGGATACCACGATTTGTCCCAATATTCAAGGGGAATGTTAATCCTAAAAAAATCGGGAAGGGATCTGATTGATCCTTCCCGTTGCTTTGGTTTTGATTAAGTTTGTTTCTGAGGGTTTGCCGTTGTTTTTTCAGTTGTCGCGCCCTCGCCGAACCCCCTTTTCCTTTAATATTTCTGCCTTGGGAACGGGGAGATTCCCAACGTTTTAGTTGTCGTGCCATTTTTCCCTATATTTTTTTACAGCTTTTATTAAGTATAGCTCAATTTTCGGGTTTGTGTCAAGCAAAAACAGAATTATTTTAAGGATAGTGCTGTGCGATCACAAGTCATCCAAACAATTCAACATCAGGCTTTTCTATGCTTTGCTGATCCGTTCTCCAGTTGCTTATTTTTTCAAAACTTAATATTCACTGTTCAATTCTTAACATTAACTTCTTGATTCTTAATTATTTTCCTTCGATTCTTAATACTTTATTTAGGAATTTATACTCCTCAAATATGATAAAAAAGAATCATTGTTCTTAAAAGTTTTAGCAAGAGGAGCAGGGATTAGTGCTTGATGTGTATATCGTTTCAGCAGTCCGCACCCCCCTCGGTCGTTTTGGCGGTTCCTTAGCAGGTTTTTCTCCTTCCGATCTCGGGGCCCACGTCATCAAAGCTGCATTGGAACGCGGAGGAGTTCCCAGCGATGCCTTAGACCTCTACATTTTGGGAAATGTTCTCCGCGCCGGACACGGACAACTCATTCCTCGCCAAGCTGCCCTGAAAGCCGGAATTCCCGCCCATGTGGATGGATATGCGGTGGATATGGTGTGTTCCTCCGGTATGATGACCCTGATTAATGCCGCAACCGCCATTCGGGCCGGAGAAGCCGATCTCGTCTTAGCCGGAGGCATAGAATCCATGTCTCAAACCGGATTTTATCTCTCCCAACGGGCGAGATGGGGATATAAATTCCTCATGGGTGCACCGGAACAGTTAATTGATATTCTGGTGTATGACGGGTTAACTGACCCCACCACTGGAGAGGGAATGGGGGATGAAACCGAACGAGTGGCTGCTGAACATGGGTTCACCCGGCAAAATTTAGATGAAGTGGCGTTTTATTCCCACAAACGCGCCAACGAAGCGACTCAACGGGGAACCTTTAAAGCGGAAATTGCCCCGATAGAAATTGTCAGCAAAAAAGGCACACAAATTCTCGATCAAGATGAAGGAATTCGCCCGGAAACAACCTTAGAAAGTTTAGCTAAATTACGTCCGGCTTTTAGTAAAGAGGGAATATTAACGGCGGGAAATAGTAGTCAACTTTCCGATGGTGCTGCGGCTGTCGTTTTAGCCAGTGCTCAAGCGGTGGAAAAATACGGTTTAACACCCTTAGCTAAACTGATGTCAGGGACTTTAGCCGGAGGTGAAACTTGGCGATTTACGGAAATTCCGATACTCGCAACCCAGAAACTTCTGACTAAATTGAATATGACAATTGCTGATTTTGATTTAGTAGAAAATAATGAAGCCTTTGCGGTCAGTAGTTGTTTATTCAATCAAATGTTAGGTGTTCCCTTTGACAAAATGAATGTAAATGGGGGTGCGATCGCTTTAGGACATCCTATTGGCGCATCAGGAACCCGAATTATTGTCACCTTGTTGAATGCCTTAAAAGAGCAGGATAAAACCCTGGGGTTAGCCGCCTTATGTCATGGAACGGGAGGCGGGACGGCTTTAGCCATTGAACGAGTTTAAAGGATTTAAAGATTAAGACTAATCACTTGAATTGGAGTAAACAGTATGGTTTCTTTAGGTTTAGAAGATAAAGTCATTTTTGTCACGGGTGGCGGTCGAGGAATTGGAGCAACCATTGTCTCGTTATTAACCGAATTAGGGGCAAAAGTCGCGTTTGTAGATATTAATATTCCCGATGATCATCCGGCTGCTTTTGCAACGAAAGCCGATGTCACGAATTTAGAAGAAATGGAGGCCGTTGGCAAAGAAATTGCGGAAAAATTAGGGCCAGTTTATGGGGTTGTGGCTAACGCTGGGATTACCCGTGATAACTTTTTTGGGAAACTGTCTCCCGCCGATTGGGATGCGGTAATTAATGTTAATTTAAAAGGGGTTGTGAATACAATTAAACCCTTTGTTGCGGGAATGTATGAACAAAAAGCCGGGTCAATTGTTGCCATTAGTTCAATTTCAGGCGATCGCGGTAATGCGGGTCAAACCAACTATGCCGCAACGAAAGCGGCTGTGATTGGTTTAGTCAAATCTTTAGCTAGAGAAGCGGCGCGTTATAATGTACGGGCAAATGCGATCGCCCCTGGATTTATTAATACAGAAATGACCAAAGTGATCGCTGATAATATCAAGGAAAAAATAGTCGCAGAAATTCCCTTCCGTCGCTTTGGAGAACCGGAAGACATTGCTTGGGCTTGTGCTTTTCTGTTGTCTCCGGTTGCCAGTAGTTATGTTACTGGAGAAGTTTTGCGAGTGAATGGAGCCCATCATACTTAAACATAACTCAAACAAGTGGAACAGGCATCTTGCCTGTTTTATACCTATTTTGTTTGATTCAAGGAAATGATTAATATGAAATCCCATTATGAACGCTACAGATGATCCCCCCCAACCCCCCTTAAAAAGGGGGGAGATGTGTAGCCAACATTTAAAGATTTCATATAATAACTCCTCCCGTCTTCAAGGGTAGGGTGGGTGGAGTTCTTCTTAAACAATTGAATTCATGGTGAAAAAAATGGATAAAGAAACCGCAACTTGGAATGATTTAACCGGAAATTGGGTGAATGCTTGGACGGATGCAGGAACTCAAATTTGGAAAGCCTGGTTTAATCAAATGGGAGTAGCAACCGCAGAAAACGGAAATGCGGAAACCAAACCCAATATGACCGCTTTAACAGAACGGTTTACGCAAAATCAACAATTATTAATGCGTTTTCTGAAGCTGTCTTTTGAGGCTTGGCAAGATATTTTACCGAAAGTTCAAGCGGGGGATGATTGGCAAAAAACCTTAACCAATTATACCGCACAAATTCGCAAACAATTAGATGATTTTTCCCTAGGAAATCAAAAGATCAATCAAGATACCACTCAACTTTGGCAATTATATTCTCAACAAATCCAAAAGTTTAATCAAGTTTGGATGGCTTATATGGAGTCTTCCCTTGGCCCATTAAACCAAACTTGGACAGGAAATAGTCAACCTTGGATCGAACTGAATAACCTGTATTGGGAGATGTTTTATCAACCTACCTTTGGGAATTTTTTGCAAAGTCCGACCCTAGGAATTACACGGGAGTTTAACAATAAAATTCTCAAAGGATTTGATCAATGGACAAATCTTTATCGCGCTAGTAACAATTATCAAATTTTATTATCCGATATTCAAGTTAAGTCCTTTGAAGCCTTAATTCAAAAATTAGTTGAATTAGCTGAAAAAGGCGAACCTGTTACCGACTGGCGGAAGTTTCAAGATCTCTGGAGTATCGTTTCTGACGATATTTTTGAGAAGACTTTTGTTTCGGAAGAAAATCTTAAAGTTCATGGAGATTTTCTCAATGCTTTAAATGCCTATCGCATTCAACAACAAGAATTAATGGAATCTTGGATGAAAGCGATGAATATGCCTTCTCGCAGCGAAGTCGATGAAATTCATAAAACGGTTTATGAACTGCGGAAAGAAGTTAAACGGTTGAAAAAAACCTTAGCAAAGTATGAACCAGAAGGTTAACGGTTGACCTGTTTTGTTAATAGGTTTTAATTAACAGGCAAGATGCCTGTTCCCCATTCCATATCCCCTAACTTGAATTAAAACTATGTTACCTTTTTTAACTCAATTAAGCTTGGAAGATACCACCCACGAATATGTGGAGTTAACGCAAAAACTCGTGAAAGGTATGGAAAATTTAAGCCGTTTACGAGAAGAAGATATTGAAGTGGGTTTTTCTCCTAAAGAAGTGGTTTATAAGGAAGATAAAGTGATTTTATATCGCTTTAAATCCCAGGTCGAAAAACCCTTTCAAATTCCGGTTTTAATTGTTTATGCCTTAGTTAACCGTCCGTTTATGGTTGACTTACAGGAAGATCGATCCTTAGTTGCCAATTTGTTAAAATTGGGATTAGATGTTTATTTACTCGACTGGGGATATCCAACTCGCGCGGATCGCTGGTTAACCTTAGATGACTACTTAAATGGTTATCTGGATAACTGTGTCGATTTTATTTGCAAAACCCATCAATTAGACAAAATTAATCTATTAGGAATTTGTCAAGGAGGAACCTTTAGTTTGTGTTATAGTTCCATGCACCCCGACAAGGTGAAGAACTTAATTGTGATGGTGACTCCCGTTGATTTTAAAATGAAAAATACCCTATTAAATATGCGGGGAGGTTGTACCCTGGGTTCTGATGCGTTAGATGTGGATTTAATGATTGATGCGATGGGGAATGTTCCAGGGGATTTCCTCAATCTTGAATTTTTGATGCTTAAACCGTTGCAATTGGGATATCAAAAATATTTGGATTTACCGGATATTATGAGCAGTCAAGATAAATTGCTTAATTTTATGCGGATGGAAAAATGGATTTTTGATAGTCCAGATCAAGCTGGAGAAGCCTATCGGCAGTTTTTAAAAGATTTCTACCAAGGCAATAAATTAATTAAAGGTGAAGTTTTGATTGGGGAGAAACAGGTGAATTTAAAAGCGGTGAATATGCCTGTTTTAAATCTGTATGCGGAGAAAGATCATTTAGTAGATCCATCATCATCTATTGCCTTAAAACAATATGTGGGTAGTAAAGATTATACCGTCCAATCTTTCCCCGTCGGACATATTGGAATGTATGTGAGTGGGAAAGTACAACGGGATTTACCCCCCACCATTGCCAATTGGTTAAAAGCCAGAAGTTAGCGGAATAAGCCGTTTTTAGAGAAAAATATCCTGGGGATACTGAAAAAACCTTAAGTTCAGTTCCCCTTTTTTAATATATTTTTCCAAAGATTAAGAACTGTCAATAAAATTGTTCAAAATCAGAACATTATTTTATTAATTAATATTCAGAGTTTATCTTTGAACAACACTTTGTCGAATCGGCAGCAAGCAAACATAAAAAAATCTAATCTTAAAGGTTCATCAGGAACTTTTTTTTTAACTCAAGCAAGGCTAGACTAAATTTAAGTTAAAAGTAGTAACTTTAAATCCCGTCAAACAGGCATTATACCTGCTAGTGAGCGATTTGAGGGTGCTAAAATTTAACGCCTCGGTTTCAATGTGACCTCAAAAGAAGGCTTGTATGCGAACCCTTTCTCCTCAATCTTTTTCCCATTTTCCTAAGCCTTATCACCCCCATCTTCCCATGAGGATTGTTGCTCTCGGAGACAGTCTAATTTATGGATTTGGTGATCCCGTTGGGGGTGGCTGGGTAGAACGCTTACGTCGCCTGTGGATGTCTCCCAACCATCCCGGTCATGCCCTCTATAATTTAGGGGTGCGAGGAAACGGTGTGGCTCAAGTTTCCCAACGGTTGGAAAAAGAATGGAGTCACCGAGGAGAATTCCGAAATCGTCAGCCTGAATTAATGATTTTGTCGGTTGGGGTGAATGATTCTCCCCGGTTAGGACGAGCAGATGGACGGGAGTTTACAGAATTTGAACACTTTCATACCCAAATGAATCATTTGTTAGATCAGGCTGTCAATTTGTGTCCGGTTTTATTTGTGGGAATGGTGCCTGTGGATGAAAGTAAGATGCCATTTCTCGATTGTTTTTATTATAATCACGCTGACCAGTATCGCTACAAACAAGCCACCCAGTTAGCTTGTGAACAACGTCAGATTCCTTATCTCGATATTTTTGACCTGTGGTTGAAACGAGGAGAACATTGGCGACGGTTACATTTAAGTGCTGATGGTCTTCATCCCAATATCCGAGGCTATCAAGCTTTATTACACGATATTCTCAACTGGGAACCTATGTCTCATCTTCATACCGATCTGCCTTCTTGGGAAACAAGTGCTTGATAGGGATTAATAAAACTAATCAGGAAATGGCAAATAGGCGAAAAACTTAAGGTACAAACCTGAAAAAAAATAATACAATATAAGAGTAAGGAGAAAAGCTAAGTTGTTTAGATTTCAGAAGATTAAGCCGTTCAAAATTAAACCTACTTAATTTCTGAGTCACAACGTTCTATTTCTACTCCACTATGGGGTTAATTCTCCTCAACTAACACCCGATTAAAGATAAGGCGGTGAGCAAAACAGTAAAAATAGATGGATTTCCCACAAACGCAATGTTCGTGGGATACTCCCAGACCAGACTAACCCCCATCAGGAGTTGGAACCATGACTAGCAAATTAGAATTTCAAGTATTTTTTGAATCTGCCCTCCTATTCTTCGGCTTTCTATTACTTTCCTTGCTTTTATAAGAAGATATAAGGGTATAGCACTACGCATTAAAATTGTAGTAGAGACGCGCCATGGCGCGTCTCTACAGGGCGCGTCTGTTCCCTGTTCCCTGTTCCCTGTTCCCTAGCACTATAGATGGCACAGATAGCGATCGCTATTGCCAACTTTAGGATTTGTTCGCAGATAATCGTAAACCCAATCACAAGCGCGATCAATCAGGTTATCCAAATCGAGATTCCACATAATTAAGGTTTTATCCCGACTGGCGGACACTAAAACCTGACCATCGGGACTGAAGCTAATCCCCATGACGCTATCCCGATGGCCGACTAAGGTTTTTAATAAGGTGCCATCCTGACGACTCCAAAGTTTAACCGTACCATCGAAACTGGCTGAGGCGATTAACTGACTATCAGGACTAAACACTACACTGGTCACACTATCACTTGATCCCTTTAATAATGTCTTGAGATAGTTCCCCTTGCGATCCCAAAGTTTAACCGTATTGTCATAGCCGGCGGACGCAATCACTTGACCATCGGGGCTAAAACTGACGCTGAGAATCAAACCTTGATGGCCCGCAATGGTTTTTAACAAAGTTCCCTGATGATTCCACAGCTTAATCGTTCCATCGTCACTAGAAGTCACAATCACTCGACCATCCGGGCTAAACGTAACACTATTAACCCATAAATGATGTCCGATTAAGGTGTGTAATAACTCCCCCTGGCGGTTCCACAATTTCACCGTTTTATCCTTACTGGCTGTGGCAATCGTTTCCCCATCAGGGCTGAAGGTAACACTCATAATGCTATCATCATGAGCGCTCCAACTGTTGAGCAATTGAATGGATTCTACAGAAACTCGCTTTTTCTGAGAAGGTAACGCCGTTGTCCCGCGATGAAACAGCCCAGGAATTCCCCCGAACGCCCCAAACTGAAATAATCGCCTAGAGGATGTTTGGGAGTTTTCGGTGTCATCACTCAGTTTCCACAATTTCACCCTATGGTCATAGCTGGCCGTCGCCAACAGTTCACCATCCGGGCTAAAACTCACCGTCGCCACCCGATCTTGATGTCCGGTTAATGTCGTTAATAACGCTCCTGTACGACTCCACAACTTCACGGTTTTATCCTGACTTGCTGAGGCAAATATCTCACCATTAGGGCTAAAACTCACCCCTAAAACTCGATGTTGATGTCCGGTGAGGGTTTTCAGAGGAATGCGATCAATATTCCACAGTTTCACCGTTTTGTCATAACTAGAAGACGCTAAAATCTTGCCATCGGGAGAAAATCGAACATTCGTGACTTTATCCCCATGTCCTTGCCATTGTTTTAATAACGTTCCTTCCACTGTCCATAAATAAATATTCTTATCGTCACTAGAAGTCGCTAATAATTTGCTATCGGGGGAAAAATGAACCCCATAAACTCTGGAGCCATCTCCCTTTAAGGTTTTCAACAGTTGACCGCGACGGCTCCACAGTTTCAGGGTTTGATCTTGTCCCACCGTGGCTATGAATTTACCATTCGGAGAAAATTGGACTTTATAAACCGTTTCCTTCGGATCTTCGGTATGGTCTAAATTGTAGAGAATTGTTCCATCCAATTCCAAAATTGTTACCATGCCATTAGCAAGAGCGATGGCTAAAACTTGACCATCGGGGCTAAACGTCACGGACGTTAACGCCGCCCGATTCACAAAGGTTCGTAATAATTTCCCGTCTCGACTCCATAATTTTAATTGACGATCTTCAGATCCCGAAGCTATCAAACGGCCATCCGGTGAAAAGGTGACAGAGGAAACGCTTTTGCGATGACCTGGGAGTGTTACCCGGGGAACAGACATCTGGCCCCTAACTTTTGTGATTCCCGCCTCTAACGGCCAAAGTTTAATTGTTCCATCCTGGGATGCAGAGGCGAGTAATTGACCATCGGGACTGAAACTAACGCTCGTGACACTGGCCGTATGACCGACTAAGGTTTGTAAAAGTTGACCTTCAGGTGTCCACAATTTAACGGTTTTATCAAAGCTCCCAGAAGCCATGGTTTTACCATCGGGACTAAAAGAGACATCCCAGGCGACATCCAGATGTCCTTCTAAACGGTTGCGTTCTCCAATACCATACACCGCCTGCTGTAATGTGGCTGCAATTCGAGTTTCCATCGTGGTCAGTTCAGGACTCAGCGCTGTTGTGGCTTTCAATTGTTGAAATTGTCGAGCCGCCCTTAAACTTTCCATTAAGGCATCAAACTTATATTGTGAGAAGAAAAGCGCTTCAGAAGAAGCCGTTAAGGTCGCTAAATCTGCCAGTTGTTTTTGTTGATCAGCCCGTCGCTGTTGATGAGTCGCTACTTTTGTTGTAAAACCCAATAATAGGGCAACGACCATCGAGACTCCTAACAACTGTTGTAAGAGTTGATTCCGTTTTAACAATTGCTCTCGACTCATTTTTTCTAAAGCGGCTTCGGCTTGATATTTTTCAGCTTGAACTTGGTTTAAACGCTGCTGAATATCTTGCTGGCGCTGTTGTTCTTGCAAGGCATATCGTTGGCGAATCGGTAAGACTAAATAATCATGCAGCAATTGATATCGATCTTCGGGTTCCTCCCGTCTTCGTAACAGCAAACCGGATTCTAATATTACATCAATAAAGGCTTCTGGTTCCTCTCGATCTTCAACAATTGTTGACAGCTTTGCACTGAGTTTGTCGAAGTGTTGACCACCCGCTAAAATCCTGTTGATCCCCTTATCTCCTAGTCCCCTAGTCCCCTTATCAGCCTCTTGTTGTCTCCTCCTAGCTGCTGTAATTAATTCAGCTTTTGTTTTAATGGGGCGAGTAAATTTTTCATCCGTTAGGGCAAATAATACTTCCCAGGCGGCATCTTCGTTTTCTTGACCACAATCTTGAATTACCTGTTCAATGGAATGTTTAATTAATTCGGCTTTGGGATTAATTCCTAATTTTTGATAAGTCGATAAGGTGGTAATTCCATGTTCTCCTTCTTCCTGAAGTTGAGCACCCACAACTTGCAATTCAATGGGTCTAACTTCCTGACGTTCATCTGCTAAATCGGTGACTAAGGCATTAATTAAAGCGGGTTCTAATTTTAATTTAGCCCGTTGGGTTAATCGGTCAATTACTGTTTTTGCTTCAGCTAAAGTAAAATCCCGCAAATGATAGCGTATTTTCTTATCCAGAATGTTATTATTAATGGCTTCTAAATTTAATAAATAATCACATTCCAAAAGATAGTGCAGATAATCTTCCCGGATAGAAAAAATAATTTTGACAAAAGGTAAATCCAAACAAACTTTCAAAAAATCATAAAATATTTTTCTTCTAGTTTGATGATGAGAGACAAAAAAGAATTCTTCAAATTGATCAAAAATCAAAACTGTTAGTAAATTTCGATCCGCATTTTTATTCAGTTGTTTTAGCACAAAAGAAGACGAATTAAGAATAAAAGAATTAGCTGTTTCCGCATTTTTTTTGCATAATTTTTTCGGTTTAGTTGAGGATTGAGCAATCACATTATACCAGAGTTTTTTAATTGATTCATCAGGATATTTGAAGGCATCACAATTCAGTAAAGCATTGGCTAAACTGCGTTCTAATTCCCTAGCCCAATCCGTATAACCCTGAATTACAACGGGTAAACACCCTCTAGCACTAATCGCCGTATTCTTCAAAGCCGGAACTAAACCTGCATTCACTAAAGAACTTTTACCCACCCCAGAACGCCCATGAACAATAATCAATTTGTGATCATCTCGACTTAATCGATTCAGCAAATTTTGAATATCCTGTTGGCGACAGGATGCCATCATTTCTTCCGCAATGGTTACGATATTTTCCCCTTGAAGACTAGAGGGATTAATTGCTTGTTTAGGCGGTTGAAGTTGGGCAGCCCCAATAAACGCTCGGAACCCATATTGATGCTCAAGTTCTCGTTGCTTTTTTTTTATTCTAAATGCTTGGCGATACTGACCTTGATGATAGTAAATATTCCGTAATTCTCCCAAAATATCCAGATACAACTGCGGATTATATTGAGGTTTTGTTTGCTCTAAAGCTAATTCTAATTCTTGCCGCGCCTGTAGCCATTCTCCCTGCTGTTGATAACAGCGTGCTAATAATAATAAACATTGTCCTCGACTCGCTGTTCGATTCAATTCGGGTAAAATTGTTAACGCCAATTGCGCTAAAGCAAGGGCTTGATTCCATTGCGACCGTCGTAACGCCACCTCTGCCATAAACCCATAATCTTGAGCGAGTTGGCTAGCAGTTCCATAAATCAGGTGCATTTTTAACCCGGAGATGGCTAATTCTTGTAACTCCTCCCATAATTGTAAACGTTGTAAAACTTCTCCTAAATGGGAGAGGACTCCCGCGCTTAAATCAGGTCGTCCAGCTTGTTCAAAAATTTGCTGACTTTGCTCAAAATAATTTTTGGCTTCTAGTAATAACGTGTGTTTTATCCCTGGATTTCTTGTGGCTTGAATCCAATAAGTTAAGGCAATATGAAAGAGAACAATTCCCTGACGGTTGACCGTGAACCAACACCCTACATCTTTTTGAAGACATTCATGTTGTAGAAAAGCTAAACTTTGTTGATAGTGTTGGCGAGCTTTTTCGCTGTGGTCATTAGCATCGCCATCTTGAGCGAAAATAAACTGACGAAACGCTTCCAAAGCTGGGTCTAATTCATAACCTCGATTTTGTAAATCTTGCCAATGGAGTTCAAGTTCTCGGCGACGATTAGAATTGATAGCAAAGTCAGAAGGATAACTCCGAGAAACGGAAGATTGAAAGGCTTGTTGTGTTTCTGGTTTCCAAGCTTTGATTTTGAGTTCTGCCAAGGTAAAAAAGGTATTGGCTTGTAATTTTAAATAATCTAATAACTCCGCCGTTGTTAATTGAAATTTAATCGTTGCAGCTGCCCAACTTTTAAAATCCGGTGCTAGACGAATTAACTGTGTCGCAATATCATCCGTAATCCATAAAATCAGTGGAAAATTAAATTGTTTGCGAAATTCATCTCGAACCTGATTCGTTGAACTCAGAAGAGCATCGAGATTTTCAACGGTTTCTAACCCTAAAATCATCAATGCTGAAGGGGAATGGGTTTGAACGTATTGCGATAAGGTTGTATACAGGGTTGACGTTTGAGCAGAGAGGATGAGAAGTTCAATGGCAATTTCAGAATCAGCTTGTACAGCCTGAAGCACTTGTTGTCTGAGTTGACTAGAATTGCATCGCACTAAGACTAAGGAAAATTGCCCTTGAGATAGGGAAACCGAGCGTAGTAATCGATGCAAACCTTGTTGATTCACTGATGCTACTGCTTGAGAATCCAATAATTTATTCATAGGAAGATTGCACACTGAGGGTAAAAATACTATATTGACGCTCAATCCTTAATTCTGTCGAAGTTTGGGTTTCTCTACATCCAGAAAGTAGAGAGTTTGAAAAAATGATTGAGTGCATGGAAGTAATCTATACTTCATTATACTGTATTCCCATGAGTCTACTGTAGCGTAAATCATCACAATTGGAAAGAAAAAAAACAAAAAAAAGCTACATTAAGTTAAAATTAAACTACAATTGGCCAGTGAGGTCGCTTTTAGGAAGGGAATTAAAGCCCTCTATGCTGACAATTTGAGTAAAAGTATATCATTATGAAATACAAGAAGATATTGAGTATAAATTCAACTTTCCTTTACAATTTTAAAAAAATATTAAAAAAAGTTATCAAAACAGAGATTCTGTTCTTCTCCCCAAAATTAATCAAAGAATGGGGATCAAAAAATCACCTTTGTCGAGACAGCAAGCACTGGGGAGTAGGATGTGAACCGTTGAAGGTTAACTCATGATAGATGGACTACCCTGACACACCCTACACCCCTTACCCTCTAGGCTTGTTTCCAAATTTCTTGAATATCGGCTGGTAGCCACCCTGTAATTTCTTCAATGCGTTCTTTAGACAGTTCAGCTTTTGTTGCTGAAAAGACAGCTTTAATCACGGTTTCTGCATTTGTTGTTGGAGGTAAACCGCCTTCATTCGCCACACGAACTAAAAATTTTTCCGAATCAATTCCTGATAAACCAGGGCCTTTTAAAGGAGGACGAATTCGGCTTAAAAAACCGACAATCGGATTTGTATCTTGCCATAACTCAGCAATTTCCATTTGGAGTCTTTTATTAGAAGTTGGCATCACTTCTTTATGTAATTCTTCAGCAACATGGTCGGCGGTTTCTGTAGTCATAACATCCCGCATCACCCGAAAGACAACTTCTGTAATATCTCTGGCATCATAGAGATCAGAAAGACCTCCTTCAGTCATAACTTTTTCTAAAAAGGGCTGATGTTTTTCTGAAATTTCAACATTCGCATCCGGTTGTTTTTGTTGAGCTTGTTGTGTCGCCATACTTTAACCTCTTTTAAAAGTTTAACTGTATTTAAGACAGTAGAGGAAAAACTGTAGAAGTGAATCTTTCAAAAGATAGGTGTATTAAGTTTTTTTTACAATTATATCCAAAGATATAATAAATTCTCCTTAAGACATTGCTGTGTTCAGATTAATTTAAACGTTTAACAGCCTCTGATCAAATCATCGGAGGCTGTTAAACTTGGGCGTTTTTACTTTTAGGATTGAATATTTTAATCCCCTTTTATCAGAGGATTATTTACAAACTTATTATACTGTTGAAATTTTTAATCCTTTCGGATTGCTTTAATTATAAGCATTAAAACTTGGGATTCCCCAGATTTCTTAATAAAAACTTTACCTTTTACTTAAGTTTACAATTACTTCAAACCCCTATGGATAATAGGGTAACAGGAGAATTAGCATAACTAATTCAATGATTTCAAAGCAGCAATCCAAGTGCTTTTTTTTCGTCAGACTTCCGTATTTTCTCGTAGTGTCCTCCCTTTGAATGCTACGGACATAGGATTGCGGAGCAAAAGTAAGCTTGAACCCGCACTCGGAAGTTAGGGTGTCTGAGGTGTCCGTGTTATCTACCGGAGGAGGGGGTGAAACCCTTGATAGATGGGTAACAGAAAGAAGCTGAACCAGAAAATGTAACAGAAAATCAATCCTGTAGAGGTATTCCTAAAACTTTATAAACATAGAATAATCAAGTTAAATCAAATTGATTGGCATTAATTGGTGAGTACCTTTCTTTACAATAGGCGCTTACCATTTCTTAGGGAAATCAATACAATTAATAAATATAATAAATAATGGGGCAACCCAAGAGTTGAGGTTCATGACCTAATGGAATTGAGTAGGATTTCAACTCCATAAAAAACCCTGGTTTGCCCTTTAAACAACTAACTTTGAAAGTTCAGGACTTAGGCTTCCCCGTGTTCTGGGTAAAAATGACGAGTGCCTAACACTCTGCAAATAAACACTCGCCTTGCTACCGCAATGAACATACGAAAGGATTGATTTATTATTTCATTTCTACAAGGTAGAAGACATACCCCTATAGTAACGGTTTTCTGTTACATTTTTTTGTTCAATTCCCAATCAAGTCGAGATAAAATTCGGGCAAAAATTATATTGAATAAGTAAATTTTCATCTTGCTGAAAGTTTCTATCAAGAGATAGAGGTAATTCTCAACTGATATTTTTATATTTAAAGATGATAAATAAAAATAAAAAATAGGAGAATGACAATGGGTTGGTTAAGCCGATTATTTGGTCGTCATGAAGAAGAAAAAGCTAAAACTGCTCAACCTGTACAAAATGTTCAGGCGAGTGCTCCCGCAACAACAGCAACTGCTACAATTCCCCCTGAACGGATGGGTTTAGATGGCAAATATGATCAAAGTGGTTTAGCAAAACGAGTGGCTTATGCGTTTGATCAAGATTCTGAATTAGATGATATGGATAGCGTTTGGGTTGCTCAAACTGATAGTACAGTTGTGTTAAAAGGGAAGGTTCCCAGTCAACAACTGTTGAGTAGAATGGTGACAGTTGCTAAAGGCGTTAATGGAGCAACGTCAGTGGATACTAGCCAATTAACGGTTGGTTAATTCTTAATTTTTAAATTCCCAAAAGCAGCAAGGTTGAAGTAATGCTTTAATCTTGTTGCTTTTCGTTTAAAAACAATTCGTTATTTTATGACTTCAGGAAGATTTTTATTGCTTTCCTCGCTGGTAATCTGGATTTGTCCAGGTAAAAAAAGAGATTAAACCGTGATTAATACGAGTTTATTCAAGGGTGCAAAGCCTCGTAATCTCCAAAAAATTTCATTTTATAAAATTCTGAGCCAAAAACTATTCCTCTTAGTTTTATCTCGTTCATTCATTTTTTTAAGTCTACTTCAGGGTTTAGCATTGGTTGAGTTGATTACATTTTTGGCTTTAAATCATAATCAACCTAATGTGGGTTCAGAACAACCTATAACTGTTAAAATCGTATCCACTCCTGAACCTCAAAATCCTGTTAAAATCTCGAATTTTAAAACAGATGAATTATTTTTAACCCCTGATTCCTTGGGTGTGATTGCAATTGGATTAGCAGAAGGAACACGAACCGTTGAGGGAGGATTTACACCTGAATATTTTGGACATCGAGATTTTGGAAATGCTGCGTTAAATTTAGGAACTTTTGCTTATCAACATCAAGCTTCATCCCCTTTAGAAGCTGATTTAAAACAAATTAAAAAATTAAGGCGATGGACAGAGCGACTTCAGCAGGAAGCTAAAATTAAAAATTTGCAACTAGGATTATTTGAACTGTTAGCAGGGATTGATTTAATTAACCAATCTCCCGCAGCCGGGAAAGTTTATCTTTCGTCTCTTCAAGATTGTAAAACCCAATATCCCTTAGAATACGATGCTGTATTATGTGCTCGAATTCAATCCTATCGGAATCCCCATACAGGTGAGATAGAAGCGGCAGGATTTAACCACGATTTAGAACAGTTAAAACAAGATCAACAGCGACGGCTTCAGAGGATTTCTATTGTCCTATCTCAACACAATCTTAAACCCGATCAAAATTAAAATCCTTTCTAGTAAAAAGGTAACAAATAGCAGTATTATAGAGGCTGTCACCCGTGAATGATGAATTGAGTAGGACATGACTGAACCTAAAACTGAAAAGTTAACTCGTGCTTTAAATCAACTCATTGAGGAACATGGAATTAGAAGTGTTGTCCATTCTTTGACCGATCATTGTTTTAATGAAGCTGAATTTCTGCGTCAAGATCGCAGTACAGACCTGGCTCAAAATTGGCAAGAGATTGCTGAGGGATTACAACGGATCATTGATCAGTGGGAATCCTAAATTTTAAGAGACTAAAGGTATTTTAAAATCAAGCTTTTCAAAACATCAAAGGGTGGTTTTGTTCCTTAAGCCACCCTAAACTTTAAATTAAATTTAATCGACAAAATGTGACACTTTAAACAGAGGACTCAAAAACTCATACGGAATAAAAACTCAATCCAGTGAAATAATATAACTATATTTGCTCTCTTTCCTTCTTAAGCTAATAATATGACCAGTTCCCAACCTGTTTTTTTAGATATTACCCAACATTGGGCTCGTCCTTTTATCCAACGGTTACAAGCTCAAGGGTTAATTAATGGGTTTAAAGATAACACCTTTCGCCCTGATCAAAACCTAACTCGTGGGGAATTTGCGACTCTTCTAAAAGCTGCATTTCCTACTCCTGCTAAACGTCAATATATCCAATTTAGTGATGTTACGAAGGATTTTTGGGCTGCAAAAGCCATTCAAACGGCTTACGAATCTGGGTTTATTTCCGGCTTCCCTGATGGACGGTTTTACCCTCAAAATCCGGTGACTCGTTTACAAGTTTTATTAGCATTAGTATCAGGTTTAAACTTAGCCAAAGGTGATCATTTAAACTTAGAAGATCTTTATACTGATGCAGATATAATTCCAGGTTATGCAACTCAATCGGTAATAACCGCAACTCGTTCTCAATTGGTGGTGAATTATCCTAATCCTGAAGCCTTAAATCCTAATTTAACCGCAACACGGGGAGAAGTCGCTGCGATTATTTATCAAGCGTTAGTATTACTCAAAAAAGCTGATCCGATTATTTGCCAATATCTTGTAGAATTATCAAAACCCGGAATTATCCGCACCGGAACTCATCTTTCTGTGAATGGTCGAAAATGGAAGTTACCCTGGAGTCAGTGGAGTTCAGGAATCGCTACAAATACCGGAATTAGTGATAAGGGAATTATCCAGGTTTTAGGGATTAATCCCTTAAATACAACGGATGAAAACTCACAAACTGTCAGTTGGTTTTCTTCAACTCCCTATAAATTCCAAACCACTTGGGATACAGAATGTCGCTATTTAAAAATTAATCAATTAGCAGAATTATCAGGATGGGATTTAGAAATACAAGATCAAACCCTCAATATTATTTCTAAATTGGGAACTGTTCAAGCTTTAACCTTTGAAGAACGCTCGAATAGTTCTCAAATGATGGTAACATTAAATCAACCCACACCTTGGGAACTTTATCAACAAAATACCCAATGGGAAGTTGTGGTTGATGCGGTCACTTCTGCCACCATTGCTAAACCTTTTCAAGAACAATCTCAACCCACACCCACTTCAGGAACTTCTGAACAACAAAATGAAGGTGAAACCGCAGGAACAACTCAAAAACCCTCTCGACCTATTGTTAAAAATATTAATAATCAAACGGTAATTCAAGGAACTTTACCCGATGGTTATGGCGTGAAAGTTTCTAGCTTGAATAATCCTAACCGGATTTTAATTGAACTCCGACAAGATGCGTTAATTGAACGAGATATTACCTGGACAAAAGGATTGCGTTGGCGACAACAATATATAACCTTAAATAATAGTCGGTTTCCGGTAGTTTGGTTAACCTTAAATCCGGGTTCAAGTTTAAATTTACGTCCGATTTGGGCTAATCTAACGGGAATGAAAGGGATTGACAGTTTACTCAAAACCGTAGATAATTGTCAATGTTTAGCTGCCATTAATGGAGGCTATTTTAACCGCAATAATCTCTTACCATTAGGGGCAATTCGTCGGGATGGAAAATGGTTTTCCGGGCCAATTTTAAATCGAGGAGCGATCGCTTGGAATGATGTAGGACAAACTAAAATTGCCCGTTTAAGTTTAAAAGAAACCTTAATTTCATCATCGGGACAACGGTTAGATTGTGAATTACTCAATACAGGTTATGTCAAAGCTGGAATCGCTCGATATACTCCCGAATGGGGCGAAAATTATACCCCCTTAACGGCGAATGAAATTGTTATTGTTGTGGAAAATAATATTGTTAAACAACAAATTGAATCAACAAATACTACCACTGGGATTGCAATTCCTAAAAATGGTTATTTGTTAACATTGCGCTCCTTTCGGAGTGCCTTAAGTTCGTTTTCTGTGGGAACATCTATTACGATAGAATCCCAAACCACACCCTCGGATTTTAATTTATTTCCCCATATTTTAGGAGGGGGGCCATTACTATTACAAAATGGACAAGTCGTAGTTGATGCGGTTGCTGAAGGATTTAATATTTGGTTTGCGGATCAATCTGCTATCCGTAGCAGCGTCGGAATTACCGCCAAGGGAGAATGGTTAATTGCCACCGTTCATAACCGTGTGGGGGGTGTGGGTGCTAAATTAACAGAAATGGCGCTGTTGATGCAGCAATTAGGGGCAACAGAAGCGTTAAATTTAGACGGCGGAAGTTCCACGAGTTTAGTCTTAGGAGGTCAACTGTTAAATCGAATTCCCGATACAGCCGCCCCAGTTCACAATGGTTTAGCGGTATTTCGCCGATAAAAAAGGATTTTAGGTTTGGTTACGGGTTTAACAGTGATAGTTTCTTCGATGCCGAGATTGGGAGATTTTCTTTAGGAGAATTCTTGAGGAAAGAAAACACCAAATTCGGAAACTTTAACTTCATTCCCTGCCCGTAATTCCAATTGAATAAACTTAATCAAACCGTCAATTACTGAATTAACGGTTTGTTCAGAAAATCCAGTTGTTTTCTCAATGTATGTTGTATCCATTAGAATGTAATGTAACTCGTTTGTAATTTGATTGTAATTGTATTTATCTAATTGGTCAAGTTAGTCATCAAGGGAATGGTCAAGGAAGAGGATTAAAACGAGAGCTTGATTGCCAATGGTCAGTCATAAAATCATCAATATCTTGTTGATCCATATCAACGGAAAATAAATAGAGACTGGTACAAACATCGTTAGGTGACATTTTGCGGGGATATCTATCGTTCTCATAAGTTTTGGCAAAGATTTTAACTCTGTTTGTCCAGCCACTAGGAAAGAGAGCAATATCTTTTTCTGGGATTAGCCCCATGTCAATGAATCCTGGCTGACCGTCGAATTTACCTTCTATGCTAGGTCTTTCTTTTCCATTAACGGTTCTGAACGTACTTCTAACTGTTAATTCTTCTCCTTTCCAAGCATTAGATTGAGGACGAGCAAAAGCGGTGTATTGAACTGCAAAAATCCACATTAGCCCGACTTTCTTACTGCTCTTTGACTTCAGTTCGCTAATAATTTCATCACAAAATAGTAAAAAGACCAAAGAGGCAGTTCCCGATTGTGCTAAATGATTGCTTCTCCAATAAGCCGCCGCCCAAGTTCTTGGCGGGTAAGGTTTCCTGAAAGGATTGAGGGTTTCCCTTAAAATAACTTCTGTTTGAGCTTTAAATTTGTCCGTAACTTCCTTAATTAATCTATCATCTTCAGTTTGAGATTTATAAGCTATTGCATCTCCCATTTCAATCCGATAAGCATCTCGTTCTCGTTTTGCAATAGCTTCTTGAATCTCGTCAGTATAAACATCAGAAAATAGAGTAAATCGATAATCTTTAGGAACGGTATCTTCCTGGAGATTTGGTTGTCTATAGTAGGAGTTAACTAATTGAATAATCCGAGTAACAGTATCAGTTAAATTGGGATTGACTTGACAGGGACGAGTATAGTAACAATCATCAGATTTAAGGTCTTTAAGCCACTGAATATCAGCACCAGATTTATCAAGAAATTCCCGAACAACAGCAAGCCCTTTTTGATTATTAGGATAAGCGGATTTCAAACTATCAACAGCAATTTGGAGTTCTTGAGAGAGGAAATCAATTATTCTCATCTCACCTTCACCGGGAATATTGAGAACAATTAACTCAACACCAATAGCTCTAGCTCGTCCCATCAAACTAGCAACAAGACCAGCTAGATTATTCATTGAATTAACGGCAATTTGTTGAAGATTTCCTTTGAATGCAACTTTAGGAAATTTCTTAACTTTTGGAGGGCTATCCATATCATATAAAGCAGCAGTAATGGATGGATATCTTTGACTATTTATTAATTGAATATAATCGCCGTTGGAATCCCTCCCAAGACTCAATAAAAGTTCACGAGTTGCGGCGAGGATTCCTTTAGTATTTTTGAAGTTACCTTCATAAACATTATTCCAAAGTTGAACATTTCCCCAATGTCGCATCGAATTACCAAATACAATATAAGAGCCTTCTTTAAAACTTGGTGAACAGAAAGTTTTGGGTTGATAAACAAAATCATTGCCATCAGCTTGTTGATATTTTTCCAGGTAGGTATCAGAAGTACACATAACAGAATAGAATCGGACTCCGGCTGATTTAGCCAGGTTTTTCCACATCTCTCTCAGTCTAAATTTAATCTTGAGAAGAACATAAGGATGCAATATTAAAACCCCAGCTTTATCAGCTTTAATTATCTTGAGAACCGAATCAACATAAGCTACTTCTGCATCGGGATTATCGTC
Source organism: Planktothrix sp. FACHB-1365 (assembly GCF_014697575.1). Lineage (GTDB taxonomy): Bacteria > Cyanobacteriota > Cyanobacteriia > Cyanobacteriales > Microcoleaceae > Planktothrix. Next base: position 278,353 of record NZ_JACJSC010000002.1, on the reverse strand, counting down.
AAGATCAGCTAATTCTTGTTCGGCTTCATCAAGATCAATTCGCAGAACATCAGCTAATTTATGGATGTCATCAAGTGCTGAACTTAGTTTCTGACATTTCTCATGGAGTTTACTAATGATTCCATCTTTTTCTAGGGTTTCAAAAGTAAACCATTGCCATAACATCCAACCTGCTTTGGCACGCCGTTCTTCAGCCTCATTAACTACACCAATTAGAACTTTACCTGTATGATTACCGAGTGCGGGTTTATTACCTTTAAAACAAGAGAGAGGAATAACTAAATCATAATCAGTAAAACGTTTATCTAATTCAAATTTAGGATGATAGGAAGCGGTTCCTTTTGCCACCCATTTTTGAAATAATGCAGCACAGAATTGAACTGTTATTGGATGATCAGGATTATTTGGATCAATATCAATTGGATTCCCAGGGTCAGTCTCAATAGCTTCTAACAGGTATAAAAGACTTTTAGACATTTTTGCATGACAATCTCCAGAGTTCCAATGAACACCATTTACTCCATCATCTTGGGCATTCCCATCCCGATCTTGACGTTCATCATCAACAACAATGTATTTCATCTCCCGATAAAACATTCGATTGCATTCAGTATGTAATATCGAACCATAAACAATTCGTTTCCAATCTTCTTCAAAATAATGTTTCCCAATTGTCCTTTTCGGAGTAAATAAAAACCTTCCAGGGGTTCTTGAATTAGATGCTAAATCTAAAAAATAGGGGTCTTGAACCCCTGGAACTTTAAATGCGTCTAATAATCTTGAGTCTTTAGCTGTTTTAGGAATTTCCCCAATAATAAACTTCTTATCAGGATATAGAGCCCCTAACATTGTATTACGGAGAACTACTGGTGGTGCAGATGAATACCTCTGAGTTATGCAATCCCAAACTTTGAAAGTCGAGATTGTTGTTATCTCACCTTCGCTCCCATCTTCTCGTAGCACTATATTCTCAAAATCTGTCGGCATAACTTCGTCTCCTCAAAGTAAATGTAAAGAACTAAAAAGTAAAAAGAACTAAAAAGGTTCCTCTGATGGCTTCACTGAATCCCAGATAGTTTTCTGAATAGTTTTATCAAAAATTTCTATCGGGTTATCAATATCTATTAAATCAAACATCAGGGCAATTTCACGATCATCATTAATATGAAATGCCCATAAATATTCATAGTCTGCTAGAGATTCATTCAGAGATTCATTAGGATCATTAAGTATTTCTTTAGCAAACTCAATGATGAAAGTTCTTATCTTATTCCTATCGAAGATTCCAGCATATCCTTTATGGATCATACTTCCTCGTAACCCTAGAATGTAAATGCCTGCTCCTATATGGTCTTCACTTTCATCTTCTTTGAATTGTATGTTCTTAAATACTATTGGCATAATTCTCCTGAATTGTGAATTGTTAAAGGTTTAAGGTGAGGGTACTGCTCATTGTTAATTGGTTAGAAGGGTTCTTCTGTAAAAGGTTTAAACAATCGGCACAAGTTGAGGTAAGGTTTTTAGAACTCCTGCTGCTAAATATGGACTAGCACTGGCCCAGGCTGAACCAATAGCTTTACAGACCACTGATGTTATTGTATAGGGTAGCTCGGTGTTGTCGAAAATGGTAGCATCACTTAGGCGTCAATAGACAACTTAATATGAAGCCGATCTTCAAAGCACCGGGTTTTAAACCCATTTCGCCGATAAAAAACCCCAAGGTAGAGATAACTATGTTAAGCTGTAGCACTAATATAGATTGCCAGTTTCTATCTCTCCTAGATCCGATGTTGATTTAAAAACTAGGATCAAAATTAAGAATTGAGAAATTTTTTCTAATTCTTAATTATAACTGCTAAATTCTTAATTGCGGACTCCTGCCATGATAACTCCGGGTGAATTGAATTACTACTATAAAGTGTTAGATCTTAAGCCTGGTGCCTCCTTAGAATTGGTGGATCAAGCTTATAAAGACTTGGCATTTATTTGGCATCCCGATCGCATTCCTGAAGAGAATCAACGATTAAGAAAAATCGCTGAGGAAAAACTTAAAGAAATTAACCAAGCACGGGATAAATTACGTTCTTTATTGCGTCGTTCTTCATCGAATTCAACTCAACGCTCATCAACAGTTCAGCGTTCAGAAGCTTATCCTAAATCGTCCTCCAATGGATCAGGACATTCGACTTCCAACACCCATCAACGCCCGTCTTCTTCCTATCAATCTTCGACCTATCAAAGCCGTGTAAAAACTCCTGAAAATGCAACTTTTCAGCGTTCTCCAACTTCTGTTAATTCTCAACCGCAAACACCACCTTCTCCACCACCACCTCCCCCTAAACCCACAGAATTAAGTGGATTAAGTTTTAAAGGGAAAGATTTAAAAGAACGGGATTTTTCCAGCCGAAATTTAAGCGGTGCGGACTTAAGTGAAGCTGATTTAAGTGATGCGTTTTTACATAAAGTTAACTTGAGTGGTGCTTGTTTATATAAAGCTAATTTATTTCGAGCTAATTTTTTACAAGCTAATTTAACCTATGCAAATTTACAAGAAGCTAATTTAATTGGGGCTGATTTAAGTGGGGCTGATTTAAGATGTGCCAATTTAACGGGGGCAAAAGTAGGAATAGGGGATAAAATTATGGTAAAATTAACAGGAGCTAAATTACAAGGGGCGATTTTACCGGATGGAAGTGTTCATCCTCAATAAGAATTTAACTATTAAGGGGAATGAGGGGACGTTGACCAGCATTTACAATTTAATTTGATATTAACTCTGTAGGATGGGCTATGCCCATCACCTACCTCCTAAATTAAGCATAATATATCTATGGGATGGTAAGCTGTTCAGCGCCTAAAGTGTATAGTACGAAATCGTGGAATTATTGCAGTGCGAGCGTCCCCGCTCGCTAAGATCTAAAATTTAAGTGCGTAACAGCTTAATGGCTTTTATTAGGGGTTGATGATGGGCATAGCCCATCCTACAAAGAGTTTGTATAAATTTTATTTTTAACCTAAATAAGCTTGTTTAACTCGTTCATCGGTTAATAACTCAGAAGCTTTTCCAGTTAACGTTAAACAACCCGCTTCTAAAACATAACCTCGATCTGCAATTTCTAAGGCTAAATTGGCATTTTGTTCGACTAATAAAATCGTAACACCGGATTGATTCAGTTGACGAATAACTGAGAAGATTTCTCTAACAATTTGGGGGGCTAATCCTAAACTGGGTTCATCTAATAATAATAACTGAGGACGACTCATCACCGCACGGGCGATCGCTAACATTTGTTGTTCTCCACCACTAAGGGTTCCTGCTAATTGATGTTTTCGTTCAGCTAACCGGGGAAAGGTGATAAATTGTTTTTCAATATCCGTTTTAATTCCTAAGCGATCGCTGCGGCTATAAGCTCCTAATTCTAAATTGGTTAATATGGTTTGTCGAGATAGAATTCTCCGACCTTCAGGACTTTGGGCGATACCCATTTTAACCACTTGATCAGGTCGTAAATTTGTGATATCTTTTCCTTGATAAATTAGTTTTCCTTGACGAAGATTAATTAAGCGAGAAATCGTTTTTAATGTAGTCGTTTTTCCGGCTCCATTGGCTCCTATTAAGGTGACAATTTCCCCTTGATTTACGACAATATTAATGTCTTTTAAAGCTTGAATAGAACCATAATTAACAGATACATTCACTAATTCTAACATAATTTATTCATCTCCTAAATAAGCTTCGATGACCGCAGGATTATTTCTCACAATTTCCGGTTCTCCTAATGCAATCAATTTACCAAAATCTAAAACCGCAATGCGATCGCACAACCCCATCACCAAGGGAACGTGATGTTCAATTAAAATTACCGTTAACTGAAATTGTTTAGCAATTTGTCGAATTAAATCACTCAGTTCTTTTTTCTCGCTGGGGTTCATACCCGCCGCAGGTTCATCTAATAATAATAATTTCGGTTCTAAGGCTAACGCACGGGCAATTTCTAAGCGTCGTTGGTCGCCATAAGCAAAATTACAAGCCTTTTGTTCAACTCGATCTGTTAATCCAAATATGGCTAATAATTCTCTAGCTTTCTCATAGTTTTTATGTTCAATTTGTACCGCTTTCGGTAAACCTAAAATCCCTGAAATCAGATTAGATTTGTTGTGAATATGACGAGCGATCGCAACATTTTCTAAAGCGGATAAATTGCCAAATAACCGCAGATTTTGAAAGGTTCTGGCAATTCCTTGTTCTGCAATTTGATAAGGTTTTAATTGAGTGATGGGATGATTTTGATAAATCAATGAACCCTGAGAAGGCGGAATTAACCCGGTAATTAAATTAAATAATGTGGTTTTTCCGGCTCCATTGGGGCCAATTAAACCGAATATTTCTTGATCTTGAACGGTAAAAGATACCTGATCAACCGCTAATAAGCCGCCGAAATATCGGGTTAAACCTTGTACTTCTAAAATCGGTTGTACTGTTGATGAACTCATCGGTTAACCTTTAATGGATTGTTTGTTTAAAATTCCTCGAAACGGATTTTTTCGAGCGATTTTATTTAATAATTCAGGAGTAATTAAGCCTTGGGGATAAAAAATTGATCCCAAAACCAATAACACCCCAAAAATAATTAAACGACCATCCCGTAAAAATTGAGCTAACCATAAGGGTAAACTACTCATTCCCCCCATTCCCCGTAACACTTCAGGTAAGGCGGTGAGAATAATTCCCCCTAAAACTGGCCCCCAAAAGGTTCTTGACCCTCCAATTAACACAAAAGCTAAATAAATAATACTACTATCAAAGGTTCCTTGACGAGCATTCCAAGTATTGATAAAATGGGCGCTAATCGTTCCCACTAATCCGGCTAAAATTGCCCCCAATGTAAAGGATAATGCTTTATAATAAGTGGGGTTAATTCCCATCGAATCGGCGGCTAATTCATCTTCTCGAATGGCACTAAACGCTCGTCCCGCTTTAATTTTTTCTAAGCGATATAAGAAAAGCATACTTAGAATTAATAAAGGAATCGCCACCCATAAATATTCTAAGGGCGTTGCAAAAGGTTGCGGAATTCCAAAAATACCAACCGCTCCTCCGGTTATCTCTAAATTTAATGCTAAAACCCTTAAAATTTCCACAAAAGCAATGGTTGAAATTGCTAAGTAAATTCCCCGTAATCTCAGTACCGGAATTCCTAATGCTATGGCTAAAATAGCAGAAACTAAGGTTGTTATCAATAGTTCTATTAAGAGGAAAGGAAAGGGAAAAATAGTCCCCGTGAATTTAAAGACTTGAGTTGATAAAATGGCAGCAATATAACCCCCTAACGCATAAAATCCAGGGGTTGCTAAGGAGAGTTGACCCGCCATTAAGGGTAAATAAACAGACAGCCCAAGAACCGCTCCAAATAGCATCGAAACGATTAAAAATCCATAGGTGTTTAAAAAATTAATCATAGATTTTAATTAATATTTCATCCTTTAATGTTTGCTACTAATAATTGTTCGGATAGCCAATTACTTTGTCCTATCCCCTATTCCCTATTTTCTTTTCCCTTCTGTTCCCTGTTCCCTCTTCAATTATACCTTTTGAATCCGTTTACGTCCTAATAATCCTTCCGGTCGAACTAATAACATAATAAACAGAATAGCAAAAGAAATCGCCTCTCGATAGCCGGAAAAATCAGGAGGAACAAAGGCTTCTGCTAATCCTAATAATAACCCTCCAATTACTGCGCCCGGGATACTTCCTAACCCGCCTAAAACAATTACCCCTAACCCTTTCAACCCAAAACTAATTCCAAAATACGGCCCTGCTATACTGACACTAGAACCCACTAAGGTTCCCGCTAATCCTGCTAAAAGTCCACTGACAAAAAAGGTGATTGTAATAAATTGTTCGGGGTTAATTCCTAATAAACTAGCGGTGGTTTCATCTTCGGCGACGGCTTGTAACGCTTTGCCAATTTTCGTTCCATTCACCAGATAGGTTAATAAAGCAACGATGACCGCACAAACTCCAAAAATAATCACTTGTACGGTTCTAATCATAATCGGTCGAGTCTCAGTTCCAAAATTAATAGCGGCGGGAATATTCCCATAAATATTATCAGGAAAAGTGTAAATTTCTGCCCCAACTAAATATTGAATCACGTTGACAATTACCACCGCAGCCCCTAAACTAGAAACAAGGGTTAATAAAGGATCAGCCCGTCGAACTCTTAACGGTTTAAAGGCTAATCGTTCTAACAGAATAGAGGCTAATCCCGCTAGAATACTGCCTAAAATTAAGGCTACAAAAAAGGGCAATTGAAACGGTAATTTTCCATTGGCTAATAATCCATTAAATCCAAAAACTCCCCCCGATAACGTATAGGTAAAATAAGCTCCCAAAGTAAAAATAGCCCCATGAGCAAAATTAATCACCCCTAAAATTGAAAAAACTAGGGTATATCCTAATGCAAAAATAGCGTAAACACTACCAATTGATAAACCATTTAAAAATAATTGCAAAAACAAATTCAAATCCATAGTTAGTTTTTTCTCTCGTTGTCTCGTTGCTATAGGTTCTACCTAGCAATGCTGTATTGCAGGCTCCGCCTGCTGGTTTATTATAGGAGGTAGAACCTCCTGAATGATGTTCCCTGGTAGAACCAGGGGAACGAGGATATCAGCGTTATTTTAAATAGGTGAATTTGCCATTTTTTCCTGTTTCATCCATTTTAATTTGGGCAACATAAAATTTTTCTTGTACGACTTCCCCTTCAGGCGTAAAGGAAATATTACCTAAAACTGTTTCATATTTTCCTGATAAAATAGCTTGATTTAATTGTTCTCTTAGTTGTTCTAAAGATAAACTACTAATTTTATTTTTCTGGTCAACGGCTTTTAACGCTTCTACAAACACTTGAATTCCGGCGAAAGCTTGGGCTGTAAATTGAGGCGGTTCTTTTTTATTTTCAGCTACATAGGTTTCTCGGAAAGTTTTATTAATCGGATTATCAATTTCAGGACTATAAGCTTGAGCAATAATCACCCCATCACATTCTTTTTGACAGACGGGTAAAATATTAGAGGTATTTAAACCATTTCCGCCAATAATTAATCCTTGATAACCGAGTTGTCGTAACTGTTTAATTAAATTTCCGCCATCAGCAGCGAGTCCCGAAATAATAATTAAATCAGGATTTAAGTTAATAGCAGCAGTGGCTTGATTTTGAAAATCGGTGTCGGTGGTTTGGAATTTCTGAACGGTGACTAACTCTAGGTTTAAATCTTTAACGGTTTGTTGAAAGGTTTCTGTTTCTGATTTACTAAACGCATCATTTTGAGCATAGAAAACCGCAACTTTTTTTAAGTTGGGATTGAGTTTTAAAGCAGCTTGCACTGCGTTAGGAGCAACCACCGCAACAGGTGCAGAAACCCGTGCAATATAATCCCCAATTTGTGGAATTTTTTTCGCCGTATTAGAAGGGCCTAAAACCGGGACTTTTGCCCGTTCAGCAATGGGGTCAGCGGCAAACGCTTGTTGAGATAAAGAAGGGCCTAAAATTCCCACAACTTTCTCTTGAGTAATTAAAGTATTAAAGGCATTAATAGCGCTTTGTTCATCGCCTCCGCCATCTTGTAGTGCTAATTTAATTGGGGTTCCATTGACACCCCCTTGTTGATTAAAATACTGTTCTGCCATTTTCGCGCCAATCACTTGTTCTTGTCCTAATAATGCGGCGTTACTGGTTTGGGCAAGAACAACTCCGAGGGGAATTCCATTAGCATAGGGTTGAGAGGAATTACAGGCTACTACTAAAGAAAAGGTAATTCCTGATAAAAATAGAGGAATAAATTGACGTCTTTTAATCATTAGGGTGCAAACCACACAAGGAATAAGCGATCTTGCACCCAGAATTGAACTCTTGAGTACAAGGGGGATGGCTGCCCATTATACAACTGTCTGGGAACGGAGACAAGTGAATTTCAAAAAAGCGATCACAACCCAGAAATATGACAATTTGATAGTCAAATTAATTTGAATGGCTGATTAAACTCATGATTTGATTTTTGGCAGCTTTTGAAACCTCTTATTCTGCGGCTTAATCCTGACTAGGAAGGTGAATTAAAGTCTGAAGCAAGAAGTTTTCGCTCTTTGAATATTTGTTGATAACAAATATGAGAAAAATAAAAAAGCCAGGTTACAATTCCCATCAGTTTACTGCCATCTTCTAATAAAAAAAACCAATTACTTTTAGATCCATTATAATCAATATTAAGAGGTAAAATATCTATAAAAACAGAGACCCCGAAAAGAAGTAAAGCCGTTCCTAAAATCTGAAATTGAGTAGAGTTTAAGATGATATTTCTATAGTAAATTAAGAGTAAAAAAAGTAAAGCAAACTCAGCACCTAGAATAACATTTTCATGGACTTTCAAAAAGTAAGGAAGTAGCGCCTCATGTAACATCAAGAAATCATCCAACATGAACCAAAACGAAATTAACCCGGATAAGCCAATAAAATTTTTAAACTTTTTATCTTTGTTGTTAATCGGTGACAGAATAAAAAATGAAAAAATACAAATCACCCCACTACTACCCCAGGTAAAAACACTTAAATTTGAGATAAATCCCGTAAAAGGAGATAGGTTAGCAATCGCAAAAATATCTCTTGTTAATAGGGGAACAGGAATACGATTCTGCAACCCAGCCCCAATTAAAATGCTCAGGAAAGGAACATAAAACTTCAGCAAATTTAAAAAAGCTTGATTCCGTTTTTGGGGAGAAATATCCCTGGTCAACCCATGAGCAGGAACACTTTGTCGTCCTCTGACACTCAAAAATTTATTAAAAAAGGGTACATAGAATTTGAGTAACGTTAATGTCGTTTGGGTCGGGATAATTTTTCTAAAATTAGACACAGTAAAATCTCCTGTCATGACAATAGCAGCAACGGCGGAAAGTGTTAGAAAGGGTTCTCGAAAAGTAGAGATGCGTGTTTGCTGGTTGTACTCTGGCTTTGGCAGATCAACCTGATCTTAATCTTCTGTTTAACTGGTTTTAACTATTCTGAGGTTAATTTCTCTAACAGAAAAGATAAATCCCTCTGTAGATAGAGATTGGGACTTTAACGCTAATATTTTAATTTGATGTACAAAATTTTATTTTTCTTGTTTTTTTGACAAAGTAATATTTATTTGATAAAAATAAAATGTTTACTTTCAGATCATAAATTTATAAAAATTACTAGGTATAACGGGGAAGGGGAGGCGGGAAGAAGTAAATTTATGTAAAAATATGATCGCTGACTTTAAAAAAGCCTCGGAATTATTAGGAAATAGTGGAGATGCTAAGACGCAACAATTAACCCTAATTATTCAAGAATTAGAAGCTTCTCGCCCGGTCATTATTGTAGAAGAAGATGACGATGATGATGACTACAAGTTAAGACGGAAGAGAAATACTTCTTCTACAAGTTCAAGTCGGAGTCGAAGTCGGAGAAGACGATAACAGACTTAAAACCCACAATTAGGGTTAATAGACAGTCGCCAAGTCCGGTTAAAACCTGAACCAAAGGTATCATAACTGTGACCTAATCGATAGGGAAAATGTCCCAAGGGAACCGTTTTAGGATCACCTTTCTCATAGGTTATATCACGAGGATCAATACGCCAACCCACCGCTTGTTCAAATTGTTCATAACGGTCTTCGAGTTTCTCCGAAGAATGACGGATGGATTTTAAAATTTTACCTTGAACACTTAAACCAAACCGCCCCTTAGAGTATTTCACCCATAGCTGATCAACCCCCTGGAGTTCCGAACAGGGAATTTCAGAAATTACCAACGGCGCCGGGATATAAGGGCGATTTTCAATGGGAATCCGGTACTTTTCAAACAATTCTAAGGTTTTTAAGTCTGCTTTAATCCATTGACCCGTCGCTAACGCATCAATAACAGCACAGTATTTGACTCGATGGGTAATTGAGGCGACCCCATTCCAAACCCCCCCACTGACCCCGTTTCCGGTGGTAGCAGGTAAATGTCCATCGGGGGCTCGATGGGAAAAATTCAGTTGATCATATTTTAGCCACTGACCGCGCTGACGCCAACCGACGCGATCGCCAAATTTCTCCGCCATCTCTGGGGTATAGTTACCAATTATTCCTCCTAAAGATGTCCAAATTTTTTCCTGTTGACTAAACCCAAACCGACCATCACTATAATAATTCCACAATCGATTTATGGTTTGTAAATCCTCACAAGCTAAACCTTCCACATCCCTTTGACTTAACCAACCTTCGGCTTGTCGGTTACTCAGTTGAAGTAAAATTTTAAAGGTTTCTTGATCCGCTTCTTTCCAGCGATACTCTGCTAATAATTGTTTGAGTTGTTGATAGTTTATATTGGCATTTGATGTGAGATTAAAAACCGGATCGGGTTTAGGGGGGGGAGACGAGAACTGACAAGCCTGAAGACCCCAGGAAAACATAAGTACAATCCACGAATATCGCCAAACGGAAGATTTTTTTAACATATTTTCTAACTTTTTATCAACTATTTATATAGCAATCCTATCTGATTTGTAAAAAATAACCGTAGGGGTTTGGGGAACCCAGATCCCCAGAGGGTTTAGCAGGACATCACCCCTACAATAAAATATTACAATCTATTTAGGGTTGCTGTCTAATGTAAATTATATGACAAATATCGACATTTTTAGATAAAAAAATTAATAAAAATCAGGGTTTAAATAGCTGAAATCATGATATTATCAAGAATAAGATTCAGGAGGTATTGAGTCAAGAATTATGTCTTTTTTGAGAAAAGGATTGATCTTTTTCCTGACCTGCTTAGTCGGTTTTACTGTTACCATTACCCATCATTTTCACTTTTCTCCGGTTTCCGCAACGGAAATAACCATTATTGCTCAAGTTCCAACTGTTAATTTAAGTCAACTGCCAGCAGAAGCCCGGAATACTTTAAAATTAATTGATCAAGGAGGCCCTTTCCCTTACCCTGAAAAAGATGGCTCAACTTTCTTTAACCGAGAAAGATTATTACCCAATAAACCCAATGGCTATTATCGGGAATATACTATACCGACTCCAGGGGAAAGAAGTCGGGGAGCAAGGCGCTTTGTTGTCGGTATTCAGGGGGAAATTTATTACACCAGCAACCATTATCAAAGTTTTTTTAGGGTTTTAAGACAATGAATCAAATATTAAACCTGATACAAGGTGAAAGTCAACCGAATATTTATCAGTTTCCCTTAGATATTTCGCCAGAAGAATTATCTCAACTTTGTCAAGAGTATGGCTGTGAGTTATTTTATTTTGACGGGGGTAAAATTAACAATAAATCTGATTTTCTAAAAACAGCCAGCACGGTAATGAATTTACCTGAATATTTTGGCTATAATTGGGATGTTTGGGAAGATTGTTTGACTGATCTCAGTTGGTTTGAAGCTTCATCTTATTTGATTGTTTATGATCAATGGCAAAATTTCGCTGAGAATTATCCTGATGATTGGCAAATCTTAACTGATATTTTTTCAGAAGCGATCGCCTATTGGCAAAAAAGAAATAAGCGATTTTCTGTATTATTAGTCAGTTATTACTAAGGTATAATCCAAATAGGACTGACACAAACAAATTGTTGTGCAATTGATTTTCATTAAAAATTAACCAGAATTAACCAAATTGGAATGCGTAAAACCATGACTTATCACTTATCTACTTTTCTGAGTTACTTTCAAAAGTATCTTAGTTCAACAGGCATTTTACCAATAATTCTAGTATCTATGATTTGCGGTTGTTCATTTGTGGAAAAACCACAAGCTACTTCTTCTACACCCGCACCTATAGCTACATCAACTCAAACTCCTTCTCCCCCTCCTCAACCTGACTCGTTTAGGGAAGCAGTTAGCAAAGCAATGAAAGTTGCTGTTAGTGTTCAATCTGCTAAATCTCTGGAAGATTGGAATGAAATTGCTCGTCAATGGATGGAAGTTATTGACTTGCTAAAAACTGTACCTTCTTCTAGTTCTAATTATGAAATTGCTCAAAAAAAAATTATGGAATATCAGAAAAATCTTGATTATGCTAGTCAACAAGTTTCTCGGTTAGATCCTTTTAACCAAGCTACAGAAAAAGCGAAGAAAGCAGCCAACCTCACACAAACTGCAAAATCTTACGATCAGTGGAATGAGGTATTAAATTTATGGAAAGAAGCGATCGCATTATTAAACACAATCTCAGAATCTCATCCTAAAAGCAGTTTAGCTAGGCAAAAATCAACAGAATATCAAACTAATTTAGATTATTCTCAACAGCAAGTTATCAAGAATGATCCTTTTAGTCAAGGAATGGCTAAAGCTGAAGAAGCTGTTCAACTTCAGCCTTATGCTATTTTAGAAGCTGATTGGAATCAAGTTGCTCGTTCTTGGCAAGAAGCAATCAATTTCCTGAAAAATGTTTCTCAAAACCATCCCCAAAAAGATTTAGCAAATCAAAAGATTTCCGAGTATTCAAAAAATTTAACTTATGCAAAACAGCAGGCTAATTCTATGAAGCAAGCTGCCGAAGTTGCTATACAAAGTTCTTCATCAATTCCTGAACCTGCTCCACAGCCCAGTCCCCCTAAACCGCCTGCTTCTAATCAAAAACCTAGTCCTCCTAAACCCTCTAATTCTAATCAAAAACCGAATCAATTACCACCTTCTAATTCAGCAAGAGACTTTTTAGAGGATTACTTGAATGATGTTGTTAATAAAGGTAATTACGGGTATGGCTATTGGTGTAAATCATCAAAGGATCTAGTTAGTCGCTTGTATTCACCTAGAAACTATCAAATTTTAGATGTTAATGATTATAGCAACAAAGCATCAGCTGTTGTTAGGATAGATTCTAGTACAAAGGGAGGATTTGCAGTTACACAAAATTGGAATTTTTACCTGGATCAAGAAGCCGGGAAATGGTGTTTGACTTTAATAATTGAACAATGATAAAATAATGGGATGATTGCTTTTTATATCTACGAAATATTCTATAATGTAAGTAGAGATGAGGTAATGCCAATGGATTTTTATAGCGTTGTTCTTAAAAAAAGTGCGGGCTATTGGGTCGCATTATGTTTAGAAAATGGGATTGTTGCTCAAGGGGAAAATCCTGAACAATCGATTAGTAAACTTCAAGAAGCGATTGAATCTTTTTTATTAGTCTGTGAAACCGAGGAAAAAGTTGATCAATCTCCTATTTCGATTTTAGAACTCCATGAATTTTTAACCATTGATGAGGATAATCAATCAAATAGTTATGAATTAAGGAAGGTCTATGCCTAAAAATATCCCTTCATTAAAACCAAGAGAACTAATTAAAATTTTAGAAAAAGGTGGATGTAAATTTTATCGAGAAGGGAAAGGAGATCATTGCTTATATATTCGTCTAATTCAAGAAAATAAACGAATTGTTCCCATTGATATCGGTGCAAAAGAAATGTCACCTGCTTATGTGTTAAGGATTTTTCGGCAATTTGGCTTTACTGATGAAGAAATCGATCAACTGTTAAAATAAAACCCAACTTTAACCCCTTTCAATCCAATTTCACTACCCGAAAAATAGCTGTGCCAGTTGTGTAAGTCTTGGACTTCTTACAATGCGATCGCACCGTCATAAGGGTATCAGGGTATATAATGATTGGGTTGATATTATCGTTTATAATGAGTAGATACATTAGTTTAATCAGGAGCGTTGATATGGTTGTTCTTGATATAGAAAATATTAAAGATACAATTAAGGGGTTAACAATTCCCCTGAAATCATACTCTGATGATTTTCTAGGTTTTTATCAGAGGATTAACAACAGTATTTCTGCTGAAATCAATATCATTAAACAGTTAGATGGTATTGATTTAATTATTATTGAAAATTTGTATAAAGATTATTCTCGATCAGAAATTAGCCCTCATGTCATTATCCAAAAACATGAACAGGAAACAATCAATATTTGGATTTTAGGCAATTTTGAACCTGAAAATCAAATTGTTTGGGAATTATCAGAAGTTTTTGCAGACTTTTATGTTGAATTCTTGTTAATGCCTATTTTTAATGTTTTTAACTATGCTGATCTTAAACCGGAATTAATACAGGAATTGAAACAGGGAATTATTGTCTATGAATGCGAAGAAAATTTATCAAGAAATAGCGCAACGGTATATTGAGAGTGCTAAACAGCTAGTTGCTGCTAGTAGCGAAATTCAAGAAGTGATTGGCTTTCTTGTTTATCATGCTTTAGAATCTATTGCTTGTGCTGTAATCGTACATTTTAAAAGTTCTATCCCGATGAACCATGAAACCAAATTAAATATGTTTTTACGATTTTGTAAGCGATATTTTTCAGATGTCGTGAATGTTAAAAAGATTGCTACAGTTATTTCTCGAATCAATAACTATGGTTATCGAGAAAAGTTTCTCTATCCTGAGTTTCAATCTGATGATAGTTATAAAGCACCTCATGAGCAAATTACCATCACTCAGGCTAGATTATTAATTCAAGATGTTGATAGAATTGTTAATCAAATTATAAATCTAATTTAATACTGTAAATCCAGTCACCCTTTTAGACGTACAATAGAAGAAATGAACCAAAACACTAACGCGGGGAAAGAATTGTCAAAATATCCTGACATTTTCCCCCGTTTGTCATGCTCTATCTTAAATTGGAGACTTTAAACAGTGGTTGCACAATATCCTGACACTTACGAAGCCAAAACACAAGAGATTGCTAAACAACTTTTGGCGGCGACCCAAGAGAAAAAACGGTCATTGTTCGGACAGTTACAAGACCAAATGCGCTTTGATGATAAACTCATGGACTGGGCAATGTCAAACCCCGGTTTACGAGTGCAATTGTTCCATTTTATTGATTGTTTACCCGCATTGCGAAGTAAACCTGAAATTGCAGCCCATTTACAAGAATATCTGACCACAGAAGCAGTTGAACTTCCTGATGTTCTTAAAAAATTACTCAATTTTGCGAACCCTGACTCCCTCCCCGGACAACTAGCAGCGACAACGGTGGCGCCTGCGGTGGAAACCTTAGCCCAAAAATATATTGCAGGTGCTAATATCCCCAAAGTTATTAAAACTTTAGAACAGTTACGCAAAGATAAAATGGCGTTTACGGTTGATTTATTAGGGGAAGCCGTTATTACTGAAACTGAAGCACAATCTTATCTAAATAATTATTTAGAATTGATGGAAAGTCTCAGCGATGCGGCTAAAAAATGGTCAACTATTCCCCAAATTGATGAAGCCGATGGCAACCCCATTCCTAAAGTTCAAGTTTCCGTTAAATTAACGGCATTTTATTCTCAATTTGACCCCTTAGATGCAAAAGGAAGTGAAGAAAAAGTCGGAGAACGTATCCGAATTTTACTGCGTCGGGCGAAAGAATTGGGGGCGGCGGTGCATTTTGATATGGAACAATACGCCTATAAAGATTTAACCTTCAGCATTCTAAAAAATCTGTTGATGGAAGAAGAATTCCGCACCAGAACTGATATTGGCATGACGGTGCAAGCTTATTTACGAGAGTCTCAAAAGGATTTAGAAGGCATTATAGAATGGGTAAAATTACGAGGTTATCCCGTTAGTGTGCGATTGGTGAAAGGGGCTTATTGGGATCAAGAAACCATTAAAGCCATGCAAAATGACTGGCCCCAACCTGTTTATAATGATAAGGCGGCAACGGATGCTAATTTTGAACGGTTGACTCAATTGATGTTAGAAAATCATCAATATATTTATTCGGCTATTGGTAGCCATAACGTCCGTTCTCAAGCCAGAGCGATCGCCATTGCAGAAACCCTAAATGTACCTCGTCGTGCCTTTGAAATGCAGGTTTTATATGGCATGGGCGACCAACTCGCTAAAGCTTTAGTGCAGAAAGGATATCGGGTGAGAATGTATTGCCCCTATGGGGATTTATTACCCGGAATGTCCTATTTAATTCGGCGGTTATTAGAAAATACAGCCAATAGTTCTTTTGTGCGTCAAAGTTCAGAAAATCGCCCCGTTGAAGAGTTATTATCTCCCCCCAAAGATAACCCCAATAGCAATATTTTTGAGACTTGGAAACCCGTATTTCCTAATTCAGCCGATACGGATTTTTCTAATGCTGCATTACGGGATAAAGGGTTACGGGCGTTAGAAATTGTACGTCAACAATTAGGACAAGCTTACAACCCATTAATTAATGGTCAATATGTTAATACTGCCCAAATAATAGACTCCTTAAACCCTTCTAACCCCTCAGAAATTGTGGGGAAAGTTGGGTTAATTAGCGTTGAACAAGCGGAAACTGCCATTCAAGCCGCGAAAGCTGCCTTTCCAGCATGGCGACATACTCCAGTCCGACAACGGGCAGGTGTGCTACGGAAAGCCGCCGAACTGTTTGAACAACGGCGGGCGGAGTTGTGTGCGTGGATGGCGTTTGAAGTCGGAAAACCCCTCCATCAAGGGGATGCGGAAGTGTCCGAGGCGATTGATTTCTGTCGTTATTATGCCGATGAAATGGAACGGTTAGATCAGGGCTACCAGTATGACACTGCTGGCGAAACCAACCGTTATAACTATCAGCCGCGTGGAATTTCCGTCATTATTTCCCCCTGGAATTTCCCCCTGGCCATTCCCGTTGGGATGACGGTCGCATCCTTAGTCACGGGGAACTGTACGTTATTGAAGCCTGCGGAAGTGTCATCGGTGATCGCCGCGAAAATTACCGAAGTGTTAGTGGATGCGGGAATTCCGGCGGGTGTGTTCCAATTTGTCCCCGGAAAAGGCTCAACGGTGGGTTCCTACATGGTACAGCACCCGGACGTTCACATGATTACCTTTACAGGTTCTCAGGAGGTGGGATGCCGGATTTATGCTGAAGCGGCACTGCTGAAACCCGGACAAAAACACCTGAAACGGGTGATCGCCGAAATGGGCGGCAAAAATGCCATTATCGTTGATGAAAGTGCCGACCTTGACCAAGCAGTGGCAGGTGTTGTGTATTCTGCCTTTGGCTATACGGGTCAAAAATGTTCCGCCTGTTCCCGTGTGGTGGTGTTAGAACCTGTTTATGAGGCGTTTGTGAAGCGGTTAACGGAGGCGGTGCGGTCTTTAAATGTGGGGGATGCGGTATTACCGAGTACCCAGGTTGGCCCGGTGATTGATGCTAATGCTCAACAGAAGATTAAAGAATATATTGAGATTGGCAAACAAGAAGCAGAATTAGCGATTCAAGTTGCTACACCGGAAACAGGTTATTTTGTGGGGCCAACGGTTTTTATTAATGTTTTACCGACGGCAAAAATCGCCCAAGAGGAAATTTTTGGCCCCGTTTTAGCGGTGATTAAAGCTCAAAATTTTGAGGAAGCGTTGGATATTGCCAATGGCACTAATTTTGCATTAACGGGGGGTTTATATTCCAGAACTCCGTCCCATATTCAGAAGGCAAAAACTGAATTTGAAGTGGGAAATTTGTATATTAACCGAGGGATTACGGGGGCTATTGTTTCCCGTCAACCCTTCGGTGGATTTAAACTTTCCGGTGTCGGTTCTAAGGCGGGTGGCCCCGATTATTTATTACAATTCTTAGAACCTCGTCACATCACAGAAAACATTCAACGTCAAGGTTTTGCCCCCATTGAAGGGGTTGAATAACTGCACTTTAATCCTCTCTGTAGGGGCGGGGTTTCCCCGTCCTGACTATAGTGTGGTAGAAGGCGATCGCTTTTTTTAAAGGGCGATCGCGCTATAATCATAAAAAAACCAGGAAACCCTAATGAGACAAGTGATCATTAATAACTGTAAAGACTTGACGATAGATTAAATAAATGATAAAATTAAAATAAGAAAAAATAAACAAAGGGAGAAGCGGATGAAACAATTTTTTATAAATTTCAAACATTATGTTCCATTTAATTTCAATACGGAATCTTCGTACTGATACTGCAAAATATCCTGATGTCAAAAAGCAGATTGATGATTGGTATGCAGTTGTCAAAAAAGCCAATTGGAAGAACCTAGAAGATGTTCGTAAAATTTACCGAGATGCTGAAGCAGTGAGTAATTTTACTGTATTTAACATCAAAGGTAACAATTATCGATTAATTGTAGGTATCGACTACGAAGAACAGATCGTTTACTACAAATATTTTCTGACTCATGCCGAATATGACAAAGGCAAGTGGAAAAATGACCCTTACTATTGATAAAACTGTTTATAGCAATCTGTTAGCTGAAGTCACTCCTCAAGTGATTGAAACGGAGGAGGAGTATGATCGGATTTTAGCTATTGTTGAACGATTAACCTTTGCTAAAACTCGCACCCCTGAAGAACGAACGTTATTAAAATTGCTGGTTCAGTTAGTTGAAACCTACGAATCAGAACAGTATCCCATCGATGAATCTGCACCCTACGAGATTTTACAACATTTGATGGAAATGAGTGGAACTTGTGAAAAGGATTTAGTTGGTGCTATTGGCTCAAGTGATGTTGTCTCTGAAGTTGTTAATGGTAAACGTTCTATTAGTAAAATGCAAGCAAAAGCACTGGCTGATTATTTTCAAGTTTCGATCAACTTATTTATTTAATTAAATTTTAATTCAATCTTTCGTAGCCCTGAAGTGTGAAAACAAGGGAGCGATCGCGCTATAATTAATATAAGATTATTGAGGAATTGAAAGAATATGAACCATAAACTCATCGATTCTTTAGTTCAAATTATTTCTTCATTAACACCCGAAGAAAGACAAAACCTAGAAAAACAATTAGCCAGTCAACAACCCTCCATTCAAAAGTCTTTTATTTCCATTAAAGATGATCCTTGTGTGGGAATGTGGAAAGATCGAGAAGATTTACAAGATAGTTCAGCATGGGTTCGTCAAATGAGAAAGCAAGAATGGATGGGTTAGCATGAAGCAAATTTTAATCGATACAGATATCTTAATTGATGTATTTCGGGGAATCGAACCCGCTATTAATCGACTTCAAGATGAATCCAAAACAGCCTTGTTGTCAATTAGTGTGGTAACGGAGATGGAATTAATGGTTGGTTGCCGTAATAAATCTGAACAGCAACAATTAACTGTTTTTTTAAGCAGCTATGGCATTCTTAAAATTAATGAATCTATTTCAGATCAAGCTATTGAACTATTGAGACAATACCGCCTCAGTCATGGTTTATTGATTCCTGATGCGTTAATAGCTGCAACAGCCATTAGTTTTGATATCCCTCTCCTCACTAAAAATCAGAGTGATTATCGTTTTATTACAGAAGTAAATTTGTTACCTTATCCTTAACTTTAATGAACGCCGTCATATTACCAAAAACATTCAACGTCAAGGTTTTGCCCCCATTGAATGCGTCGAATAACCCCGTTGTTGCGCTTTAGCGCATTAAAAAGCGATCGCTTTTTTAAAAAGGGCGATCGCGTATAATTAATATGGAATACCGTGACGACTATTAAAAAGTTAAGCTTTTCCCTATTATAAAATTAGAATTATGGAACATCTAAAATATTTGCTTGTGATAGTAGCTTTCGTTCCTCAACTCGCTCTGGACGATTTATTTGTAACAATTTTACTGTCACTCGTCCAATCGCAGTTAACGGGATAATTTCGCCTTTTTCTAATTTAAAATGCTCCCGCCAGCGATCACGACGAGGGTTATATAATCTTACAATTTCCCCATTCATGGGATCGATTGAAGCCAGATCGCTTCCTTTCTATTTGTTGCAGATTGTACAAGCCAATGCTAAATTATTTTCGTTCGTTTGTCCACCGTGCTTTTCTGCAATAATATGATCGATTTCATGGGGTACAAAAACAGAAATTTCTGGCATCAAACAATACTCACAAGCAAAATTAGCGCGATCGCAAACCAAGCGTTTGAGAGCAGCAGAAACATAAGCCTTACTCATTTTTTAGCTGCGTTAAGTTTTAGCAATGCTTTAGCCTTAGCCACCCGCACCAAATGTTCAATATATTCATATTGTTGCCATGATCGTTCCTCTTCAGCCGTCAACCCAACGGTTCTATTTTTTTCTAGCAAATTGTTAATATGTTGTTGTAATGCTTCCGACGGCTTCAACGCCAAAATTTCCTCTGGAGTGGGAAGATTTGCCAAGAATTCTAATACATCTGCCAACCCAGAAAATCCAGATTGAGCATCTGCACTCCATTCCCGCAAACCCAGTTCTAAAATGTGTGTTAACTGCTCTTGCAGTGGACTTAACCGCATCGCCAATTCATCGGGAACTTCGACTTTAATCTGCATGATCGAGCTTTGCAACGCTTAAAGAGAAATGTAAGTTAATTATAGCATCTTAGTAAATTGTATCAGAGGCGATCGCATTCCAACACATGAACCCATTCAGAAAAGCGATCATTCTTTTTAAGGTAAACGGCGATCGCAATTGATAATTCAACTCTGCTTAAATAAAATGATAAAACCTTCTTGTTGAAAGTGCTTATCATGGGTTAAAACTTCAGTAATATTAAGTTGATTCATCGTTACCATAGAAATACAATCTGTTAAACTGTATCCTTTATCAAATCGTTGACTAAATAATTCTAAACCTCCGGTAAAAGATTCATGGCTTTGAGAAATAATAGTTATATTCTGATCAGCGATAACTTGGGTAATTAACCGAAAAACTGCTTTTTTCATAGGGGATGGAAAAGAGGCAAAAAAATTAATCGTTTCTATTAATACTTCTTCTGTTGTCACCAATTTAATATTATTGAGATTGCGGCTATAATTTCTGACAGTCTGATGCCATGAGTCAGCCACATTAATTAAAGCAACCCAATAAAACGTATCGACAAAAAGAGTTTTCATAATTCTTGCTCGATGTTTTTAGACAGATAAAAATCATGATTTTCTGCCCCGTCTTTTGGTAATTGACTTATAACTTCTTCAGGAATATCTTTAATAATATCATCTGCGACTTCCCAAATGGGTTTATAAGCTTTCTCAGTCGGTTTAACAGTTTGCTTAAGAGAGCGAATGAAATCTAATACCTCATCCAGTTGAGAAGGGGTAATTTGTTCTAATTCTTGTAGAATTACTTCTTTGGTTGCCATAGTGTTTTTATTAATAAACGTAACATTATTATAGCATTTTAGTAAATTGTATAATAGGCGATCGCATTCCTACACATAAACCCAGTCAGAAAAGCGATCACCATTTTAAAAATAGCGATCGCCTTATGATACCCTAATAGTTATATAACTCGTTCAAAAAAAATTACTCAATTTTTACATCCTAATTTTTAATTTTATTCTAATCGCCAAATTATTTTTAAAGTATTAATCAATTCTTTTTGACGTTTTTCAATAATTTGAGGAGTCCAAACATTTTCTTTAAGAACCTGTACAGTTATTGCAAATGTTGAAACCCCTGTTTTTGTAAAATATTGTTCTTTTTTATCCTGAAAATCAAAATTACCTGCCTGATTATTTTTTTTTCGGGAAAGCAAAACTAAGTTACCCAACCGATGAACATACTTGTCACGTTGCTTTTGATTAGGGAACCAACTTAACCAATTAGTTTTAGCAGCAGGATTTTGAGGTAAAATATGTTCTACTGTAATATTAGAGAGATCGTATGATGCTATTCCTTCCGCAAGAGCAGAATCTAATCGTTGTAAAACGTATTTACACGCTTTTTTATTTTGCTGGTAAATATTACCATCCAAAATATCTAGTATTTCTTTTTGCTCCTTTTGTTTAAGCTGAAGTGGGCAATTTACGTCATATATGTCCTTCTCTTCCTCTATATAACTTAGTAATTGCCCGTAGCGAATTCCACGATCTTTATCGGATATTTGCTGAATCAGAAGCCCTGCTGCAAGGCGTTCTAAATCTGAAAAGAAACGTAAGAGTAAGTCGGGTTTATCGGGATAACGAGATAAATACAAAATAGCTGATGGCAACCAATCAGAATTATCTATTCGAGATAGCCATTTAAAATAATTATTAATTTTTTTCTCTACCTCTTTATCGTTATTTACATAAGCATAATTTTTTATATAATATAAAGAATCAGAAAATGGAATTAAAGTCTCATCAATAAATTTACAAACATCCTGCTCTTTAATTTGCTGACGCAATCCCTCAAGAATATTTTTTGCTTTTCTATTTTTTTTATATATGGTGGTGGTATAACTTAATAAATCTTCAAATTCACTCCGACCTAAATCTTCTTCAATATCTTCCCATTTTTTACTATAGCGTTGTTGCTCATCTAGTTCTGGTATTTGACCAATCACATCTGCTTTAAAAATATCTGCGTTTGTGAGATTTAACCCTCGATCATTTAAAACAGAAAATATTCGATACGCTGAGTCAAGATCTGGAGTGGAAACTACAACTAGAAAGCATTTGTTAACAATAAACTGAGCCAGGCGTAATCGCCGTTCTTCTGAAATCTTTTCAATAGAATCTAAAAATAAAATAGCATTTTCTTTAATTCGTTTTTGACTATCAATTAAATTTGCATCATTTAATTCTTTAATTTTGTTAATTCCTCCTTCATGTTGAATATATTTTTTTAAAAAATCTTTGTCTTTATCTCGTAAGCTAAGACGGTAAATATCAGGAGTCCTTTTAATTTTATTACCTTCTTGATAAATAAATATATTCAAATCTTTAGCTTGTTCTGAAGAGAGAGACTCTCGCAAAGCTGCTAGCAAAATTGTAAGAGTAGTAAGGCGTTGTTGACCATCTATAATTTGTGCATCGGCTGTATCCCCTTTGATTAATACAACACTACCAAGAAAGTAGGGGTTAATATTTTCAATTGGCTGACTACCTTCTCCTAAAAATTCTAATAAATCTTCTAACAATTCTCCAGCTTGCTTAGTTCCCCAAGCATAAGGACGTTGATAAGCAGGAATACTAAATACAAAATCATCACTAAATATTTTGCTAATAGAATATTCTGCACCATGAATTTTTACGGTACTCATTGATTATAATCCTTAATTCCACTATCTACATATGATATAATATCATTCTAAGCTAGGTCATCAGTATAAATACGGAAATTATCCTAAAATATTTCATCCATAGCTTGTTTCATATTTCTAAAGACATTTAGCACCTATTCCGGTTTGGGATATTGAAAAAACACAATAAGGATTAACCTTTGCCATATTTATTAATATTGGGAGATTAATAAAAGTGACGTTAAATCAATTGTTTTCCAATCCTGAAGTAGTTCATTAATTTGTTCAGGACTGTTAAAATTTCCTGTAAAATACTGAAACTCATGAGTATAAATATTTAGAAAGAAGTTTAGAATTGTACAATGATCTTTAACTCCAAATCCCAATTCACAATCAACTCGCCAGTTATCAACAGTTGTAGCATATTCATATAGGGCTTGGGATGCTAATTGAGTTTCTTGAGAATAGTTTTTTGCTAAACGTAAAAAATGACTCGGAGACTGTGCAACCTCACAAAATAGTTCAATGGCTTGAAAGGTTAAATCAGTGGGTTTAGATTTCCACTCTGTTAAAGATTGGCAAATATTGATTGCTTGTAAAAATTTATTTTCTAATAAGGTGTTCATAGATTTTAACGTTGATTAATTAATACAGACCAAGGATACTGAGCTTGAGCAAGTTGGTGTGCATCCAGTTGATTTATTCCTTGGTTGATCACTAACTCTGATTCTAACACCTCATGACGTAACAGCACTTCATCAATATCATTGATTTCTAACATAATCTGATCATAAGCTTGAATTACCTGTTTTAGATATTTTCGTTCAAATTGATTAAGATGTGACCATTTATTCCTCTGTACCTCTGATTCGTTAGGAGGTTGTGTCATGAGCTAGGCTACAAGTTTTTTTCGGTTCTCCATTATATCCCTTGATGATCAATCCAAATAGATAGTGATCGCTATTTATATTAAAATGTTCGTAGTCACAAAGGAATAAATTATTATTGCTTCCTACAAGTATCACTATTAATCGTGAAGGATGCTGTTCTTCTAAGCACGTTTCAATATAAAACGCAGTGTGTTTAGGATCTTTTAACAATTCAAGAGAAAATTTCCCCCCACCCGCTTAACATAGAAAATACCTATTCCACGTCTTTGTGACGATGCAATCCTGAACTTTTCTATCCTTTTCTAGCCTGACTTGCTGAGAAAGATTGTATCCTGTCAGATCAAGAATTTAAAAACTCCTGAACTTATCCCTATCGACGGTTTGACGGTTATAGAACACACTTAAGGTATAGATGGATAGATGAAATTGGGTTTATTGGAGGGGCAAGACCATGATGAGAACCGTTTTGGTGGTTGAAGACAATATTATTAATTGGAAAGTCTTTGAACGAATTTTAACAAGACGGGGTGGGTTAGTGGCTAAACACACCGAAGATGTGGAAACCGTGATGCAAATGGCGGTTAATAAACAAGCCGATCTAATTTTAATGGATGTGTCTTTAACGAATAGTTATTACGACGGGAAAGCCGTTGATGGGATTAAAATTACCCAAATGTTAAAAGCCAACCCAGAAACAGCAAAACTACCCGTTATTTTAGTCACTGCCCATGCGACAACAGGTGATCGAGAAAACTTTTTAGCCCAAAGTGGTGCTGATGATTATATTCCTAAACCTGTTGTTGATCATAAAGCCTTTGTCGAACAAATTAAATCTAAATTACCTGTAGACGATTAAAGGTGATGTTAATTTTTTAACCCCTAAACGTTGTCAACATCATGATCTTACCAGAGTGCATTATTCTTCAACATGAAGCAGCAAACCCGACAACTTCTGGCGAACGTTTAGTCGAACTTGCTCAACAAAATATAGAATTAGCGCGACTGGTTGCCAATAATTCTAATGCCCCCCCAGAGGTGTTAAAAGCCTTGGGAATGAGTGTGGACGTGGCAACTCGCCATCTGGTTGCGACAAATCCCAATACCCCTGGAGAAACCTTAATTGAATTACTCAATGAGTTTCCTAAACCGGTTTTGAGTAATCCTCAGTTTTCGATTTTATGTTCAACAGATTCCTCATTATTACGTCAAATTCCCCTCTCAACAATTCGTCTTTTGGTTCAGTTTAAGACAGCCCCAGATAGTTTTTTTAAATGGGCGGCTAACCATCCAAATCCCAATGTTTTAGCTGTATTAAAACTTTCATCAAATCCTCATTGATTCACTGAGAAATCAGGGAAGCCTGAATTTCCTCCATCTCCCCCTTAATTTAATCCCGTCAGTCCTCAATTTCACACTAAATTAGTGGTATTGAAAGGTTAAATATAGAATTTTGTACCTCTAATAATCCTTGTTTTTTATTCTTCATCTTCCCTCTAAATTTAACACCATTCTTATGAATTCTAATCACACAAAGGGGTAGTATTATGATGTCAGGGTTTAATGAATCTGTAAAAAAAGAATTAATTGATCGAGCAGAACTCTATCACAATGGGTCTGAAGATAGCAATTATTTAGATCAGTTATTTCAACTAGAGTTACTCCCTGATTTTATTATTGATGGATTAAATCTTAACGGAAGAGTAAATAATATTCGCTATTTAAAACCATCACTAAGCTTGTTGGAAGCACCCCTTAAAAAGTTAGCAAAAAAAAATCATTTTTGGGATATATTAGAAATTGCTACTGATTGTAATAAACCTGGGCTATTAGGGAAACAACTATCAGAATGTTCCCATGAAACTCGTCTGTTATTAGCGGCTCATTCCCAGACCCCAAGGGTAATTTTACAGGGGTTATTATATGATATTGAAGCCCAAATTCGGACAATTGCTGCTCAATCTTTAGCTCAAACTTCAGAAGGAGTAGGGCATTTAATTGCCTATTATGCTAAAACTTCCCCTCCGGTGATTCGTGCGATTATTTTATTACATTCTCAAACGTCTCCATCACTCTTATCAACAATAATAGAACAGGTTCAATATTCTAATTCTTGGTTGGTTAAATATGCGATCGCTCAACACCCCAATACCCCCATTTCTGTCTTAAAAACCCTCGCCCTTGACCCTCATCCTCAAGTTCAGGAGGTAGCTAAACTTCAATTACAAGGGTATTCTAAATCATCGATCATTCCTGCTTAAACTATTATAGCAGAATATCATTAATTATCCCAGGACTTCAAGATGATAGAAAGCAGTCTAGTGTAGAGACGTGCCATGGCACGTCTCTACGTGAAATTTGATGATGATCAACGGTTTAAAAGTTGTAATTCCTCTCGAATAGATAAGGGTTGATATCCTAAATTAAACGCTTTAGAACTTTCTAAAGAAACATCCGGGGGACGGGGTGCAGACATTTTAATCTCTGCTTGAGAACAAGGTTTAATCAAATCAGCAGGAAGCTCTAAAATCTCAGCCATGAGTTTGCCAAATTCATAACGAGAAATACGTTCTTTCCCGCCTAAATGAAGAATTCCTTGAGTCGTTTCTAAGGCTAATAATAATCCTTTAGCTGCCGTTGTTCCACTTACGGGCGTTCTAAATTCATCGACAAATAACTTTAACTCTTTTCCGTCTTTTAGAGCTTGAATAAACGGTTGAATAAAACTGGTTGCATGGGAAGGAACATTCCCAAACATTAACGGCATTCTGCAAATTGCTGTTCTGGGGTATCGTTCTAACATTCCCTGTTCAGCTAATACTTTTTGCTCTCCATAATAACTCACTGGAGAAACCGGATCAGTTTCCCGATAGGGTGCATTTAACCCATTAAAAACTAAGTCTGTTGATGTAAATACACAAGGAATATTTAATTCTGCACAGAAGTTAGCAATTAGAAGGGAAACTGTAACATTAATTTGATGGGATAGTTCAGGATATTGTTGACAAAAATTGGGTTGAGATTGAGCCGCAGCATGAATCACTACATCCGGTTGTATCTCTTGAAATAGAGTTTTAAGAGCTTGCTCATCTGTTAAATTGGATTGAATTAAATTAATATTATTAATATTAATAGCTTTAGAATGGGTAATCCCATAAACTTGCCATTGAGTTTGAGCCAGTTGGCAAAGATGCCATCCTAAAAAACCGCTTGCTCCTGTAATTAATAGTTTATTCATGACAGTTGAAAATTAAAATTGAATGAATTAATATTATTAGCTTTAGGATAAAAGTGTGATCGCTGTCTTTCCCTTCTGATTAATTAGACTCACATCCTGATGATCCTATTTTACATTATTTTTTATGAACAAGATTCCTTGAATCAGCCGACTAGGATAAAATTGAAAATTAAGAATCACCCGAAATCCCATTCAGTCAACCGAAATAGAAATCGTTATTTTAATGATTAATCCCCATGAACGAATTAACCCTAACTTGGACAGAAGCGGGTCACTCCTGTACCCAAACCCTGAATGATCAATACCCCAGCCAACATCCCGGAATTGTTCGCATTGGACGAGATCCAACACGCTGCGATATTGTATTATCCCATCCAACGGTTTCAGGATTACATATTGAAATTTATTTTAATCAAGCTAAACATAATTTTTATTTAAAAAATTTACGAGACACAAATCCTCCTTTAATTAATCATCAAAAGTTAATAACGGATGAAGTTCTTTTAACCCTTGGGAGCCAGATCCAATTAGGACAGCAACAACTGGAAGTCAGTGCCGTTTCTTTAGGCCCTTTTTTAATTCCCCCAACCCAATTATTTTCCCCGAATGAACCAAACTCTCAAGCAATTTTTTATCCAAATCCTGTACAATATGGTTTACAGTGTTCCAAATGCGATCGCGTTTCCTCTTATCAACAGTTAAATTCAGGGTGCCCTTGGTGTGGAACGTCGTTAGCCTCAGCAATTAGTGTGGTTTTATCCACTGAACATTAAACTATAACCCTCGAAATCAAAACTAAAAAACGGATGCAAATTCGACTGAGTTGGCAAAACTTAGAAACAGGAGAATGGCGAACCCCAGTTCTAACGCCTCCAATTGCATTAGGACGGGTTTTTGAACGAATGCCTTCTACGGTTAATGGAGAACGAGTTTCTCGTCTTGTTTTAAATGGCGAAAGAGTATCCCGTTTTCATGGGTTAATTACCTGGGAAAACGGAACGTTAATGTTAACGGATACGGGAAGCCGCAATGGAATTTTAGTCAATGGAATTCCTCAAACCCGTTGTCTGCTTCAAGATGGAGATCTCTTACAAATTGCTCACTATAATATTACCCTTTCTTTAGTCACCAATTCTTTTAATAATCTCCCTCAAAACCCATCTCAAATTTCTTTTTCTCTACCTACGAAATTACCTGATACTGATCTCTCAGCCCCCACAGTTTCATCGGCAAATCGAGAAAGTTTTCCGCCTCCATCTTTTGTGAATTCCTTACAAATTTCTGTACAACAATTACAAACCCTAGGATTACAAATTGATGAAATCGATTATCTCACAATTGGGGCAGGATTAGGAAGTTTTATCTGGGTAGATTTATTAAGAATTTCTGGAGTTAAATCGAATCAAATTATGGCATTAGGGATAGATAATAAACCCTATACCCATTATCAACAATTGTGTTTAAATTCTCAAATTCCTCCCCAGGAACGGTTACGCTCAAACTCTGATTCTTGTCCCGATAATATTTGGGGATGGCCGAGTTATGCCTTACGGGAAGCTTATACAGAAGCCGGACAAGGGCAATTTTTAACAGCTTTAAAGCTGCTTTGGCAAGTGTTTGCAGAACCCACCTTTGCCGAAACCTATACCCCCCGTTCAGGAAATGTTTTTAATTCAATTGATCGCGAAGCAAATCGAATTCAGTGGTCACAAATGTATCGTTATGGACGAGTCAAAAGTATTCGGAAACTGACCGATGGCCGTTATGCGATCGCCTATTCCCGTTCCACCGAAAATCGTCGAGATCATGGCTTTATCCTCGCTAGATATGTTCAGATTGCCACGGGCTATCCCGCCATTCAATTTCTCCCGGATTTACAAGCGTATCGAGAACAAACAAAAGATTTTAAAACTGTTGTGAATGCCTATGAAAATCATGACTATATTTATCAGCAGTTAGAACAATCAGGGGGCACAGTAATTATTAGGGGTCGTGGGATTGTTGCTTCTCGAATTTTACAGCGACTTTATGAAGCTAGACAGAAAAATTCTCAAATCCAAATTCTTCATTTAATGCGATCGCCAAAAGCCCAAGGAAATCAATTTGAAAAGGCAAAACGAACCGTTGAAAATCATTTTGAATTTCAACCTTTTAACTGGCCAAAAGCATCTTGGGGAGGTGACTTACGCCAACAATTAGAAGCCGCTAACCCTCAAGATCGGTTAAAGCTTTTAGAACAGTGGGGAGGAACAACTACAGCCCGCCGAAAAGATTGGCGAAATATTGTTAATCAAGGACTGCGCCAAGGGTGGTATCGGATTACATTTGGAACCGTTGAACGAGTGGAACCTACGCCTAACGGTCGCACGTTAACCACCATTCGAGAACAGGGGTTAAATGCTAACCTTCAGTTGGAAGCCGATTTTATTATTGATGCTACCGGATTAGATGCAAAAGTCAATACAAATCCTTTATTAAATGATTTAGTAACCCATTACAATCTCCCCTTAAATGCTTTGGGACGCTTGAGTGTTACCAATGATTTTGAATTAGTAGAAATGCGAAATTCTAAGGATTCTGAAGATCGGTTAGGAGGTCGCATTTATGCCGCCGGGGCAATAACGTTAGGAGGGCCCTATGCGGCAGTCGATAGCTTTTTAGGGTTACAATATGCTGCCTTAGTTTCTGTTGAAAATTTAGCTTCTCTTTCAACACCGGGCTTACGCAAATTGACCGGATGGCGCTCCCTGTGGCAATGGTTCAAATGGGTTAATAATCAACCCCCTAATTAATAAAAAAACACGCCCAACGAATGAAGGGCGCTTGCCAGGGTGCATCTACTTATGATCTTGAGTATAGCTCAAAGATGGGTGTAACCCCCCAGGTCGCTTAACAAAGCGTAATCTTTTGAGGAAGACCGGGCAATATAATCTTTATTTTAGAGAAGATGAGGGCCAAAATCCCCGGAAGTGATATCAATCACAAGATAGTTTCCGAAAAATCACCTACGCAACGTTAATCAATCACCACTCTAATTTGACAAATCGGGGATGATAAAAGTGTCGAGTTCAATCTCTAACCATGATGCCTAACCTTAATCTTTTACCCGGTGCGATTATAGAAATGCTGGCAACCACAGCCCATACCCATTCCTTAACCCAAGCTGACCGCTATGGATTGATGGCTGCAATTTTAGACGAATCCTTATCTGAAGAAGAACGCCGATGTATTGATCGGATGTTGAGATCGCTCCTTCGTGGAAAAATTGAAATCGTGAATGAAGTCTCTGCACTTGCCTAAATTCAACCTGAAATCAACAATAGAGCTATGTTTTGTGAACTCGACAAACCCAAAACATGGCTCTAATTTTTTAACATCAAAAAATCTTTCCATTCCTGTTCGGTGTTCCCTGCTATAGAATTAAACAGACCATCATTGCGACTGAATATGTTTCCGAGTTTTCTACCCCAGTCTGTACAAAGGTTAACTGAAGCAACTTCTATTGCTTTTGCTCAAAATCTCAAATGTAAGGCAATTTCTACCCCTCTACGAGAGCAACCGATTCAAACAATCTATATTCATCAAGGAACGGGAGGAACCCCCATTTTATTAATTCATGGGTTTGATAGTTCTTCTTTTGAATATCGGCGATTATTGCCGTTGTTAGCCACAGAACAAGAAACTTGGAGCTTAGATATTTTAGGTTTTGGATTCACAGAACGGGGCGCCGAATTTCAGTTTAAGCGCTCGGAAATTATGACGCATTTATATTCCTTTTGGGAAACCTTAATTAATCAACCTGTTATTTTAGTTGGGGCATCAATGGGGGGTGCAGTTGCGTTAGATTTTGCCTTATGGTATCCCGCAGCCGTGAAATCTATTGTATTATTAGATAGTGCTGGAATGAAACCAGGGCCAGTGATGGGGAAATTTTTATTACCTCCCTTTGATTATTTAGCGACAGAATTTTTGAGAAATCCTAAAGTTCGTCAAGCCATTAGCGAAAGTGCTTATTTTGATAAAAGCTTTGCCTCTTTAGATGCTCAACTTTGTGCTGCTTTGCATTTAGAAGCGATGGGCTGGAATCAAGCCTTAATTCGCTTTAGCAAAACGGGAGGATATGGAAAGTTTGGTAAGGAGTTAAATGATATTCAACAACCGACCTTGATTTTATGGGGAGATAATGATAAAATATTAGGAACGGCTGATGCTTATAAATTTGAAAAAGCCATTCCCCATTCTCAATTAATTTGGATTAAAAATTCGGGTCATGTTCCCCATTTAGAACAACCTCAAATTACTGCACAACATATTTTAGATTTTGCCAGAAAGTCAACTCCCTAGGTATAGGTTAGGCTTCCCTCACCGGAGAGCCTACCTCTGGCAACTGAAGGGAGAGCAACAGTATCTAAAAAGCTAATCTTCTGTCAGTTGTTCGATGTTGTAGGGTAGAGATATAATCTGAAAACAATCATGGAGGTGCGATCATGGTTATTACCCAAACCAGCCCACCAAACCTTACTCCAGAGACAAAAACCACTGGTTTCACTCCCGACGAGTATCGGGCAATTGAGGAAACTTCCGAAGAACGTCACGAATACTTTAATGGAGAAATAATCACGATGTCGGGAGGTTCGGAAGTTCACAGTGCGATCGCAAGTAACTTGTTAATTTACCTGGGTTTTTTGCTCAGGGATACGGATTTTCGTTTGTATAATAGCGATTTGCGTGTTTGGATTCCCGAATATTCTTGCGGAACTTATACTGATTTGATGGTTGTTGATGGTCAACCCGAATTGAACAGCAATCGTACCGATGAAATCCTCAATCCTATTTTTATTGTTGAAGTCCTATCGCCTTCTACTGAGGCTTATGATCGGAGTGATAAGTTTAGAAAATATCGCTCTATTGGCAGTTTTAGAGAATATTTGCTGGTCAGCCAGACGGAACCCTATATTGAGCAATATTACAATCTTGAACACAACAGCAATGATCGCTGGCAATGGCAGGTTTATGATCGTTTGGATCAGTCAATTCGTCTCCATAGCTTAAATGTGGAATTTCCGGTGGCTGAAGTCTATCGTCGCATTACTTTTTAAATTAAACCGTAGAAAAGAAACACACCAAAAACCCGATCAAATTCTACAATTTTATCATTTGATTCATAGAATCTTCTAACTCTTTTAATAATGTATCAACATCTTTTCCAATCTGTTCAAAACAATCAGGGGGAGTGGGATTAGATTCAAAATAAATTAATTTGACACGATCAAAACCAATTCCAATCAAAATGACTTCTTTTTCCGGTTGATATCCATCTACAATTCCTAAGAGTTCTTGTAAACGATTTTCAACACTTACATTGAGTTGTTCAATAGCAGATTTCGGACAAGCAACAAAATGGGGGGTGGGTTTGAGATCAATTCCTAGGGTATCGGGTTGTTCACCCCACTGTAAACGCAAACCCCAAGCTAAAGCTGCTAATTCCGGGCGATGAGCTTCCACAAACCGATCTAACTGACTTTGCCAACTTGGTTTTTCTAAACTGGGTTGATTGCTATCAAGTTTAATCATTGTTTTACGACTGACTTTCACTAAGATTATATTTTATCAGTTATCAGTAGCAAGTTTTGAGACAAAGGGTTAATAAAATCAGTATTTTTGAGGAATAGCCAATGCAAATGATAACTCAGTATCCTTAAAAATACGGTTAGCTCAAAAAATGATGTATATTAAATCACGTTTAAGACATAATTATTATCCTCAAGTATAATTTAATTTGTGGAACTTTTGATCGCAGCAACTCATCTTTAAACTTTTGTCTATCCCTCTCTAGCTGAGGATTTAACCGAATTTTAATTATTTATATTTTTAATCAAGTGGGATTAAATATTTTCCTGATTAATAGGATAAATCTCGAATAAATGGTATAGGCATTCTGAGTCTTTGAGAGGAAAATTTGATCATGAGTCTTGACACTTTCAATTCAGGAAATTTATTCTTCAGTCCGCTTTTGGTTATGGTTCCCGATCCTCAAACCTTATCTTCTTCCTTGGGGTTTAATCTTCCTCTGGGAAGAAATTCAACTCCTGAAATCAATTCTTTACCCACCGCTAATACTGATTTAATTATAGGTACACTCTTTCAGGATAATATTTTTGCTTTAGGTGGAAATGATACGGTTTATGGTTTAGAAGGGAATGATATTTTAGGAGGAAATCAACAAGCGGATCTAATTTTTGGTAATCAAGGAAATGATAGTCTTTATGGGGGTCAAGATAGCGATACTATAGCCGGGGGTCAAGATTCTGATCTGATTTTTGGGGATCAAGGAGATGATCTTTTATTGGGCGATCGCGGTGCAGATACATTATTTGGAAATCAGGATAACGATAGAATTTATGGGGGAAAAGAGAATGATTTCGTTACGGGTGGAGAGGGTGACGATCAATTATTCGGTGATTTAGGAGATGATATTCTTTATGGAGATTTGGGTGCAGATACGGTAACGGGTGGAGAGGGAAATGATCAATTTTATATTGGTAAAACGATGGGGGGATTTGCTCTAACTGAGGCTGATATTATTGAAGATTTTACGTTCAATCAAGATTCTATTGGATTATTAGAAGGTTTGACCTTTAGTGATTTGAATATTACTCAGGGAACTGGAAACTACGGGAATGATACGATTATTCAGGATAAAAATTCTAATGAATATTTAGCAATTCTTAAAAATGTAAATAGCAATAGTCTCAGTTCTGATGACTTTATTTTTAAAGCTTCTGATCCTACACCATCACCAACCCCCGATCCAACACCTGTACCCACACCCTCACCAACGCCATCACTGACTCCAATACCAACACCGAGTCCCACACCCGACCCCACACCTGTACCCACGCCAAGTCCCACACCTTCATTAACTCCAATACCAACGCCGAGTCCCACCCCTGACCCCACCCCTGACCCCACACCCTCACCAACTCCATCACCGACTCCAATACCAACACCGAGTCCCACCCCTGACCCCACACCCTCACCAACTCCATCACCGACTCCATCACCGACTCCAATACCAACGCCGAGTCCCACCCCTGACCCTACACCCTCACCAACGCCATCGCCGACTCCAATACCAACACCGAGTCCCACTCCCGACCCAACCCCAATACCTACACCCTCACCGACGCCATCACCGACTCCAATACCAACACCGAGTCCCACACCAGCACCTCTGAGTATCTTAGGGTTTAGTGCGGCTAACTTTAGTGTTAATGAAAATGGCACACCTCAAGTCAATGTGAGTGTAACTCGGACAGGAAATAGTGTGGGAAATGTGGGCGTTACAGTTAACCTTAATAATGGTACAGCAACCACCCCCGATGACTATAATAATAGCCCCATTTCTGTTAGCTTTACTGAGGGAGATATAACACCTAAAATTGTTACCATTCCTATTGTTGATGATGCTGTAGTTGAAGGAGATGAAACGATTGCTTTAAGTTTAGGTAATCTGATTGGGACTGCTATATTAGGAACTCAATCGAGTGCAACCTTAACAATTTTAGACAATGATGTCTTAACAAACCCTGGAACCTTAGCCTTTAGTATTGGCAACATCGATATTAATGAAAATGCGGGAACAGCTACCGTTACTGTTAATAGAACGGGTGGAACCGATGGAATTATTGGGGTGAATTATGCCACCAGTGATGGAAATGCGATCGCGGGAAATGACTATACTGCAACATCAGGAACATTAACCTTTGCTGCGGGAGAAACCAATCAAACCTTTACGGTGAATATTATTGATGATACTTTAGTTGAAGGGAATGAAACCTTTAATTTAAGTTTGAGTAATATTACCGGAGGAGCGATATTAGGAACCCCAGCCACTTCTACGGTTACAATTGTAGAAAATGATATTGCAAATTCGGGTATTATTTCCTTTAGTCGTGCAAATTTTAGTATTAATGAAAATGGTACACCTATTAACACCATTACGATTAACCGCACGGGAGGAAGTAGCGGTTTAGTTACAGCAAAAATTACCCCAACGGATGGAACAGCAACGGCTATTTCAGATTATAACAATACTCCCTTAACGGTGACATTTGCTGATGGAGATATCGCTTCAAAAACAATTACAATTCCGGTGATTGACGATACAGTTTTTGAACCGACAGAAGCCCTTAATTTAGGCTTAACTCTAACGGCAGGAACGGCAACATTAGGAACCCAAAACACGGCTACCTTACAAATTGTTGATAATGATCCCAGCGATAATCTCCTCTTAAATAGTGCAACCTATTTGGGAACAACGGGAAGTGATAGTGCAGCATCGGTAGAAATTTCGCCCGTTGACAATAATATTATTGTGGCGGGTAATTTTAACGGATTTGGAGAAATTCAACGGTTACAAAATGGCAATACTGCTCCCTTATCCAATACCCCGTTAGGCGGTCTTGTTAATGATTTAGATGTGGATCGAGATAGTGGGGAAATTGTCGCCGTTGGGGATTTTGGTATTAAAGTTTATAACCCCACTGCTAATACTGTTTTATGGTCACAACCGGGTACATTTAATCGAGTAGCGATCGCTAATGATGGTACAGTTGCCACCTTAAATAATAGTACCGATACCGTAACATTATGGAGCCCAACGGGAACCTTATTAACGAGTACCACCTTAACCGGAACCAATGTTAATCCGGCGGATATTGCGATTGATCCAACAACAAAGCAAGTCTTTGTGACGGGGTATAATCAAGTTAGCAGTATCTTACAAACTCCCTTTTTACGAGGGTTTGATTCTTCGTTGAATTTATTATGGAAAACCTGGGACTTTACTGCGGCTGAAGTCACCGGACAAAATTTAGGGGCAGATACACGCGGAGAACGGATTACTATTGGTCAAGATGGAGGGCTTTATTTCCTAGGAAGAACTGATGGCGGAAATAACGTTTTTCAACGCAATGGTCAAAATATTACTCAAGCCTTAGCCACCCTAGTTAATGTAGATTCTTTTAATAATTTCTCCGGTGCGGGTGCAGGAGCTTTCACGTTCCATAGCAAGATTAATCCCAATACGGGAACAATAGATCAAGGTCAATTTATTGTTACCCGCACCAGCACAGGAGCAAATAGTTTTACCCCCAATTCCATCACGGCTGATGAATTTGGTAATGTATATATAGGAGGTTCTTCGGCGTTTCAATTGCAAAATCGTCCGACTAAAACCATTAATAGTCAACCCGTTGGTGCTTATACCTTGGGAGAAATGGCCGTGTTAGGATTATCGGCTGATTATACTGTCCGAAAATTCTGGACTCCCTTAACCCAAACAGGTGATGCAGATGGCGCTAAAGGAACTATAAATGGTTTTACCGTTGCGAAGGGTCAAGCGGTGATTTTTGGGACAGTAACACAACCCTCTGTTCCCACAACAACTAATGCTATTAATCCTAATCCATTAGGGGGAAATGATGCTTATTTAGCCACTTGGTCGGTTTAACTCAGAAACCGGGTTTCTCCATAAAATCTTGATGGAGACTCACAGATAACGGTTAGAAACCGGGTTTCTTAGACTCCACCAACAGAAACCCTCAGAAACCGGGTTTCTCCATAAAACTTGATGGAGACTCACAGATAACGGTTAGAAACCCGGTTTCTATAATCTGCGTCTATGCGTCTATCAACTTAAGTCTCCTTACGTTTTTATTTTCTACCTCTAACCTGTGAATTCTCACACGCACTCACTATGTTAAAACGCTTTTCAATGAGCCGATTTTTCCGTCATCGTTGGTTGTATCCTTTAATTTCAATAACCGTTACTGTAAGTATTTTATTAAGTTCAACGGTTGCCACTTTAGCAATTCCTTTACCAGAGTTAATTTTTCGGGGAATTCAAGTTATCCAATTATCGAATTTATCAGCCCGTCAAGAAGTAGCAATTGGAGAGCAAATTAATGAAGAATTACTCACCAAGCAAGTTAGATTATTTCGCAACCCCGAAGCTCAAAACTATATTAATCAAATTGGTCAACGTTTAGCCCAAGCCAGCGATCGCCCCAATCTTCCCTATAGGTTTCAAGTGATTGATGATCCTAATGTTAATGCTTTTGCCACTATGGGAGGGTTTGTTTATATTCATACCGGGTTAATTACCGCCGCCGCTAATGAAGCAGAATTAGCCAGTGTCATAGCCCATGAAATCGGACATATTGCGGGTCGTCATGCGATTAAACAAATGCGCCAAGCTGCTGTTGCTGCGGGAGTGGCGACCGTCGCCGGAGTAGATCGAAATAAAATAGTTCAAATTGGGGTAGAACTCGCCTTAAACCGTCCCAAAAGTCGTGAAGCTGAATATGAAGCCGATCGCATGGGTTTAGGAACATTAATTCGTGCAGGTTATGCTCCACGAGGGGCGGTAGATTTTATGGCTAAACTGTTAAAAAGTGGGTCTCCCCCAACGATTATCAGCACTCACCCCGCTACCCGCGATCGCATTTCTGCAATGCAACAACTGTTAGATCCAAGTATTATTAATTCCGGGGATGGATTAGATAGTAATTCCTATCGTGCCACGGTTGAACGGATTTTATCTTAACTTCATCCAATTAATCGAACCCCTAGTGCCTTGAATGTAAAGTTCAGGGCACTTTTGATCAGTAGGAATAGACAAAATTCAATTAATATGGTATGGTAACTTTTTAAGTAGAGTCAGTCAGCCTAATCCACTCTTTTTTAATGGAGTTGGAACGGGGGAACCATTTTTAGGGGCTTATCTTCGATTGTTTACTCTTGTCGAGAAGGACATCTCTCAGTCCTAGCCCGTCAGCTAACCCCGTCGGCTGTGAGAGAAGACTGTTGATCGGCAGAATTTTTATCATCGCCCTCACCAGGATTCTAAACAACAAGGCTCTGTTATTCAATAACATTCAACCCATAAGAGTGTTGAATCGTGGGGTAAGACACACTTTCCAAGGTGTACGAAAGTCATGCAGATGGCTGAGTGTTGGGGTTTACCGATTTTGGGTAATCCCAGCATAAATCGGTTATCCACAAATTTAACGAGTGCGGGGGTTAATTATTAATTCCTGTTAACTTTCTTTTTGTCCTATTTGAGGCTGACTATGCACCCTGCAATTTTAGTTCTTTTGCAAGTCTTAATAGTGATTGGATTATCCCGATTAATGGGGTTAGTCTGTCGTGGAATTAAACAACCTTTAGTGATTGGAGAAATTATTGCTGGAATTATGCTTGGCCCATCTTTATTAGGGTTAATTGCCCCTAATGTGATGACCGCTTTATTCCCCCCTGAAACTCTGTCCTATTTGAATGTTTTATCCGAAATTGGACTGATTTTCTTCATGTTTTTAATAGGGTTGGAACTGAACCCTAAATATTTGAGTGGACAACTAGAAAAGGCGGTTTTAATTTCTCACGTTAGTATTGTAGTTCCCTTTGCATTAGGGATTTCTTCAGCCTTAATTCTTTATCCAATTGTTTCTAATGATAGTGTTTCATTTACAGCCTTTGCTTTATTTTTAGGTTCAGCATTATCGATTACTGCCTTTCCTGTTTTAGCGAGAATTATTACAGAAAATAATTTACAAGGAACCCGTTTAGGAACCTTAGCGTTAACTTGTGCCGCCGTTGATGATGTCACCGCTTGGTGTTTATTAGCCTTAGCGATCGCGGTGACAAGAACAAACAGTATATCAGGGGCATTTCCCACCATTATTGAATCAATTCTCTATATTATTTTAATGGTAACCGCAGGACGGTGGTTATTACAAAAACTCTCCGTCCATTATCAACGCACAGGGCGACTCACCCAATGGGTTTTAGCTTGGATTTATATGGGGGTAGTCGCTTCTGCCTTAATTACAGAACTGATTGGAATTCACCTGATTTTTGGAGCCTTTTTAGTCGGGGCGGTGATGCCAAAAAATCCAGGTTTAGTCCGAGAGATAGCTGAAAAAACAGAGGATTTTGTCTTAATTTTCCTATTGCCAATTTTCTTTGCTTACAGTGGATTACGCACAGAAATCGGCTTACTGAATCGTCCTGAATTGTGGTTATTATGCGGGTTAGTGATTGCGGTTGCAATTATTGGCAAATATGTCGGAACTTATGCCGCTGCGCGAGTGAGTGGGATTGAAAAACGAGAAGCCTCCGCGTTAGGTTGGTTAATGAATACGAGGGGATTAACCGAACTCATTGTTCTGAATATTGGCTTAAGTTTTGGGGTGATTTCACCATTACTTTTTACCCTGTTAGTGATTATGGCATTAGTCACAACTTTTATGACTTCGCCCTTATTAGAAATGACCTATCCCAAAGAGTTAATTAAACTCGATGTGATTGAACCCGAACTTCAACCGATTAGTCCTCAACCTATCAATCCATCCTATCGAGTTTTAGTTCCCGTTGCCAATCCCAACACTCAAAAAGGATTATTAAAATTAGCCTTAGCCATTGCGGGAAAACCTCCTGCGGTAGTTCATCCTTTAAGTTTAGTAGAGCTAGAAGAAGATTATTTATTTCAAAGCACCCCTGATGAAGCCAATCGTTTAATTTCTGAACAACAAAAACGCTTAGAAGAATTAATTGAAAGTTTAGATCCCCCGGAACTCAGACAAGGGGTTTATCCTATTATTCGCATTGCCCATGATGTGGCGAAAGAAACCGGAGAAATTGCCCTAGCCGATCAAGCTAATTTAATATTAGTGGGTTGGCATCGTCCCGCCTTCAGTGATAATCGTTTAGGCGGAAGAGTTGGTAAAATTTTGAATAATTCTCCCACAGATGTCGCCGTATTTGTCAATAAAGAACAGCAACACATTCAGTCTTTATTAGTGGCTTATGCTTCTAATATTCACGATGATTTAGGGTTGACTTTAGCCTTAAGAATGATGTTTAATGACCCCAATTGTCGCTTAAAAATTCTAGTGACATTCAATGAACCCGAAGAAGAATTAAGCTATGAATTACGGAATATGATTGATGTATTACCTACCGGAATTAAATCCCGTTTACAACTGATTCGACTGCAAGAAACTAATCCCATTCAAGCGGTGATCGAAGCTTCAAAAACCGTAGATTTAACCATTGCAGGCACCAGCCGCACTTGGGGAATTGAACGACAAACTTTAGGACGGTATACCGATCAATTAGCTCAAGACTGTTATTCATCTTTACTGATTACTCGGAGTTATTCTCAAGTCACGTCTCACATCGAATCATTATTACAGCAACCGATTAATACCTAACCTTGTCATTTAATTATCATCGAACTATGCACAACCATTTTAATTTAAAATCCTTGGCTTTTTATGGAACTATGATGGGTTCAGTATTACTTCTATTTAAAGGGGTTACAGCCTATGGAGAAAGCCAATTAAAAGCACCTGTAACGATTGGGGGTGATTATTCTATAAAGCTTGACACCCCTCCCAACTGTTTAAAAGATAAAGATTTAACTCTAAAAATTGAACAGTCAGGGATTTATATTTTTGCCAATTTATCCGTAGAAAAATCCGAATATAACCTGGATAAAATTGCATTAAATGGCAAGTTCAAGGATCAAGAAATGAGCTTATCAGGACTTTCAAATTCGTTATTATTCTGTTCATCAGAAGTCTACCAAAATCCCAATTTATTAACACTTACAGGAGAATTTAAAGAAAAAATATTGAAGGGTAAAATACAAGATAAAACCTTATCAAAACCGCTCAATTTTACCGCCAAACTAAGCTCAATTTCTCCATCAGACAAACAGACTCATTAATCAGTAAAAATGATTGTTTTTAGAGTGCGATATCTTTAAAACAATTCATTAATATTGATATCTCTATTTATTTAACCCCCTATTGCGAATAAAAACAATGGATTCTTTAATTGCTGGGATTACGTTTGTTGGAGTTATTATTTTAATCATGGGGGAATGGTTACACCTGACCATTGCTGCATTTTTAGGTGCGCTTCTCCTGATTTTTCTCCATGTTATGACTTTAACTGAAGCTGTGACTTATATTAGTCGCAGCTATGCAACTTTAGCCTTATTTTTTGGGGTAATGATTTTAGTTCGTTCCTTTGAACCGACTAAAATTTTTGATTATTTAGCGGTTAAAATGATTTGGTTGGCGAAGGGGGAAGGCAAACGATTACTATTAGGAATAGTAGCATTAACTACTCCCATTTGTGCCGTATTACCCAACGCCACAACGGTAATGTTATTAGCGCCTTTAATTCCTCCCATTGCTCAAGATTTAGGGATTGATTTTGTCCCGTTATTAATTTTAATGGTTTTCATTGCTAATAGTGCCGGATTATTAACCTTAGTCGGAGATCCAGCCACGTTTATTGTCGGAGATTCAATTAATATTAGCTTTGTGGATTATCTACAACGCTTAAGTATTGGGGGAATATTAGCCGTTGTCAGCGTGGTGATTTTATTGCCAATTTTATTTCGTAAAACTTGGAATACTAAATTTGAACATTTAGAAGATTTACCCCATCCTCAAATTAATCACCCTCGAACCTTAGCCATGGGGGGATTTATTATCGTGTTTGTGTTAACATTTTTTGTAATTGGAGAAACCCTACCTGTTCCCATTTCTCCGGCGGCGGTGGCGTTATTAGGGGCAGCTTTAGCTTTAATGTTAGCCCATCATAGTAAAATTGATACGGTTAATAATATTTTGCGGGATTTAGACTGGAGTACCTTAATTTTCTTCATGTCAATTTTTGTCTTAATTGGAGGATTAGAAAAAACAGGAGTGATTAACAGTTTATCAGGGCTTTTGGCAGTTATTTTAGGAAAAAATATTGCTTTGGGTTCAATTTTACTCTTATTAACAGTCGGGATTATTTCGAGTGTGATACCGAATATTCCTTTAGTGGTAGCGATGGTTCCTTTGTTAAAACAATATTTAGTGAATGTGGGATTTGTGGGTGCAGAAGTGCTTGACCCTGCCTTTAGCGGACAGTTCCCCCCGGAAGTATTACCGCTATTTTATGCGATGATGTTTGGAGCAACTTTAGGCGGAAATGGCACATTAGTGGGGGCTTCTTCTAATATTGTTGCGGCTGGAATTTCAGAACAACATGGACGAACTATTTCGTTTAAAACCTTTCTTCGGTATGGAATTCCGGTAACAGTTGTCCAATTGCTAATAGCGATTTTATATGTTACGGTTGTGTTTCTAATTAAAAGTTAATTCATGATTTCTGTAGGAATAGGAGGAGGAATTTCTACTGTTTTCCACTCTAAAGATGCTCTTAACTTTGGATTTATTACCTTAAGTGAAATTATCTATGAATTTAAAAATAGTGAAATGTTTTCTGAGGCAAGTGAAATGTTTAATAAGCTTGCAACCCACATTCCGCAA
This sequence comes from Planktothrix sp. FACHB-1365, assembly GCF_014697575.1. GTDB lineage: Bacteria > Cyanobacteriota > Cyanobacteriia > Cyanobacteriales > Microcoleaceae > Planktothrix. The sequence goes on along the minus strand of NZ_JACJSC010000002.1, from coordinate 235,837 downwards.
ATGTTCTGTTGCCTTCCCGATAAAAAAGTTCTCGAAGTTAAATTATTACCCGATGAAATCCTCCGGCAAAAAGTGATAGAATTTATCCAGGCTATCGTCGTGTACAAATTTCCCAACCTTAGCTTAGAGGAAATCCAAACTATGCTTGACGTAAGTGAATTTAAAAATAGCTGCTAAATAAGTTTAGTTTTAATCACCATACTCAAGGAGATAAAAACATGACACCCTTAATTTTAAATAACCCAGAAATTGCCCCGATTACCGATGAACAATTTTATCAACTTTGTGTCGCAAACCGGGAATTAAAATTAGAACGAACCGCCAAAGGAGACTTAATTATTATGCCACCTACCGGAGGGGGAACTGGAAAACGTAACTCAGATATTAACCTAGATTTAGGGTTATGGAATCGACAAACTCAATTAGGAATTGTCTTTGATTCTTCCACTTGTTTTAAACTTCCTAATGGTGGAGAGCGTTCACCGGATGCGGCTTGGATACCCTTAGCCAAATGGGAGGCTTTAACCCCAGAACAGCAAGAGAAATTTCCCCCGATTTGTCCTGACTTTATCATAGAATTGCGTTCCCCTAGCGATTCTTTGAAACCCCTCCAAGAAAAAATGCAGGAATATATGGATAATGGTTGTCGGTTAGGTTGGTTAATTAATCGCCAAAACCGCCAAGTTGAAATTTATCGTCAAGGACAAGAAAAGGAAATTTTAGAGAATCCTTCAACCTTATCAGGAGAAGATGTTTTACCTGGATTTGTTTTGAATCTTCAATTAATTTGGTAAAATAAGTATTTTTTTAGAATTAAATATTTTTTCAATCATCAAATTTGACCCAGGAGATAAAAACATGACACCCTTAATTTTAAATAACCCAGAAATTGCCCCGATTACCGATGAACAATTTTATCAACTTTGTATCGCAAACCGGGAATTAAAATTAGAACGAACCGCCAAAGGAGACTTAATTATTATGCCACCCACAGGGGGAACAACCGGAAACCGGAATTTTAAATTAGCTCAACAATTAGCCAATTGGGCGGATACTGACGGAACCGGAATAGGGTTTGATTCTTCCACTTGTTTTAAACTTCCTAATGATGGAGAGCGTTCCCCCGATGCGGCTTGGATACCCTTAGCCAAATGGGAAGCTTTAACCCCAGAACAGCAAGAGAAATTTCCCCCCATTTGTCCTGATTTTATCATAGAATTGCGTTCCCCTAGGGATTCTTTAAAACCTTTACAAGAAAAAATGCAGGAATATATAGATAATGGTTGTCGGTTAGGTTGGTTAATTAATCGCCAAAACCGCCAAGTTGAAATTTATCGTCAAGGACAAGAAAAGGAAATTTTAGAGAATCCTTCAACCTTATCAGGAGAAGATGTTTTACCTGGATTTGTTTTAAACCTTCAATTCATTTGGTAATAGAACGATTTAAAAAGTTCTATAATTTTAAATCGATAAAATTCCCATGAAAATTCCCATCAGACTTAAAGATTTAGTCTGAGACTAATCCCTGGGGGAAAAGGTAAGCCGATCAGTTAAATTTTCCGACATCAACAAAATAAAATATCAAAAAACTTGATCCCAGACTGATAAGAATATAAATGAAAATTCTATTAATTGAGGATGATCAATCAATAGCAGCGATGCTCTGCGTGACTCTCACAGCCCATCGTTATGCCGTCGATTTAGCGAGTGATGGGCAATTGGCATTAGAGTTGTTAATGCAGTGGGATTATGATCTGATTTTACTTGATGTATTAATTCCCAAAGTAGATGGAATTAGCCTCTGTCGTCAACTGCGATCGCTTGGTAATCAAACTCCGATTCTGATGCTCACGGCTCAAAATTCCCCGGAAAATGTGATTACAGGATTGGATGCTGGAGCCGATGATTATGTGATTAAACCCTTTAATTCCCATCAACTCTTGGCACGGATACGGGCATTATTACGCCGTGGGGATTATGCAACTGCGACCGTCTTGAGTTGGGGGTATTTATGTTTAGATCCGACTTTGATGAAAGTAACGTATAAGCAGCAGGAAATCACCTTTAGACCGAAAGAGTACACGCTGCTCGAACTATTTCTGCGACACCAAGAGCGCATTTTTAGCCGCAATGCTATTATTGATCGGCTTTGGTCGAGCGACCAATTGCCTTCAGAAGCCGCTGTCACAACTTTGATTAAAGACTTAAGAAGTCGGTTAAAAGCCGCAGGAATTAATCAAACAGTGATTGAGACAGTTCATGGGTTAGGATATCGGCTTAAAGCAGCACCGACGGTGGAAAACAGTGTGGAGGTGCAGGAAAATAAAGGGGAAAAGAACACTCAAACCCACGAAAGAATCTTTGTTTCAGAGGATGCTGTAGAAGAACGATTTAGATTGTCCTTGGAGCAGAGGATTAGAGTTTTGGAGGACATCGAAATCGCCCATAAAACCCATCAGTTGAGTTTAGAACAACAGTCGCAGGGTAGAGAAGAAGCCCATAAGTTAGTGGGTGGACTGGGAACGTTTGGTTATGGGAAAGGATCGGAGATTGCTCGTTCGATCGAACATCTGCTCAAAAACAATTCCCTGCTAGAAGAACAGCAAGGGACTCGCTTTTCACAACTATTAGCTGAGTTGAAGGCATTGATAGCACTTCCCCCTACATTACCAACGGAGGAGTTCAGTTCTAATTCTTTGGTGCTGGCAGTCGGAAGGGATACTGTATTCACAAGAGACTTTACCACTGAAGCACCACGATGGGGACTGAGGATGGAAATCGTCAGCGCTCATTCAACAGTGCTGCATCGCTTAACACAAACTACTCCAGAGGTGATTCTGCTGGCTCTGGGTAGTGATGGGGCGGACAATCCTTTGGCGTTATTGCAGGCTTTAAAGGTAGATTATCCAGCTATTCCGATTGTCATTCTGTCAGGGCAAGATTCTTTAGACGAGCGGGTCGCGGTTGCCCGTTTGGGAGTCGAGCAATATCTTTCACAGCCTGTCACTGCTAATCAAGTCTTTGAAGCACTGATTCAGGTATTACCTTCACTGCCAACGAGAGAACGATTAGAGACAAAGGTGATGATTGTGGATGATGATCCCGTCATGTTAGATACACTAGCGCGGATGCTGCGATCGCAAGGATTCGAGGTAATTTGTCTGGCTCAACCCGATCAATTCTGGGCGTTGCTGACCACAACTGATCCTGCTGCGCTACTACTAGATTTGGAGATGCCGACTTACAATGGGCTAGAGCTTTGCCGAGTTGTGCGCCAAGATCCCCGATATAGCCAACTGCCTATTCTAGTTGTTACAGCCCACACAGACCCTGAATCAATGGGACGAGCATTTGCCGTTGGTGCTAATGATGTGCTTGGGAAACCTGTGGTTGAGGCTGAGTTAGTAACACGAATCATCAGCCGGATTAAGCCATTATCCCAAGCAGTCGAATTGGATTTAAACTATTGATACAACAATGACAAAACACATCCTGGTGATTGATGATGAAGCAGACATTCGAGACGTGATACAAATGTCCCTTGAAGGCTTTGGGGGTTGGAAAGTGATGCAGGCTTCCTCAGCGCAGCAAGGCTTACTCAAAGCGAAGACAGAACCCTTTGATGCTATAATTCTCGATATCTCAATGCCGGATATGGACGGGTTTGAGTGCTTTGGGCATTTGCAAGCCGATCTAAATACTCAGATGATTCCAGTTGTTTTGCTGACGGCTAAAGCATTACCGAGCGATCGTCGTCGCTTTGCTGCCATGGGGGTAGCCGGAGTGATTATTAAGCCTTTCAATTCAAGACAAGTCTGGAAACAGGTAGCTGAAATTTTGGGGTGGAGCGTTTAGAAAGTTCAAGCTACAGTGTTCTCATCTATTTCTTATATTTCTAAGCTATATTTTAAAAAAACTAAGACTGAAGTAGTTTCTTTTATGTCTAATAAGCAGATTTTGCTCATTGACCATGAGGTTTCTGTTCGAGAAGTTTTGCAGATTTGCTTAAGCAGTGTTGGGGGTTGGCGGGTTATATCCGTTGCTTCTATCCAAGCTGGCTTAGAAAAGCTGTGCATTGAGCGTGTGGATGCTGTACTTTTAGATACACCAAACTTAGAAACTGATGGGATCACTTTTATTCAAACCCTTAAAAACGACCCATTTCCTCCGTCTATTCCAGTTATCTTTATTACGGGAAAAGCCAAAAACTTTTTGTTTAATCAGTTGCCAGCTTTGGGAATCGCGGGTGTGATTGCTAAACCATTTAATGCAATGACTTTACCCATTCAAGTGGCTGGAATGTTGAACTGGAGTCTGGGTTCTGAATTTGTTGATTGAGGGATTTTTTATGATTCTATTTCTTGTTTGTTAGGGTGTATCATTCTGGAATAAAAACCCTATATAAATGGGAAAAATGGAACTCTTTCTGAATATAATTAATGCCATTGATAATCCTGATCAACAAGGCAGCATGGCTCAATTTGAAACGATATTAAATACAGTTAATCAAGTGGCGACTAAACGAGGAATTGAGTCGGCTCAGATGCAAGAAATTCTGACAGTGTTGGGTAGATTTTTGCGTCCTATCTTGCAACACCAGCAGAGAATGATGGGTGTTCAAGCGTTAGAGAATTTAATTGCTCAAATGACAGATTCAGAAACAACGGCGGCGACTATCAACCTACTAATTTCACCGCAGTTGTATCAGCAAATTGTGCAAGGTATTTCTCAAAAAACAGGGATTAGTAGTAACAGGCTTCAGGGTATCCTGCCCACAATTTTGACCGCCATGATGGGGCTATTATATATGGGTGCGAGTAAATCTGGAGTCAGCTGTTCCAATTCTGTTCTCAATGCTTTTGTAGATCGGGATACTGAGTTAGTTCTTGGTGAGGTTTTGCAGTCTACCGAGTTGTTTCTTAATTCCGGTACGTCTAAGACATAGACTGATGCAGCAAACCAATAGTTATCTCCATAAATCTTATTTGATCAATAAATTAAAACAGAAAAGAAGTGCGGATTAATCCAATCCAAATTGGAGGGTTAGCAGCATTATGTTCAGGATTAGTAATGACTAAAAAACCCGGAGTGATAAAAATATTGTCAGTCATTGGGTAGCGATAAGATAACTCAAAATGCAAAGAAGTATCAGGATCTTCCCGTTCAACAATATCATTATTCATCACTTTAGGTGGCATACCAAAAACAAAACTCAATTGCGATCCTGCTTTCCCTAAATCACCTACAAACGCAGTCAGAGCCCAACTCCAAATATCCGCTTGAGAACCCTGAGAACCCTCTACATCACTGACACTGGGAGAGCCTTCCGCATGAGCATTAAAATAGCTCACCCAACCTCCAAAAATGACTTGAGGGTTCAATTTGTAAGTAAATTGTAAACCAAAAGCATCAGAGGAAGTGGGTGTACTCGCACCAAACGGGAATTGAGCGAAGATACTCCCCTTACTCCCGGTTACATTAATACTTAAAAGCGGATCTGGGGCATAATAATGACCATAAGTAAAAGCTAACCCTAATCGTTCAGATGGGCTATAACTAAGTTGACTCAACACAGTATATTGACCCTTAAATAGCCCTTCTTTCGCATCATTAGCAGAAGTTGTTAAATAACTAATTCCTCCCGCTAATTTGTCAGTGAAATTATAGTAAATGACTCCACCACTACCAAAAGCAAAAGAATAAATCGGACTTTCTGCACCAAAATTGGAGATGGAATTAACAGGATTAAAAGCCGGAAAAATCCGAGTCGGAAAATCCGCAACGGGAGCAACCGCTATAATCCCACGCTTCCCAATCGGAAATTCATAAAATAATGTCCCTAACTTAACATTATTACTCGTATTAATAGCACCGATCAAAAGAGTCATGTCAGTACCCGTCACACCATAGCCAAAACCATTAATATTTCCCGCGACTAATTGAGTTCGCAATCGATCTTTCCCCGTAAAACTGGTATCAATTTTCAGTACAACTCCTCCTGATAGAGTCGGATTATCATCCAAATTCTCCCTAGAATCACTCCCAGGAGAAACCGCTTTCTGATCACCAAAAGCACTAATTAAATTAAAATCAACTCGACCCCGTAAAACGGTATTCGGACTAAATCGATGTTCTCTAAGAAACGTTAATCGCTCCTCTATGTTATCCAGTTTTGCAGTAAGATTAGGAAGATCTGTAGCAAATTCAGCTTTCATTTTTTCGATTAGTAACAAATCTTCTTTTTCAATAAATTGAGAGTTTAATCTTTCAATTGAACGCCGAATACTCAGCAGACAAGTATTTAAACTTGCAGCAAATTCATAACGAGTCATCCCCCGTTCCCCATAAAAATTCCCCCCAGGAAAACCACTAATACAGCGATATTTTTCCACTAAATTTTTGAGAGATTCATAAGCCCAATCCCCCGGAGTAACATCAGACAACTGATTAACATTGGTGAGGGCTTCATCGTCGAGTTCGGGAGGCGGATTACGAGATAAGGTTTCGATTTCCTGAATCGAAATTTCTTCAACTTCCGAATTAGAAGTGAGGGAGGAGAATTCATGAAAATGACTGACAGATGCTTCTCCCGCCAACGTTAAGTTAGAATTTTCTTGGGCTAAGACGGGAGATAAAATCAATAAATGATAACTCAGGAACACTGAGGTTATAGGAAATGATAAATTCAAGTTTTTCATAATTTTTTTCCCTAGATTAATCCTCGCAACTATAACCAGTTATGAGATTGATATGACTTAAAAATTGCCAAGTTAACTAATTTTAATAAGGTTTAATTTTCAATTCATTCTTGATAGCTTCCTGTGCTTTTTGGGTAACATTTTCTGGAATTTTGGTGTACCCTAATGGCTCATTAAAAGTTTGACCCTCTGTTAAAATCCAGGTCAATAGATTTTGAGTGGCTTGCAACGTATCGGGATTAAGATACTGTTTATAAATTAGGAGCCAAGTTAAACTTACCAACGGATAACCTTCGTCTGGATCTTTGATATCTTCTGTGGTAAAGTTATCATTAAACTTGACATTTGCTAGAGCTTTTTGAGTTTCTGCTAAAGTGGGTTGAACATAACGACCTGTCTGATTTTCAATACGAGCAATTGACAGATTATTAGCAACAGCAACGTTACTTTGCACATAGCCAATAGCTCCCTCAATTCTACGGACTTCTCCAGCGATTCCACTATCTTCGGGAAAGCTAGAAAACACCTTAAATCCCCAATCAGGATTTCGACTAGCTGGAATTTTCCCTTCAGTAATTCTGTTTAAATATTTAGTGAGAATAAAGTTAGTAGCACAATGATCTGAACAAACAACAACTTGGATTTTTTGATTAGGAAAACTGGGATTAATCTGTTGCCAATTCGTAATTTTTCCAGTAAATATTTTTGCTAGTTGCTCACGGGATAATTTAACTTCTCTGGTGATTTGTTGCAGGTTATAAACAATAGCTAAAGCTCCTCCTCCTGTGGGTATCATTAGTAACCCATCTTCCATTTGGTTTTGTTCAATGGGAGTGGGAATTAAACTACTCCCGCCAAAGTCAATAGATTTGTTAATAAATAAGCGAATTCCTCCCCCACTCCCAATGGTTGTATATTTAAACATTTCTCCGGTTTGCTGTTGGTATTCTTGGCTATAACGCTGATAAAGCGGTTCAGCAAAAGAATCACCCGCACCTCTCAGTAATTGCGCCCAAGCTGGGTTATTGGGAAAATAAATTGTGGTGATTGTTAATGTAGCCGTTAACAGTTTATGCCAGAAATTGAGCGGGAATTGTGTCATGATTTTTGTCATATAAATCAGGTTTAATAGCAATTAAAAATTGTAAAGAGAGTGGGTCTAAATTAATCGGACACCTATTTTCAAATCCAATTCATCCTAGCGGCGAGGTGCGCCTCGCCTTTACCCTAAAATCTAAAGATTGATTTTTTTTCGATAAATGATGATTTGATTACCATCGGCTGCGATTTCTAACCAAAAATCTTGAATGACAAATTGATAGTAAAATTCCCCCAGACGGGTACTTCGCCAAGTGCTGATGAGTTGTTCATTGGGTGCCCATTTTTGGAAGGCTTTGACGGCAATTTCAGGGACTGCACTGACATCAATTTGTTCATCAACTTGAACAAGAGTACCTGTGGGAGTTGCTTGTACTTCTACTTGAAAACCTTGTTGGTTTTTTCCTCGGAGGATGTAGATTAATGAACCATCTGATTTCAGTTCTATTCGAGCTTTTTCAAATTCAGCATTAGTTGCGGTTTTTGCAGCAGACATGGCGGGAATTGCAACTTCTTCTAGTGGAATTTCTCGGACTATTCCTCCTAGATTTTGGGCGATTAATATATTTCCTTTCTCAGTCAAAGATTGAGCTTGAACATTACAGGGATAGATGAAAGAGGTAGAAATTGCTATTCCTGTAAGGATTAATATACTTTGCAAATTTTTTGTGTAAACAATCATGATTTTTTGAATTAATTTATGTTGTTTTAGTTTCATGAACTGACTCCGTGCTTGTGATTAACGTCGGTAAAATTTAAGGTTTGACTCATTCGGTTAAATCTGATTTTTTCAGAGAATGCCAGATTAATCTTCGCTAGTTTCATTATTAGCCGGAAGTAGAATTTTTTCCTGTAACAAGGTATCCATAAATATCTTTCGTAAAATTCGCTGAATCTGAAGATGTTTTCCAGGTTTGACTTTAGTTAATGTCCGTAGCAATAAGTTGGACTCGCTCAGACTTTCTACCCCATCAATTTGTGTAGGCTCCAGAATATCTGTAGAATTAGCTTTTAACTCCTGTCCTATGTCCTCAATAACTTGATAGATATAAACTAAATTAGAATCATAAGGGACACTAACTTCTACTACTGCAAAAACATATTGTTTAGAATAGTTAGTAATGGAACTCATATCACCATTGCGAATAATTTGTAATTGACCATTGGGATGTCGGATGCGGGTTGTTCTGAGTTCGATGGCTTCAACAATCCCTTCTACTGTTGTTTCTTCGGCTTTCCTCAACTCAACATAATCCCCCACTAAATAGTAGTTTTCAAACAGAATAAAAAACCCACTGACGATATCGTTAATTAGGGTCTGGGCTCCTAAACCGATAGCAATACCGACAATCCCCGCACCTGCTAATATGGGAGTAGGATTAATATCAAGGGTATAGAGGATAAAAATCCCTACGGTGAAATATACTGAGTATTGCAATAAACTCTTAAACAAAGGAATTAGAGTTAAGCGTCTACTTCTTTGGATATCCGTCAAATTCTGCTCTTTAAATACTATTTCTTCTACGAGTAAGTGGATGACTTCAAATAATACTTGACTTAAGAAGACTATGCCAATAATCTTAATAATTCGTAGACCAAAAGTGGAGAGTTGGGCGATTAATTGGATCTGTTGCGTTACTAATGTGGCGATGCAGACATAGATAACAAATTCCAGACACCGTTTTAATAATGGAATCAGGTGTTGGAGACGAGCATAAAATCGTAACAGGTTATCGGAGTTAGAGTATTTGAGGGTGAGAATATCGAGGGTATCGACAATGGCGGCAACAGCTTTTAGAATCAGTAATCCAACTGCTATAATCAGATAGATTCGGAGTCCGATATAGAGATATTCGGAAACGATGACGGGTAATTTGAGAAATTGGGTACAGCAAATAATTACCCCCAGCCAAATTCCGCCTCGGATTCTTTGATAAAGGGCGGTAAAGAAAGCATCAATACTTTCATCGTCGGCGGTGCTTCTTTCGATGTTTTTGGCGCGAGTGCTGGCTATTTTTAGCCAATATTTCAGCAGTTTTAGGGCGATTACTGCTACAACAACAGCACCAATACTTTGACCAATACCGATTCCGAGGGTAATCCAAAATTCAGGGGGAATACGGCTAATTAAATTGAGTGTATATTGTTGAATATTTTTACCTTGATAGAGTAAAAACCCATTCACCCCGACAATCAAAATACACAGCAATAAGCCAATTAATACCAACAATCTTGTGATATTGCGACGCAGGGTTTTGATTCGGGGATCTTCGCTTTTAAAGATAGAAAATTTAATTAAGAGTTGGGATGAATTTCTCACTATCCCAATCAAAACTAGAAAAATAATGATCACCAGGCTAACTTCAGCCAAGATAATTAATAGGTTACTCATTTCATTATCAAAATCAAAATTAAGAGTTTAATAGACTATTTACTGATAACTGATAATGCGGATACTTGATAACTGTATTAGCTATAGCAGTCGCGCCTAGGGTTTTAGGACATAAACAGATGCTAAAATCTAAATAGAGAACTCTTTTCCTGCCTGTTCCCTGTTCCCTGTTCCCTGTTCCCTGTTATTAATATCTTGAACGATCCGAAAACCAGCGTGTTGATAGAAATTGGGACGAAACCAATTGCGATAATATTTCAACGCTTCTGTGCCGTTTGTAATCCAATATCCTCCTAACATCATTTGATGCTGGGTATCAAAAAAGATGGCTGAATTGTCTTCATAAAGGAAATGGGGTTCATATCCTGAAAGGGGGTTTAAATGATCACTTAACCATTCCCAAACATTCCCCCGCAAATCATAGAGTCCAGAGTAACTTTTTGCCGTTTCTAACATTCCAACAGGACTCGGTGAACCGAATTTAAAATTGAGATTGTAATGGTCTACATCTCCTACTAAACCATTACCGTAAGTGGCGACATTGTACTCGGCTTCATTCATTAACCGAGTTCCTTCACCTTTCCAACGACAATAAGCCATTGCTTCATAGTAATTAACTTCTGCTGGCCAATCTAACGGTAAATCCATTTCATCAAACTGAGCGCGATATTTATAACTCCCATTTTCTAATCGCCAAAATTTGGGATGTTGGATATTATTTTCAGTTTTCCATTGCCAAGATTTTTCATCCCAATAGTCTTGATTTTCGTAGCCACCCGCCTTAACAAAATCCAGAAATTCGCTATTAGTAATTAGATATTTACTCGCTAAAAAAGGTGCAACTTCAACGGTGCGTGACCCATAATCAATATCCCAACCATAGGTTGGATCATCAAAAGCTTTACCCAGTTTTGCAATTCCACCTGCAACTTTTACCATTTCATTTTCAGGAGTAAAACCATTAGAAGGGGCATATTTCCAGTCTGAAGGACGTTTAACTCTTTCAATGGGTAACTGGCGAAATAACATTGAAGAGGTTTCAATGTGAATGCGCTGATGTTCTATTCCCATGATTAACGCCCACAGGGGATAATCGGGAAGAATTGGCAAAGTAATCGGCGTTTTTTCAATAAATTCTGATAGTATTTCTAAAACTTGTTCTCGATATTGCCAAGCCGAGGTAAGGTCTGGCCATTCCAAATGAGCGATCGCTTGATTTAATTCGGTGGGTGTTTCGGGATCAACCCCAACTCCAAACAGAATTTCATAGTCTTGATTCAGGCTTTCTTCTAATAATCCAACGCGCATTAATTTATTAATATAGAAAGCCGCCGAATGTCCGAGATAAAAAATAAGCGGATTTCTCAAAGGGTCAGGATTCAGATAAAATGTATCTTCTCCGACTAAACTTTTCAGAAGTAGATCTTCGAGTTGCCAAGCTTCCTGAAAATAATTGAGGAGGGTTTGGCGATCGCAACAATCTAGTTTGGGAGGACAATTAGATACAAGGGTGTTCATGGGTAATGACGATAAATGTTTTCTCAAAATAAAATCCAAAAATCGGGTTTTATTGTTCAATTTTCTCAACAAAATCGTTTCCAGCTTGACAAAGGATTAACCCAAACCATTGTTTTGGATCTGTCCAAATTTTTACGGTTTTGAGGTGCTTGTACTCCAGTTGTTTTTGCAGAGATGCTAAATCAAATTTGCGAGAAATTTCAGTCAGAATAGATTCTCCCTTAGCCAAGAAAACTTTTAAATCTAAACGGTCTAGGGATACCCAATGACTCTTTTGGCAATTCAGATACATCTCGATTTGATGATCTTCTTGATTGTAAATCGCTTGATGGGTGAATAAATTTAGGTCAAAATTGCCTTGAAAACGCCAATTCAAATGGGAAAGCATATTAAGATTAAAAGCTGCGGTAACACCCTGACTATCGTTATAAGCTGGCTCTAAGATGTCTTTGGGTTTTTGTAAATCAATTCCCAATAGAAAGTAATCACCGGGTTGTAATGTTTTGGCAATTTGACTTAAGAAAATATCACAGTCTCTGGGATTAAAATTCCCCATAGAACTCCCTAAGAAAAAAATCATCCGTGATGATACTGGGGTTGATTCTAGCTTAACTAACGCTTGTTCGTAGGTTCCGATTAATCCTTGAATTGAGAAAGTCGGATATTGTTGTTGTAGTTTGACAACGGTAGAGTTAAGTATGCCACCGCTTACATCAATGGGAATATATTGAGATCGATTGGCAATTTTTTGATAAGCATCTAACAGAAATAGTGTTTTTGTAGAACTGCCACTCCCTAATTCTACCAGTTCACAACCCCCTGTAATTTGAGCAATTTCATCGGCATATTGGCTCAAAATCCAGGCTTCTGTTCGAGTGGGGTAATATTCGGGTAACTCGCAAATTTGTTCAAATAAGTTTGATCCGTGATCGTCGTAAAAATATTTGGGCGGTAAATACTTAAATTCGTTAGTTAATCCTTGAATAACATCTTCACCCTCCCGATTTAGATGTTGATTTGATTGAGCAATATTTTGCAAACAAGTTGTTAACATCACGTTCCTTTTTTTTAATTTTAAATGTTCTATCAACATAATTTCATACTCAAAATCAATCGTCAAGATTTACTTTTAAAAATTTTACATTTTAACAATCAAAAAAATAGCCAAATTTGTGTAGTGCTTAAGTAGAATTTAAGCATATATTTGTGTTAATTTAAGCCAAAAATTACTGATTAAATCTGAGATGATATCCTCCTGAATTACTGTTTTATCCTGTTCTACCCTTTTTAAAGGGAGTTAGGGAAGATTTAATATCAAGATAAAGATCAATATATTATCACCCTTCCCTATTCCCAATTTCCTTTAAATCATAAATTTTGACCTTGATCAACTCGGAAGGCTATAGCAATCCCAAATCGGTTGTAATAATTTAAAACTGATATGAAACAGCCAAAAGTATTATCCCTGTTCCCTGTTCCCTGTTCCCTGTTCCCTTTTGAACCCAAATTTTGGATACAACTCAAATAGGATTGCTATAGATTTAATTGTTGGCTGCTTTCTGACTTTGTTTATAGTGTTCTGGGTCGGTTCGGAGATCGACATATAAGAAATCGATTCCCTCTTGTTCTAGGAGTTCTAATATGGCTAGGTTCAAATTTTTCTCCGCATCAAAGTAGAGATTGTCATCATTAACAAAAGCAACGATGTTAATCACACGGGCATTATTTTCAATCTTGCTAAACCGAACAATCATCTCTTTAGACAAGCCGTCAATAAATCCGGGCATTTCTCGAATTGCATCACAGATTCGAGCAGTTTGCTTGGCTGAAATACTATCAATTTTGAGCGTTAAACTAATGCCCCATTTTAATTCATTACCTGGATTTTGTGACCAATTTTCTACGATTCCGGTAATCATTTTAGAGTTAGGCATTTTCACAATTGAACCCCACTGATAAACATGGAGGGTTGTAGTTCTAAATCCTATACTCATGATTTGTACAAAACCCTGTAATCCTGAGACTGAAACCCAATCGCCTTCTCGATAGAGACCATCAGAATAGATAATAACGGTACAAAACCAGTCATAAACAATATCTTTCAACAGCAAACCTAAAGTAATCCCAGCACCCCCTAATAGACCCACCAGTGCTGCTGCGGATTGTCCTAAAAATATTTCACTGACTTTAATTGCGATGACGATAATGGCTGCCGATTGAAAAATCTTTGGCATCAAGGGTCTGAGTAACTCATCGAGTTCAGTTTCGGTACGCAGCAAGACGTTAGCAATTAGCTGCCCGAAGATTGAAGCACTGCGATAAATTACATAAGCAATGATGAAAAAAACAATTAAGTTGAGAACTTTAGTAATTGCTTCGCTCAATTGTGGCCCAATATTGGTCGCCAAAATCTCCTTGACGAGCCAAAATCCACCAATCAGAATCAGCCAACTTAAGGCGGGTTTGATAATCGCAATTAACTCATCATCTAGTGTACTCTCGGTTTTTCGGGTTAAATACTCAATGCGTTTAATAATTGCTTCGATCAAAAATCGTCTGAATACCTGTGTTATTGTCAGGATCAGAATCACTAGAATAATTTTGCCGACTGGGACACCTGAAACATCGATATTGATGTTTTTTAGGGTGTTTAAAATTTGTTCCATAATTAGTTGATCTCCTGGTATAGTCTTCTTGGACAACTCCCTGGCCGTAGGAGACGTCGGTGAACCCGTTTGCCTACAATACTTTAGGTGAAAAATATAAGAAATATATGAGATTGACCCCTACAAGTTAACCGATTCCTTCCTTCAGAAGAATCCTGTCTTGATCAAACCCCTTAAAAGTGCTTAAACTGCTCAAAATTATGCCGTCCCGTAAAGTAGTCCCAAGCCAAATAAGCGACCTCAAGATGTCGGCTACCGGAGTTAGCACTGAAAGCTTTACGTCCGTGAAGAATTCTCGCGTTTTGCATTAACAAACAATTGCCAGGTTGGAGGCGGATACAGTATTGGTAATCGGGATTTTCGATATAACGAAAAAATGCCGAGTAAGCTGTATAAAAGGGTTCCATTTTATCAAAAGATAAATTCCAATTATAGGCATGGGAGTGACCAAAGTTAATCTCCTCTACTTCTCCTTGGTAATCAAGTTTTAAGATGGTTTGTGTGCGCTGGTAATAATATTGAAACTCTATGTAAAACTGTTGAAACTGGATCGGGGTTTGGGCTAAAATTTGAAAGTATTCTGGATGATCTTTACGAAAGTCTTGGGCGATGCGAAACCCATCTACTAGAATGCTTTCCCCACCCAGTACCGTATTTTCTACCATGTAAAAACAGACTATCAAGGGGGGATTATACCGATTCGGGTAATCGGTGTGGGGTGATAGGGGATAACCCGTTTCTCCTAAATCATTCGCTCCTGGTTTGAATTTTACCGGAGCAAAAGCTCCGTATTCGGTGTGATAGATTGGCCCGATGTTGTCGGCGAGAAAAGGCGCTAATTCCTCTAATTTCATGTTTTCTAGGACAGTAAATCCTAGCTGGAAAAGTTCCTTAACCCAGGAGGTACGATCGCAATTGGGAAAATCATGATACTGGGGTGAGTAAGCTTCGATCCGGCTTTTGTCCCAGAGAAATTTTTCTTCTTTCCCCTTTTCACTCCGACGATGGGGTTGATCGTAAGCATGAATCATCAACCAAGAAAGGGGAAAAATACTCTGATGGGATGGGTTTTCATCCCAGTCGATCGTTAATTCTTCTTCCCCTAATTCTACGGATAAAGGTTTGGGAGGAGTGGTGCGATCGCTAATATTATGAATTTTCTGGAAAGAAGTGGGATGGCGACACTGGGGACAAAGGCAATTATCGCGTAACCAAATGTAATGAAAGCGTTTGTCTTCAACTGTGAGATAATTAGGGTTGAACATTGTGATGAATGATAGTTTAGTTAATTGAGGTTTTGTGGGCTGGTTGCCCACTTTAGAAATCAGGTTTTTCGGGCTGATTTTAGGACTTTAACAGCACCTCTAATTTATCTTTTAGGGATTCTTTCCCGTTTATGGTTTGATAACCGTTGTATTCCAGGGTTTCTCCCTTGGGAATTAGGGTTTGACAGAATACTTCTTGAGGGCAATTATTTTCATCCGCGATTAGTACCCGCGCTTCATGTCCATACAGCAAAACTTCAGAACGTTCCCGATGTTCATTTGCCCAAATTATCAAAGTATCTCCAGCTTGACACAATAGTGCCCCGCCACCATTGGGACAAATTTGACCCGATCCAGATTCTCCTGGTAAAACATAAGTTGACCAGCGATTTCCATTGTCAATATTAACAATTTCCACTTCTTCTAAAGGCAAAATACCGACTTGTTTCAGTAAGTCTTGATCAATGGTGACACTACCCACATAATGACGGTTAGCCTCTGTTACCCGAACTCGATGAAGTTTGGCGTGCATCAGTTTAATTGTAGCCATGATTTTTCCTCAATTTTCTTTTGATAGTTGGGATTTGATTGTGCAAATTGGTGTCAAGAGTTAGGTTTTTGCCACAGAAAAGCATACATAGGTTCTACTTCAAAGGCATTAAATTCCTTCCGCTCAATTAAACGCCATGACAACTCTTCTAGCACCTGTTTTAAAGATTCATTAGTATTGTAGTAGTCTTCTCGCACCGTTAGGAGAAAATAGCCTCCAGACTTTAACAAAGAAGATAAATTTTTTAAAGCTTGGGGATGAACATGACCAAAGGTGAAAACGCCTACAGAAATAATGGCATCAAATGATTCCTTGTCAAATGTTTTTAGGGATTTTTCTTCTAAGTTTCCCAGGTACAAATCCCGATAAACTTGTTTTTTTCGAGCAATTTCTAGCATTTCCTCGGAAAGATCGACTCCTACAATTTGGGTATATCCAAGTTCGGCAAGCGCTTCTCCCACCATTCCTGTACCTGCACCAGCATCGAGGATGATTGCATCTTTTTGGGGCAAGAATTGGGCTAAAGTTTGGGCTGAATTAATCGGAGAAACCCGATAGGATTCATCTAATTCTTGATCATAGATTCTCGCCCAAGCATTGTACTTATTCCGTAAGGTTTCTTTATCATTTGTTTCGTAAATCCAAGTTAAGCGATCGCTAACTTTCGTACAAAGATAAAATCCCCATCCTAACTCCCTTTTATCAATAGCCTCGCACATTTTTTGATATGCTATGCTTAAATCTGGATATTTTTCAAAAGCCAGTTGAGAGAGCAATTCATAGCTTTTTTTGAGGTGGTTGCTCAAGTCTACTTTTTCCCTAACCAATAAGCCTAACTGACTGAGGAAATCTGCATAACTCTCAAAGCTAAAAGTAGGTTCAAAAAGTAATCTTTCGTAAACATATTGCCAACCCGAAGGGCTAATTTCTGGGGTAGGCGTTATCAAATCATCAAAGAGAAATATTCCCCCTTCTTGAAGAACTCGCTGAATTTCTTGTAATGCTTTCTCCCTTTGCGGAATGTGATAAATTGTGGCTTGACTCCAAACATGGGTAAAGGAATTATCGTCATAAGGTAAGTTAGTTGCAGATGCTTTCTCGAAGGAAATATGCAGGTGAGGATAATTTTTAGCTTTTTCTTGAGCATTATTAACTCGCACACCGCTTAGATCGATGCCAACAACTTCACAACCCGTTTGTTGCGCCAGCCAAATCGCGGTGTTACCATTGCCACAACCAATATCTAACACCTTGGAAGAGGCATCAATTTTGCTTTGTTCGAGCATATAGTGATTCCATCGTTGACAAGCCTTAATAAACTCTTCAGGCTGAGAGTCTTCTAAGTTGTCAAAATACCCCCAATGGAGACTGCCTTCTTCATCCCAGAAACTTCGATATAGACTATCTTCACTATCGTAAAATGCTTCGGTTTCTGCTTCGGTGAATTTTTTTAATTTCATTGTTTTTGTACCTAAATAATAACTTGAGTTACTGAGTTCGAGTGCTGCTTGGCAAATTTTTTCATAAATAATATCAGCGTTTCTACTGCTTCTAGGGTGACACCGTTATAAAGACTAACCCGACATCCTCCTCTAGTGCGATGTCCGGCTACTCCAATGATTCCCGCTTGAGAAGTTTCGTAAATAAACTGTTTTTCTAGGCTTTCATTTGGAATTGTAAAAACCACATTCATTTGAGAACGGGAAGATGGCTCTACAGGACAATGAAATAAAGACGTTGAATCAATAAAATCATAAAGTAATGAAGCCTTCTTCTGGTTAATTTTTCCTAGCTTTTCCAGTCCCCCGATATCTTCTTCAATCCATCGTAAAATCTGCCAAGTGATATAAATTGAAAAGCAGGGCGGAGTATGATAATTAGACTTGCTTTTAATATGGGTGCGGTAGTCGAAAAATTCAGGTAGGCCCTCGCAAATTTTGGTCAACATTTCTTTGCGAATTAAGACAATAGTAGTCCCGGCGAGTCCAACATTTTTTTGAGCATGGGCGTAAATAACACTCAAGTTGCTAACATCAATCTGCTTACTCATAAAATCGGAACTCATGTCAGCAATCACCGGAATCGGAATTTCTGGAAAGCTATGAAATTGAGTACCAACAACGGTGTTATTGCTACAAAGGTGAAGAAACTTAGCGCCCGGACGGGTATGAATCTGATTTAAGTTGGGAACAGAGGTGTGGTTATAATCAGATGATGAAGCGATAATTTTTAAGTCTCTCCCTAAACTTTGTGCAGAGCGAATCGCTTTTCCTGTCCAATATCCCGTATCGATATAATCAATTTGATCACCTGGTTGAGAGAAATTCATGGGAACCATGAGAAATTGCAATGATCCTCCACCTTGGAGGAAGATAATCTCAAATTGATCATCTAAACCCATCAACTTCTTAATGCGTTCAGCACTATCATCAATGATAAATTGAATCTCATCACTGCGATGGCTTAATTCCATCACACTCATCCCCGTACCATTGAAGTTAAACAGTTCTGCATGAACTCTTTCCAAAACGGGTAAAGGGATAGCACCAGGGCCAGCATAAAAGTTGATCGCCCGACGATCAAAAAAGTTTTTTTGTACTTGAGTTTCTGGGGGAAATATCATGTTTTTGATAATTTTTGGGTAGCAACTGATTAATTCCGAGCTATTTAGTTAAGTTTTATAAAATTCCGATTAATTTTTACCTAAAATTCTGGTTAGTTCCTACAATCATTACCCCACAAAAACCTAGAGCGTAAGTTTCCATTGAGAAATGATTAGACTCCAGTAACTCTTGAAAATAGTTGAGGGGATAAGCATAAGCAGTATGTTGTCCATCTTCCATAATCACCTTATTTCCATTAATACTATTTACTTTGTAGCCACAATTTTCGTACAGTTTCAATCTTTCCTGCATGACGGCATCACTGCATTGATAGGTGGAAATAAAAATTTTTTCTTCAACCCATTGACTCAGCCCCCTAAACACATCTGGATGAATTTCTGGGGACATATTACCAATGGTATTCCAAGCTAAAGTGGCAAATTGATAGGTCTTAGACAGAAGAGATGGTAAATCCTTGGCATTCATAAGAATCACATCAACATTATGCAAATTCTTGGTTCTGTTTCTGGAAACATTGACCAGATATTCAGCATAGTCAATGCCGAGTATTTCTCCCACAACTGGGGCAAGCATCTTCAGATACCGACCATCTCCACAGCCTATTTCTAGCAGACTTTTAGCTCCTTGCAAATGCTTTAATAGAAAAGCTTCCTCCAGTGCCATATATTCTTGAATCGCTTCAGGATAATTCTGATATTCAAGAATTGCCAGACCTTTTTCCTGTTCGTAAATATTTGTACTTTCCATTGTTTTTTAGAAACCTCGATTAATGGGTTTTTGGTATATAAAATCTCAAGCCAGTTGTTCGAACAGTTTGAGCAACCGTTCTGTCTCCACATCAAAACAAGTTTCTACATTAAGTGGATTGGTTTCTTCATCACGGCGATCGCTATGCCAGTTAAGCATCAATAAGTAAGGTAGTGGAAAAATATATGAAAAATATGAGAAAAAGAAAATTTCTGATTTTCTGATGTCATTCCCCTGCCAAAGATACCGCTTCCTGGTTAATTGGTAAGGTAAAATAAAAGGTGCTTCCGGCTCCCAAGACACTCTCTACCCAAATCTGTCCTTGGTGCTGTTGAACGATACTCTTGCAAATAGCAAGTCCTAACCCCGTTCCTCCCTTGTGTCGGGAGTCGAAGAAGCTCGAAGAAAGCTGGAGAACCAGGGCTTCAGTCTGCCTCGTAACAGATGCTTGAGAATCCCCTTGACTTTAATCAGAGGGTGCGTCAGCCACACTAATAGAAGACTTGATGATTCTCTTCTCAAGAAGACTCACAGGGAACATAATTCCTGGCTTCTTTGTAGGAGGATTCAGTGTGTTAAATACCCTGTCCCAAAATCCGTGAATCCCATAGTTTCCCTTAAAATCACTGTGATGAAGATCGTGAAAATCTGAGGGAATGAAAAATATTGACAAAGAACTATGACCTTCTAAATTGTAAGCATTGCCTATAACAGTCCAGGCACAGATTTGAGTGATGTCATATCCAAATATAAAGATAGGCAAAACGTCTGTGATGGTGACAATAATATATTCAATAAGGCTCTTATGTCCAGCGACAAAACTTGATGAATCACGAAACTCATGATGTTTAAGATGGATTTTCAGCAAGAATTTTTTATGCAAGAGCCAATGGGCGACGTAAAAACAGAAATCAGCAGCAACTATTCTCATCAAAAACCATCCCAGATTGAGGAGTAAGCTATTTCCTCTATGAACTTCGGGAGCTAGATATAGAATTATTAACGCGGATATAAAAGCTTTAATTTCCCCTGTAATGATTCCTTTTAGGGTAAATGAAGGAAATGCTTGCTTTTTTACTGGCTTAACCCTTGCAGTCAGTTTATCCCGCAAAATATCGTTGCTTTTGATTCCTTTCTCAATGAGAATACCAAGTAAATAAAATGATATTGAACCAACGAACCAGTACAACAGCACCTCTGTTAAAAAGTTGAGTTCGACATTGTTTAACAGAAAATAGAATACCTGCTGAACTATTGTGCAACTAATAGCAATCTTGAGATAAAATTCAATCTCAAAACATAAATTTAAAATTATTTGCATCTGTTTCATTGTAGCTGTTAACTATTGGCAAGGTTTTAGTAGAAGCTAATCTTTTGGAATGCTCGCTTGTCAACATTACATTGTCCTCTTACTCAAGAAGGTCTATCAACTAAGCAAGGTAGAGGAAAAATATAAGAAATATATGAGAAGGAGAAAATTTCCCATTCTCTCGATCATTCCCCTTGTGGCTGAACGGGTAAGGTAAAATAAAAGGTGCTTCCTGTGCCCCACACACTCTCTACCCAAATCTGTCCCTGGTGCTGTTGAACGATACTCTTGCAAATAGCAAGTCCTAACCCCGTTCCTCCCTTGTGTCGGGAATCTTGTACATCCACCTGCTGAAATCGACCAAAAATTGTTTCGAGTTTATCCGCAGGAATCCCTCGTCCGCGATCGCAAGTAGAAAAGAGAATATAAGGTAGTGGAGTATGGGTGTTCTCCCTGACTTTCTCCATCGCTTCGACAACCTCTGCTTTTATTGATACTGTACTACCCGCAGGCGAAAACTTGATAGCATTACTCAACAGGTTGGTTAAGGTTTGCACGATCGCGTCTGGTGCAGCCCATACCGAGACAGCAAGCGGTGTCCAATCCAGATGGATTTTAGCAGTATCCGCTAGAGGCTGCACAGTTTCAACGGCTTGCTCGATCAGATCCGTCACCTCACAAGCTTCCTTCACCAACTCGGTTTTTTGCGACTCCAATCGTTCTAAATCGAGGATATCATTCACCAATCGCACCAGTCGCTCACTATTATTAAGAGCAATTGAAATCAGATGGTTAAACTTTTCAGAATTGTTGTGATAGAGTCTTGATTCCAAGATACCGAGAGAACCGTGAATGGCAGTCAGGGGAGTTCGTAGTTCGTGACTGACAATGGAGATAAATTCATTTTTCATTTGTTCGATCGCATAGCGATCGCTAATATCTTGAATTTGGGCAATAAAGTAAATAGGATCTTTCCGGCTATCTCGGACAAGCGATACATTCACCAGAACCCAGACAATATGACCTTGTTGATGCAAATACCGCTGCTGCACTTGGTAGATGTTAATTTCACCTGTGATCGCTCTTTGTACTTGCTCTAAATTCGTTGCCACATCATCAGGATGGGTAATTTCTGGAAAAGTTTTGGTCAGCAATTCCTCTTGAGAGTAACCCAGGATTTGACAAAGCGATCGATTGACACGAATAAATTGACCCTCAAGCGCTACTAATGCCATGCCGATAGGAGCATCTTCAAAGGAGCTGCGAAACCGTTCTTCACTGCGTTGGAGTTCCTGGGTGCGTTCGGCAATCTGGTGTTCTAGCTCTCTGGAATAATCGGTTAAAATCCGCTCGGCTTGTCGTCGTTTCGTGATATCTTGAAAGGCAAGAATAGCATAGAGAAGATTGCCTGCTGCATCAAAAAACGGAATGGCATGAATCTCCAGGGCTACTCGCTCACCCTTGACTTCGATTTCGATATCATCTACGAAAGTTGTCTCGCCGAGCAGTGCTTGTGTAACTGGCAACTGGTCTACAGGATAAAGTTGATTAGTTCCTGCTTGATAAATTTGATAGGCTGCGGATAGTTGTTCAAGGGACAAGTTGGGAAGATTTCCTCGCCCTAAAATCGTTTCACCGAGTTGATTGAGTAAAATTTGATTTCCGGTGCTATCAAAGACGCTGATTCCCACTGGAACGTTGTGCAGAAGATGCTCAAATCGTTGTTCGCTCTCTTGCAGCGATCGAAACGACGTTTTAAGCTGATGCGCCATCCGTTGAAACGCGATCGTCAGCCGTGCTACTTCACCGACTCCAGAGATTTCAACTGGATAATCTAACTGTCTTTCGGCAAGAGCTTCTGCGACTTGCTGCAAGCGACGAATGGGGATAGCAATCCAACGCGCACTCAACATTCCTGTCCCTGCTGCCACGACTAAAGTTAGCCCACACAACAGCCAGGTTCGCTGGGTATTAGCATGAATGTCTGCCATGAAATCGGATTCGGGAATGATCACCACCACCAGCCAATCCAACCCGTATGGATCTTGGTAAGGAGTCACCCGGACAAACTGCCGCTCGTGGTTACTCATCAGCGTCAGTTGTTGGGTTGTTTGCAGGGTACTCAAGTTGCCAAATTTGTGGGTAAGTTGCCGAGCAATATCTCGTGTTCGGGTATCCTTGCTATTTACCGCTAATAATCGCGTTGGTTCCCCTAAAGCTGGCTTCACAAAGGGTAGCTCTAGGGTAGATGTGGCAACCAAATTGCCAGAACGCTCCATGATAAAAGTCTGTCCAGAGGGTGAGAATTTTAGCTGATTCAGAAAGGTATTGAGTGCAGCCAGGGTAAAATCAGAAGCAAAAACCCCCCGCCATTTTCCGGTAGCGTCGTAGATGGGAGTGAGGGCGTAAATTCCTAAAGTCGGTAAAATCTTGTAAACACAAATGGGCGACCAAGTTTGTTGACGAGCAGCTTTGCCATAGCGATACCAAGGAGCTATGCGGTTATCAATCTTGAAGGTATAGATGAGTTTGCGAGGATTGCCTTTGGGGTCAACCAAATAATATTTCCGTTTACCGAGATCGTTACTTTTCAAGCTATAGAAAAAAGGCATACTAACCGACAAGTTTTCCCCAGTAACTTTTTCCGATTCTTTGACAATTTCTTCACTCTGAAAACGACCATAAGCAATGACTTCTGCTTCCTCGTTGCTAAAGAGGACACCTTCGATTAAGGGGTTAAGGGTAACTTGTTGCCAAAATTGCTGTTGTAGCTGCTCAAAGTTTTTCAGGTCAAGGGTTCCCTGCTGTACTGCCAAATAGTTTGCGGCTACAACGTCTTGGGGGGTGTGCAGGTAGATGGTGAGGCGATCGTGAATCCGTAGCGATACCTGTTGCGTGAGTTGGTCTGCCAGTTCCCTGACTGATTGCTGTCCACTGCGATCGGACAAATAACCGACTATCCCAACCGCTCCCACCAATTGCAACATAAATGGAACTGTCAGCAACACTCGGATCGGAATGTTGGCCAAGCCCTGATAGCAGCGTTGAAGTAAACTTGCTCTTTCGCTCATAAAGCAATCATAATACTATACCAGTTTTTTCAACCTATAAAATAAACCTAAATCGATTTGGGATAGCTTTATTATAATTGGAATAATCTTTAAATTTGAGAATAATTTAGCTAGTTATTCATAATAATTGATTTGTTATTTAACATATTATTTCAACCCCCCTTACAGTCCAATGGAATATAAAATATAAATTTCTTAAAAAAAGTTGAAAATTTAGCCCCCATTTGCGGAATGTGGGATTTAGACTGGAGTACCTTAATTTTCTTCATGTCAATTCATGATTTCTGTAGGAATGGAAGGAGGAATTTCTACTGTTTTCCACTCTAAAACTGCATAAACTTCGACAGGTTGTTTACGACCTTTAACTTTGACTTCCCCTAAACTTTTCAAGATAATATCTTGATGAGTTTCTAGGGCGGCAGCCGTTGATTCATTAATTAAAATATTATATTCAGGATATTCTTTAGTTAAGGTTTCCAAACGGGCCGCCACATTCACCGCATCACCAATCACCGTATATAATAACCGTTCTAAGGAGCCAATTTGTCCCGCAACCACCTCGCCGCTACTAATCCCAATTCCCGCATGAATCGGTACTTCCCCCCGTTGAATTCGCCGTTGATTTAATTCTCCTAAACGTTCACGCATAGTTAATGCCGCCGCCACTGACCGCCATTCGGTTTCGGCTGGGGATAAGGGGGCGCCGAAAATTACCACAATTGCATCCCCAATAAAATTATTAACATATCCTCCCCAAGGGCGAATAGCGTCAGTCATTTCTGTTAAATATTCATTGAGAAATGCTACAACTTCTTGCGGTTTCATTTCTTCCGATAGGGTAGAAAAATTGCGAATATCGCTAAATAAAACGGATACCCAACACAATTCTCCTCCTAATTCCAATTGACCTTGTAATAATTTTTCTCGCACTTCTGGCGAAACCACACGACCGAAAATATCTCGTTCTCGTTCTCGTTCTCGCAGTCCCACAATCATCTTATTAATCGCCTGGGCTAACACTTCTAATTCTTGACAGGTTTGAATTTCCAGTTTTGCCACTTCTAAATCCCCATTTTCAACGCGATGGGTTATTTTCTGAATCTGTTTAATGGGTTTAACAAAAAATCGATCACTCACAACAATTCCTAACGCCGTCGTTCCAATAATTAATGTGCTAATAAACACCAATAAAATTTTATTGTTTCTTTTAATTTGATCCATATATTTATCTTCAGGAATAACTGTTCCCACCAACCAATCTAATTTATTCATGGGAGTCAATGATATATAATAAAATTGGTGGGTTTGGGGATCTTCGTAGCCCCACTGTTGAGGATATCTAACCCTTTTTAAGTCAATTCCCCGTTTTTCTAAGGTTTGGACAGCAAGCTGAAACGCAGGATTTTTAGAGTATTTTAATAGCTTGAGTTGAGGTTGATCCTGACCTTTAATTTGAATGGGATTATGTTCATTGGGATCAGTAGAAGCAATCATTTCTCCTTTAGAGTTAATCACAAAAACATCAATATTTCGTCGTCCTTTTTGTTGTTCCTTTAAACGTTGAGAAATTTGTTTCAGTTCAAAACCGACACCAATAATTCCTAACAATTCATCTTCTTGATAAAGGGTGATATTAGAATCAATCCCTGGTGTATTGGTGGAACGATAAACATAAACTGTCCAAGCGGCTTTACCCGGTGTTTTTAGAGCATCTTGATACCAAGGACGATGAGGAGCATACCAATTCGGTTCTTCAATTTGAGTTGTTCCTATAAATTGGAGAGCGTTTTCTACTAATTGATAAATATCTGTGGTTTTTACTGCTAATTTTTCATCGGGATACCATTGGCGAAAATGAAGTTTTAATAATTCTTGGGGATCAAGTTTAGAACGATCATTTCCTACAGATAAACGTTGTGCACCAACATAATTACCATTAGGGTAGGCAAACTGAACAAAACTAAAATTGGGATTAGATTGCAAAACACTGAGAAAAAATTTATCCCGTTGTTGCGGATCATTAATATCAATTAAATTCCGAGTAATGGTACTCCCAATTAAATCTTGTGTATAGGATACATCTTGAAATAAATCGGCAAATTCTTTAGATGTTGATAGGGCAATTTCCTCATTAATTTGAGTTACAATCTGATCGATATTTTTTTTAGAAGTAAAGTACCAAGAAAAATAAACAATTGCTGTAGTAAAACTGATCATTAATAGAATAAAACCTGTAAGCAGAGTTGTTAAACTGATGCTGGTTTCGATTCCCTGATTTTTGTGAATTCCTTTCATGGTGATCTGGCGATAGGATAGGGTGGATTAAAAAAATTCCATTCTTAGTATGTTGGCTGGACTGGGAGGATGGATCAAGTTACAGTGTTCTAACGGAAGAGTTTGAATATAGATGCAGGAGTTGATGGGGCTCTGTAAAATATAGTACCTAATTCATGAATGTCTGTTACCTTAAAATAAGTTTAATGAATCGATACTGATCAAGTAGGAGAGCCTTAGAAGTTAAGATATAGTTTAGGGGCATCAGATTCAACCTAGGGAAATTTCTTCATAGGTATCCCTCTATACTAACAATGAGATGTTTCAGGGGTGCTATATCGATACCAGGAGGGTGATTGCCATTGAAAGCTCGATTCCATAAAAGATTTAACGGGAAAATCCTTAGTGTTTTCTTCATCATAGTGGTAGGAATTGGGATTTTGTTTCCATCCTTAACTTCATTCTCTCAAACTCATCAAGCTCCAGTAAAAAACCGGGAAACAACACCGTTAGTAACCGTTCCGTCTTCATCTTCTAACAATCCGCCTGTAAAACCCCCTGAATCAACTCCAGAACTCAGTTTAGGAAGCTACGGAACTGCGGTTAAACAATTGCAAAAGCAACTCAAGCAAAACGGTTATTTTACAGGGCCAATTGATGGGATTTACGATCAAAAAACTGAATTAGCCGTCTATAATTTCCAAATTAGTATGGGATTATTGGCGGATGGGGTTGTAGGTCAAGACACCTTAAAATCTCTCAATAATTCTGCGCTATTGACTGCATGGACTCCTGTATCAACGCCTCTAAATTCTGCCTCTAATCTTCCTCCCGATATTCAAGGAATTTTGGATCAAGGGGAACTGATTGTTGCGGTTTTAGGAACGGATAACCCGCCCTTTTTTAGCGAGAATTCCCAGGGTGAATTAACCGGATTAGATATTGATTTAGGTCAAGCCATTGCCACCGAATTAGGGGTTAAAGTTAAATTTGATCGGTCAGCAAAAGTTTTTAATGAAGTTGTAGATTTAGTATATCAGCACAAAGCCGATATTGGCATCTCGAAATTAAGTATTAGTATGGCAAGGGCTAAAAAAGTCCTGTTTTCTTCTCCTTATGTCAGTATGCGTCAAGGATTGTTGGTGAATCGTTTAGAATTAGCGAAGAAAGCTCAAAATAAACGCCCTGAAGAAGTTATTCAAAATTTAGATGGAAAATTGGGCGTGATTCAGGGAACTCAATATGCGTTATTTTTTGCCAAAACTCGATTTCCCCAGGCTCAAGTGGTTGAATTTGAAACGTGGGATGACGTTGTAGAAGCGGTGAAAAAAGGAGAAGTCCTAGCTGCTTATCGAGATGAATTAGAAGTGAAAAAAATTGTACTCGCTCAACCTGATTCCGCTTTAGATATTCAAACCGTCGCTCTTACGGATACTAAGGATGCACTGGCGATGGTTATTCCTTGGGATTATAACCATTTTCTAGCATTTGTCAATACTTATCTGGATCTGAATAACTTAAACTATACTGTTGAAGAGTTAATTAATAAATATCCAGATATTTTTAAGCAGGAATCCTAAATTCAAGGAATTAATAATGGGACACAGGAGAGTCTACCCATGAAGCCATTAAAAAAAAAGAGTTTGAGATCTCAGGTTATTCATATTTTAAAAAATCCTTGGCTCCTGCTAATTAGCATTATTTTTTCTATTGCTACAGGATTGTTAAAACCGTCCCTGGCTTTTCAACTTGAACCCATTGGTCAGATGTATTTAAGCTTGCTGAAAATGTGTGTTTTGCCAATTTTAATTTCAGCAATTACGATGAGTATTGGGCGACTTATGGCTTCTAATAATGCGACTAAATCCATCAAACGCATTATTATTATCTTTCCGGTGTTAATGGTATTCATTGCCGTAATTGCGATATTAGTTGCTGGAATCACAAAACCGGGAACGGGTTTAAGTACAACAACCCTACAAAACCTAGGGATATTAGTGAATAAATCAGGAATTGATTTAGAAGTGGCCTTAAATCAACCTTTACCTCCCTTAAAAAATCAACCCGGATTAGGAAGTTTTGTGATCAGTATGATTCCCGATAATATTTTTGATGCCCTGAGTAAAGGGGATACATTAAAGGTTTTATTTTTCTCTATTATTTTTGGAATTTCTTTGGGAATGGTTCAAGATAGCACCCCAGCATCTCAGGCTTTTTTAGATGGTTTAGAAATTATTTATCGCACCTTTAATAAATGGATTAGTTGGTTAACCTTGCTGCTGCCATTTGGATTATATAGTTTGCTTTCGGCACAAATTGCTCACACCGGATTAAACGTTGTATTTGCGATGGTGAATTTTATTGCGGTGGCTGTTTTTACTTATTTATTAATTTATGCCGTGAGTACCATTTTGATTTGGGTGCGATCTCGATGTCCATTAAGTTATGTCTTTTCTATGGCTCAAGAACCCACAATTTTAGCCTTAGCAACTACAAATGCTTTAGCGTGTTTACCCTCAATGATTTCTACTATGAGTCAGGGTTTAAAATTTTCTCTACAAACCACAAACTTAGTTGTTCCTTTGGGGGTCACGGTCGGTCGTTTTGGTCAAGTGGTTTATTTCACCTTGGCGAGTGTTTTTGTTGCCCAACTGTATCAAATTTCGATTGGTGTATCGGGGTTAGCTATTATCATTGTCGGTTCGATTTTTGCTGGAATGGCCAGTTCAGGGGCGACCGGAATTGTGACCTTAACGACCCTGAATGTTGTTCTTAGACCTTTAGGATTACCCTTAGAAGCCGCCTTAGTTTTATTTATTGCCATTGACCCGATTATGGATCCGTTTCGGACATTATGTACGGTACATACGGGAATGGCAGCGACGGCTTTAATTGCGGATCAAGATCCGAAGTTTTTCCCCTTAGAATCAGAATCTCAACAAGATTTGATTACCACTTAAACTGGGTTGACGCTTCTGGTGCAAATTGCTCGCTTAAAATCTGTTCTTCGACGGGATAGGTATGACCCGAACAATTAATCACCACTCGTTCTTGAGGTTGGATGATTCCCCGTTGAGCCAGTTTGATTAATCCTGCAAACGCTACAGCCGTCGCAGGTTCGACAGAAATTCCTTCGGTTTGAGCTAACAGTCGAGTCACGGTATACGCTTCAGCATCCGTCGCCTGTTCCATCGCTCCCCCATATTTCTGCATTAAATCATAAAGCCAACTATAGGCAAAACCCGGATTTCCCGTTGCTAATGTGGCGATCGCCGTTTTTGGGTCTGTAACGGGAATGGCTTCCCGTTCACCTTTTTCAAAAGCTTGTATCATCGGATTACAACCGGAGGATTGAATCATTCCTAAACGGGGCACTTGATCGACCATTCCCACTGCCATCATTTCCTCAAACCCTTTAACGACTCCAATGGGCCCCATCGCTCCACTCACTCCTTGAATAAACCAGTCTGGAGCTTGTCCATGCAGTTGTTCTCCTAACTCCAGGGCCATTGTTTTCATACTTTCCCCACTGGTAAAGCTTTTCAAGCCACTATCTAAAAAAATCCCCTGATTTTGAGCAAATTCCGCAGCTACTTGTTTGGTTTGATCATAGGTTCCAGGGACTTTGACCGTTTCTGCACCATATAATCGAATTTCTCGGATTTTTTCATCGGGGGTTAAACCTGACAGAAAGGCCCAAAGTTTAATACCCGCCCTCGCTGCATAAGCTGAATAGGAAATAGCCACATTCCCCGTTGAAGCTAAAACCATTTCTTTAATTCCCTGTTCCTTCATCACGGAAATTGTCACGGAAGCTTGTCGATCTTTAAAGGAACCTGTGGGGTTTTGACGTTCATCTTTAATATAAAGATAATCTAAACCGATTAACTTTCCGAAGCGTTGGGCATGAATTAAGGGTGTCCAACCTTCCCCCATTGTGACAATATGATTGAAATCAAATAAAGGTAAAAGTTCGTGATAGCGCCACAAACTGGGGTAACGCCTGGAAAGTTTGTCTTTCCAGTGGGAATGAACTAACTCTTCGAGATCATATTCCGCTTGAAGAATGGTTCCACCACATTGAGGACAGACAATGGATGCTTTTTGATAAGCGGTACTCTGAGAACAAGAATTGCATTTTAAATGAATCTTTTTTGTTTTTAAATTCATTTTTTATTCCTATTACACATTGAATTTAACTCGGTTCACAATTAAGTTTCGACTGATAATAAGATTTAACAGGAAACTGTTGACCCTGATACAGAATATTTTCTACTTTCAATTGTTACACTAGGATTTGAAGAGTGTAAACAATTGTAAAAATGCTCAAAGTTCTGCAATCACCACCGACAAAAACCCCCTGTACTTTTAGAGTCAGGGGGTAAAATTGGATCAAAGATTAATTTAGGCGTGTAAAGTTAAAGCTCTAACAAGGGCTTAACTTAGTTAAGATTGGGTTGAGCTTCCAGAACACTTTCAGGAACGCCTTCAAATTTCTTGAAGTTGTCCACAAACAACTGAGCTAATTGTTTGGCTTGTTTTTCATAGGCTTTGGGATTCTTCCAAGTTTGTACCGGATCTAAAATTTCAGAAGGAATTCCTGGGATATTTTCGGGTACTAACACTTTGAAAATCGGATGGGGATAGAACTTGGCGTTATCTAAGGTTCCATTGACTGCCGCTGACACCATAGCACGAGTATAGGAGATCGGAACCCGTTGTCCGACTCCGTAGGCGCCACCTGACCATCCGGTATTGACTAAATAGACGTTGGTTTCAGGGTGTTCTTCTAATCGTTTTCCTAATAATTTGGCATAGACTGACGCAGCCAAGGGTAAGAAACATTTGCCAAATCCGGCGGAAAAGGTGGCTTCTGGGTCTTTAATTCCCCGTTCTGTTCCGGCGACTTTGCTGGTATAACCGGACATGAAGTGATACATGGCCTGTTCTTTTGTCAGTTTGGCAATGGGAGGTAGCACACCAAAGGCATCTGCTGTGAGGAAAATAATTGTTTTGGGATGGCGACCAACCCCCGGAATCACGGCATTGGGAATATACTCAATGGGATAGGCAACGCGGGTATTTTCCGTTAAGCTGCCATCATCATAATCAGGAACACGGGTGTCATGGTCTAAAACCACGTTTTCCATTAAAGACCCAAACCGAATGGCGTCCCAAATTTGGGGTTCCTGTTCCCGACGCAGTTTAATGGTTTTGGCATAACAACCGCCTTCAAAGTTAAACACTCCATGATCTGACCAACCATGTTCATCATCTCCAATTAAATAGCGTTGGGGGTCAGCCGAGAGGGTGGTTTTTCCGGTTCCTGATAACCCAAAGAATAGGGCGGTGTGTCCGTCTGCATCCATATTGGCGGCACAGTGCATGGGTAGCACATCGGCTTTGGTCATGAAGTAGTTCATCAGGGAGAAGACGGATTTTTTGATTTCTCCAGCATATTTTGATCCGCCAATAATTACCATTTTTTTGGATAGATTCAGCACAATAAACGCTTCACTATTAATGCCATCATCTTCAGGATCGGCGTGTAACCCTGGAACAGCAATTACGGTAAAATCAGGGTGATGGGTTTTAAGTTGTTCGGTGGTGGGACGAATAAACAATTGTTGGGCAAATAAACTTTGAGAAGCCCGTTCTGTAATCACTCGTACCCCATATTGATAATGAGGATCAGCGCCGACATAACCATCAAAAATGTATAAATCCCGTCCTTGAACATAAGACCGCACCCGACGAAACAGGCGATCAAAATTGAATTCAGGGATAGGAACATTCATTTTGCTCCAGTGAATTTCATCCCGGCTTTCGGGTTCATCCACAATGAATTTATCATGGGGTGAACGTCCGGTATATTTTCCGGTTTTGACACATAGAGATCCATTGGCTGCGAGAATGCCTTCTGCCCGGGCAATGGAATGTTCAACTAAGGTAGGAATGGGTAAGTTGCGATAAACATGACCTAGGTTTCTGAGTCCTAATTCTTCTAATCCATAATGGGGTAATTCTAATAAATTCGGGTGTTCTGAATATTTTTTAGTCGTATTATTTGTTGGAAAAGCACCTTCCTGCTCGGCTAATCGATTATTAATTAAAGTTGAAGAAGACACATCTTGATAGACATTGTGATTAACGGTGTTTGTGGTTTCCATCGTTTCTAGTCTCCGGTAGATAAGGGATCAATAGGAAATTTTCTAGGATTGTGGAACAGGCATCCTGCCTGTTAATAAAAATGAAGAAGGGTGAAAAATTGAAGAATCGCTGAACTTACAAACTCGATTATGACTGAGTTAGTGATGTTCAAATCATGTGTATCATTTTAGTTTTCAGGTTGCTAGTTTAACGGTTGCTATTCCCGATTTGGGATCGTTGACTTCTGAATATTCAGTTAGGACGAGTTTGATATTTGATCTTTAACTTAACCCTCGTTCACCGTTGCCTTGAGTTCGTGAAAAAAAAGAATTCAGTTCCATGAACTTTCGCTACTCATCATCATACACAGTTTTCCCTGGCAGAACATTAACTTTCTTTAAAAGTTTCTTGTATTTTTTTTGCAATTCCTTAAGAAATTATGCTTGATGCAAGTTTTGCACTCAAATTTTATATTAGTCTTCAAATGTCAGTATTTCTTGATACAAATTATAAACAAAATACCACTTAATCTTAATCCTACCCCAAAAAACTAAAATTTTTCAGGTAGTCCTGGGGGTTTATGTAAAAAATCGTGACAAAATAAGGTGCATCGTTATCTACATCTCAAGAATATGTACGAAAAGATTACTCCACCCACCACAGGCGAGAAAGTCACCTTCAAAAACGGCGAACCCATTGTTCCTGATAATCCGATTATTCCCTTCATTCGCGGAGATGGCACCGGAATTGACCTCTGGCCTGCTACAGAAAAAGTTTTGGATGCGGCTGTTGCTAAAGCCTACGGAGGTCAGCGCCAAATTAGCTGGTTTAAAGTCTACGCTGGGGACGAAGCCTGCGAACTATACGGCACTTATCAATATTTACCCGAAGACACCACCACCGCCATCAGGGAATATGGGGTTGCCATTAAAGGGCCATTAACCACGCCCATCGGCGGCGGAATTCGGTCTTTGAATGTGGCCTTACGGCAAATTCATGATCTATATGCCTGTGTTCGTCCCTGTAAATATTACACCGGAACGCCTTCTCCCCACAAAACTCCTGAAAAATTAGATGTAATTATCTATCGGGAAAATACCGAGGATATTTATTTAGGAATTGAATGGCGTCAAGGAACGGAAATCGCCGAAAAATTAATTAATATTCTGAATACGGAGTTAATTCCGGCGACTCCTGAACATGGGAAAAAACAAATTCGTCTTGACTCTGGAATTGGGATTAAACCCATTAGTAAAACTGGTTCTCAACGGTTAGTTCGTCGTGCCATTTATCAAGCTTTGCGTCTGCCTAAAAATAAACAAATGGTGACGCTGGTGCATAAAGGCAATATTATGAAATACACTGAAGGAGCTTTCCGCGATTGGGGTTATGAACTGGCAACTACGGAATTCCGCAACGAATGTGTCACCGAACGGGAATCTTGGATTTTAGGAAATAAAGAGAAAAATCCCGATCTTTCTATTGAAGATAATGCCAAGATGATTGATCCGGGTTACGATTCCCTAACCCCTGAGAAAAAAGCCGAAATTTGTCAAGAAGTGGAAGGGGTTATCAACGCGATTTGGGAAACTCACGGTGAGGGGAAATGGAAGGAAAAAATTATGGTCAATGACCGCATTGTTGATAGTATTTTCCAACAAATTCAAACCCGTCCTGATGAATATTCTATTCTGGCTACGATGAATTTAAACGGGGATTATTTATCCGATGCTGCCGCTGCAATGGTCGGGGGTTTAGGCATGGGGCCAGGGGCAAATATTGGCGATGAATGTGCTATTTTTGAAGCGACTCATGGCACAGCACCGAAACACGCCGGCTTAGACCGTGTTAACCCTGGTTCTCTGATTTTATCGGGGGTGATGATGTTAGAATATATGGGTTGGCAAGAAGCGGCAGACTTAATTAAAAAAGGGTTAAGTGGTGCGATCGCAAATCAAGAAGTCACCTATGATTTAGCCCGATTAATGGAACC
This sequence comes from Planktothrix sp. FACHB-1365, assembly GCF_014697575.1. Classification (GTDB taxonomy): domain Bacteria; phylum Cyanobacteriota; class Cyanobacteriia; order Cyanobacteriales; family Microcoleaceae; genus Planktothrix. The sequence goes on along the minus strand of NZ_JACJSC010000002.1, from coordinate 201,482 downwards.
TCCTGTTGAACCGTTGAAATGTTCAGAATTTGCCGATGCAATTATTAAGCATTTCGATGATTAATTCCGTAGTGAGTCCTTTAGGACTCTGATGAAGCCCTGAAGGGCTTACTACTATTGTAGTGAGTCCTTTAGGACTCTAATTAAGCCCTGAAGGGCTTACTACGAAATTTAACTGAATAATTCATTAATGCTAATACTAAAGCCTAATAAAATAATTTGTGTATTAACAATATCACCCGCTTTAAACGCTAAGGTTTGATTTTCAGTAATAATTAAAACGCGATGATTTTCGGGAAACACTAACCAAACTTCCTGACAACCGGACTCTAAATATTCACTGGCTTTAGCAAATAAATCCTCCGCCGCATCACTCGGAGAGGCAATTTCAGCTAGAAGGGGAGGACTTTGGGGTAAGGTAGGAAACTCCCCAAATTCTGTTAATAATTCGGGTGTGAGATAGGACACATCAGGACGTCGCCCTTGTTTTAATGTGCGACAGGGAAGTTCCGTGTAAACATCTCCTCCTTGTCCTGATTCAATCGCATAATTACCCCAATAACGACCTAACCGACATTGAATTCGACTATGTTTGATTGTCATTCCGGTTGTCTCCACAAGTTTCCCATCCACCCACTCTTGATGATCGGGGGGATTTGCCATAAAATCTTCTAGGGAAAAGGTTTTGGTTTCAGTGACAGTAGCGATCGCCATATTCATTCATTCGCCTTGGCAGGACTGACCAATATTATTATATCAAATCGGGATATAATGTCATCCTATCTTGATCTAATTCAATCTAAATTAACGGGATTAAGTCTATTGTGAATAACCCAAATCCGGGAGTAAATCAGGTTGTTGGGAAGCATTTACAGCCAAGCGATCGCAACATTCATTTTCTTCATCTCCAGCATGACCTTTCACCCAAAGAAATTGCACTTGATGTTGTTGAGAAATATTGAGTAATCTTTCCCATAAATCGGGATTTTTAGCAGATTCTTTGGGATTACGTTTCCAACCATTTTGTTGCCATTTCTTCGCCCATCCTTTGCACATTGCATCGACTAAATAGCGAGAATCTGTATATAAATTAACAGCACAAGGAAACTTTAAGGCTTCTAATCCGATAATTGCCGCCATTAATTCCATGCGATTATTGGTGGTGAGTTGATAACCCCCCGATAATTCCTTGCGATGGGGGCCATACATTAATACGACGCCATATCCTCCTGGCCCTGGATTACCACTACAGGCTCCATCGGTATAAATTGTAACTTCTTTTAAAGGGTCGTTCATAATCCCATCGTTGAAACCTGACACCTGACATCCGTTGCGCTATCATAAACAACAGACGTTAAGTTTTGTTGCATACCCTTGACTGCCAGTATTAGAAGACTCGAACCCGTTACTCAACCAACTGCTTGGCATCGTCTTCGGTGTCGATGGCAGGGGGATGAAGCTATTGTTAAACAAGGACTACCCCACAGTCAACTGTCTCCCCCTTGGCAAATTTTGCTATTAGGAGATGGTTCTCCGACTCGACATTTACAACTGTTAACCGGGGAACCCACAGAGGTTGATGTGATTGATATGTCAGCCATTGGCATCAGTACGGATAACGCCCCAGATCAGATTTTAGCCGTTCCTGGCCCCCGTGTGCGCCGTCAAGTGTGGTTAAGAACCGCATCAGGACAACGGTTAGCCTACGCCACTTCTTGGTGGGAAGCCAGTCATGTTGATGAATATTTACAAAATCGGTCGTTACCCATCTGGGCGAGTTTAGCACGATTACGGACGGAACTTTATCGGGATGTGCAGGGAATTTATTATGGCGATAGCAAAGCGTTAGAATTAGCCTTTGGCGAATCAGGGCCATTTTGGGGACGTCATTATTTATTTTGGCATCATGGCAAACCGTTAACTTTAATTTATGAAGTTTTTTCCCCTTATTTAACTCAATATTTAGGACAAACAGGAAACTGTTAATTGTTGGCAGAAGAATAGATCTGTGGAACAGGCATCTTGCCTGTTAATTAAGTGGGGTGTCAAAAGTTAATAATTTCCTCCTCTGGATTTGATCTCCATTCCCGTCTATTTCAGGTTAGAATAATCCCAATAAAACTCACAAAATTTTTCAAAAGGGAGAGGAGGACTAATAAAATAGCCTTGAATGAAATCACAACCTTGTTGCGCTAAAAAATCTTGTTCTAATTGGGTTTCGACTCCTTCAGCAATCACTTTAAAATTAAGTTGACGAGCAAGTCGAATAATCGCAGAAACGATAGCAGAATTTTTATTATTTCGAGTAATATCTTTAATAAAACAGCGATCAATTTTTAAAATATCAAACAAGAAATTTTGAATATAACTTAAAGAAGCATAACCTGTTCCAAAATCATCAATCGCAATTTCAATTCCTAATTCCTGTAACTGTTTAAATTTTTCTAAGGTTAAATTAATATTATGAACCAAGACACTTTCTGTTAATTCTAATTTTAATCGTTGAGGTTCTAAGCCTGTTTGATCTAATATTGAGCGAACCTCTGGAACAAAATTATCATCATTCAGTTGAGTAGCTGAAATATTAATTGAAATTTCTAAAGAAGGAAGTCCAGAGTATTTCCAAGCAACAGCTTCAGTACAAGCGGTTTTTAATATCCATTTACCCAAAGGTATAATCAAGCCTGTATTTTCAGCAATGGGAATAAATTCTATGGGCGAAATATTTCCCTTTTGAGGAGATATCCACCGAATTAACGCTTCCGCACCCACAATTTTCCGGGTTTTTAAATCAACTTGAGGCTGATAGTAAAGACTAAATTCATTATTTTCTAAAGCTTTAGCTAATTCTAAATCTTGTTTGGTGAGTAAGATAATTCGACATTCTTCTAATTGCATTACTTTTCGTTCTAATATTTCTAAAATGCCATACAATTCTAAAGGGTCTAAGACCTGAACTAAATTACTCTCAGTGATAATTCCTTGTAATTCTCCTTGTTCACCCACGACAGCTAATCGTCTGATTTTATGTTTTTGTAAAATTTGCTGTGCTGTTGATAAAGTTTCTATGGATTTAACTGAAAATAAAGGAAAACTCATGACTGTCTCGGCGGTGAGATTTTGTAAATTCAGTTCTAAAGCTTGCAGTTGTAAAATATCTCGTTCTGTGACAATTCCGACCGGATATAAAAGTCCGTCTTGTTCGACAACAACAACAATACAACTAATATTATATTGAGCTAAAATTTGGGCAACTTCTCGAACTGGAGTAAAGGGATAAACCGTCATGACATGACGAGTCATGACTTCTGAAACTTGACGAAACCTTAAAAAATGGTGATGATTTAAAACTTGTCGTAAGCTCGTTAAGGTAACTAAACCTAAAACTTTTTTCTGTTGATTAAGAATGGGTAAGTGGCGAATTTGAAAGCGACGCATCATATTATAGGCTACAAAGACATCCGTAAATTCTTCATGGTTTAAAGTAATTACGGGTTTTACCATCACTTCTTTAACCGTTGTTTGAGAAATATTTTCCCCTTTAACTGCTAATTTAACCGTATCTCGTTCTGTTAAAATTCCTACTAATTCTTCATTTTCCATCACCAATACACATCCAGCAGACTGAGAAGGAAAATTTGCATTTTCAACCAAATGAGGAGCTTCTGAGAGTAAGCATTGTTGTTTATTGCTTTGATTCATTGCCAGGAGTGCCTGCAACAAAGGTGTATCGGGGGTAACGATAGCGCAAGCAGGAATAATTGCATTTTGGAGATTAATCATTTCATCTAGCATTTGAAAACTCATGGAATTTGGTGGACTTTATGGCAAGGAAGTAAAATTCATTATTCATATTATGACTCTATTTTTTGCTTTTTAAAACTAATCTAACTTAATTAGGGTCAATGATATCACCCCAGACCTAATCGTTAAGGTATCTTTTTGAAAGAGGCTTGGGGATATTTAGCTAGGAAACCCCTCAACCAGTTAACATATATTGCGTAACTCTTAGCTAGAATAGAGGTCTAAAGCCCAACAATGGGTGTTGAGTTACGATCTTCGCAGCTTACCGTAGGTTACTGCTTAAAAAAAGTTGCCAAAAATTGATGTTATTGGTTATAATTGCTAAAAAGATTTAATATAGAAGGAGATCATCACTACAATGTACAAAGTTATCCAAGCAACTTGTAATAATGGTAATTTGATCCTCTCTGAAAAATTGAGTGATCAATGGGAAGGAAAAAGTTTTAAAGTTATTCTTGTGGAAACGGATGAAATTGAGATCAAAAAACAACGATTTTTTGAGTTTGTAGATCAACATTCCTTTACTCTCCCAGATCACTATCAATTCAATAGAGAGAAACTTTATGAAAGATAAGGTTTTATTAGATACTAACCTCTGGGTTTATCTTTACTCCCAAAATTCACCGAATAAGTCTGTTAAGGTGAGAGAATTAGTTAATAATAACTTTACCTCAATCATTATTAGCACTCAGATTTTGGGTGAATTCTATAATGTTATGACCAAAAAGAAGTTGAAACCCCAAGATGAAGTTAAAAAAATTATTTTGGAGATGGTGACAAATTTTACTATCGTGGAAATAGATGTTTTAAAAGTGATCACAGCGTTAGAGATTAATTCTAAATACGGTTATACTTATTGGGATAGTTTAGTTCTGGCTACAGCTTTACAACACAATTGTAATATTTTATATTCAGAAGATATGCAAGCCAATCAACTCATTGAACAAAAAACAATAATTATCAATCCATTTTTAGTAACACCATTACAGTAAATAATTAAATGAGCCCTTCAGGGCTCACTACGAGGTTTCACGCCGGGTTATGATGGGAGAATTAACCTAAGTTTAAATCGGTGACAGCACCAATACTGCTCGATGAAACTAATTTTGCATATTTGGCTAAAACTCCTTTTGTATAACGAGGTTTTGGAGCTTGCCAAGTTTGACGACGTTGGGCTAATTCTTCATCGGAAATATTAACTTGCAGTAACCGTTGATGAGCATCAATTGTGATGCTATCTCCCTCTTGAACTAAACCAATATTACCGCCAACTGCTGCTTCAGGAGCAACATGACCGACCACCATTCCGTAGGTTCCTCCAGAGAAACGGCCATCAGTAATTAATCCGACTTTATCGCCTAAACCCGCCCCAATAATTGCCGAAGTTGGCGCTAACATTTCCCGCATTCCTGGCCCGCCTTTCGGCCCTTCATAACGGATAACAATGATATCGCCAGCGTTAATTTTTCCGGCTAAAATTGCATCCAAACATTCTTCTTCAGATTCAAAAACCCGTGCTGGGCCAGTAATCACAGGATTTTTAACTCCGGTAATTTTAGCAACGGAACCTTCTGTGGCTAAATTGCCTTTTAAAATCGCTAAATGTCCTTGAGCATACATAGGATTATTCCAAGGACGAATTACATCTTGGTCGGGGCTAGGTTCGGAGGAAACATCAGCTAATTGTTCGGCTACGGTTTTTCCGGTTATTGTTAAGGCATCCCCATGAATTAAGCCTTTTTCTAATAGCATTTTCATGACTAACGGAATACCACCCGCTTTATGTAAATCTGTCGCTACATAACGACCACTGGGTTTTAAATCACATAAAACTGGAACTTTAGCGCGAATTTCTTCAAAATCATCAATGGTTAATTCAACCCCAATGGCATTGGCAATGGCTAATAAGTGTAAAACTGAATTCGTTGAACCGCCGACGGCCATAATCACAGCGATCGCATTTTCAAAGGCTTTTCGGGTTAGAATTTGACGAGGAAGAATGCGGTTTTTAATGGCATCTCGTAATACATAAGCTGACTTTTCTGTACTTTCGGCTTTTTCCTCATCTTCTGCTGCCATTGTAGAGGAATACATTAAACTTAACCCCATCGCTTCAATCGCAGAAGACATGGTATTTGCGGTGTACATTCCGCCGCAGGAACCCGCCCCTGGACAGGCGCGACGTTCCACTTCAATTAATTCTGTATCATCAATTTTTCCAGCACTATATTGTCCGACGGCTTCAAAAGCACTAACAACGGTTAAATCTTTACCCTTATAATGTCCGGGTTTAATCGTTCCACCATATACAAATATCGAGGGAATATTCATCCGAGCAATCGCAATCATCGCCCCCGGCATATTTTTATCACAACCGCCAATTGCTAAAACTGCATCCATACTTTGGGCGTTACAAGCGGTTTCAATTGAATCAGCAATAACCTCTCGTGAAACTAAGGAATATTTCATTCCTTCAGTCCCCATAGAAATGCCATCACTAACGGTAATTGTTCCGAACATTTGTGGCATCGCTCCCGCTTGTTTGAGGGCGGTTTCTGCGCGCAATGCTAGGGTATTAATCCCCATATTACAGGGGGTAATTGTGCTGTAACCATTCGCAATTCCAACGATGGGTTTGGTAAAATCTTGATCTCCAAATCCCACCGCCCGTAACATAGCACGGTTGGGGGTGCGTTGAGTTCCCTGGGTAATCGTTTGACTTCTAAAGTTATCGGACATGGATAGTTCCTCGGACTTGTGGGTTGTGTTCCAACGGTTCAACGACGTTTTTTTGTAGCGTTGTTCCTCGCTGTAAACCCGTTTTTGATCTCGTTATTATTATCTCAGAAAACGTGATAAATTATCAAGGATTTTATGAATTGACCTAATTGGCTGAGTAATCCATTGATTAATTTTAATCCAGCGATAGCAAAAATTTCAATTATTATTCCGGTTTTAAATGAAGCCGAAAATATTGAGTCGGTGATTTCTGGGATTCAAAATGCAGAAAATATAGAGATGATTATTGTGGATGGAGGAAGCCAGGATAATACGGTAGAGATTGCCCAAGGTTTAGGGGTGAAAGTCATTGTGACCCAACGGGGACGAGCACTACAAATGAATGCAGGAGCAAAGATAGCAACGGGGGAGATTTTATTATTTTTACATGGGGATACTCAATTACCTTTGGGGTTTGAACAGGACGTTAGAAAGATTTGGGTTAATTCTAACATAATTGCGGGAGCATTTCAATTAAAAATTAATGATCCTGAATTCAGTTTAAGGGTAATTGAAAAAACGGTATTCTGGCGTTCAAAATATTTACAAATGCCCTACGGAGATCAAGCTATTTTTCTTAAAGCTTCTACTTTTTGGGAAATTGGGGGATTTCCTGAACAACCCATTATGGAGGATTTTGAGTTAATTCGTCGTTTAAATCCTTTAGGAAAAATTGAGATTTTGTCATGTTCTGTGATGACTTCAGGACGACGATGGCAAAAGTTAGGAGTGTTCAAAACAACGTTAATTAATCAATTAGTTGTGATTGGATATTATTTGGGAATTTCTCCTGTAAAATTATCTCAATGGTATCGCAGAGAAAGAACCACAAAGACACTAAGAAACGAAGAAAGAAACAAGGAACATTAAGGGGTTATTTCCCCTAGTTACCAGGTTCGACCCATTGATTACAACTTCAGTTTAGAGTCCACATTCCGCAGATATTTAAGCCAATCTAATTGAAGATAAAACTTAGTGAATAAGTCCCTAAATGATTGCATGATAATCATTATTAAAAGAGGCTTCAGAAGAGGGATATTGCTGATCACCTTCTTTAACATTAAAAGCCACGGTTTTGAGTTGAGATTTTGCTTGACAACAACTCTACAGAAAGCCCTCTCTACATTTAGCGAAGGTTTTGTTAGAGAAACCGGGTTTTCAGCAAGCATAACTATAGCGCATAGTGCTATAAATTTTTGGGGTCTTTAGCCACTGCAAAGTGCATAAGTCCCCCAACGCTGGAAATAAATAGGAATAGCTGATATAACAATCTGGAGAAGACGTTAATATGGAAACTTTTCTAAAAGATACATTGATATCTTCAAGCTTCCTATTCGACCCAGTTTCAAAATTTTCTGCTCTCTTAAAGCCAGCACAACTATTGGATTCAGTTGTGTCTCAGCCTGTCGGTTTCGCCAGTTTAAATCCTAGTGAAAATCTTTTACCGCCATTCATTGTAGAAGAGCCCCCCTTGGGAAATCAAACGTTACAAGATCTTCTCATCGGTATAAAACCCGAACTTGACATCATAAATTTCCCAAAAGATCCAATTATTGATGACTTGAACCCTTTTTCAGAAGGATTAGCCGATTTACAAGTTAGTGTCACTGCACCGGAATCAGCAACAGCCGGAAGCGATCTTACCCCAATAAAAGTAACCGTAAAAAATGCCGGAAAAGCGATTGCTAAAGGAACCCAAACCGCAGGTTCTAATGGTTATATGGTCGATTTAGTGCTTTCTAGTGATCAAAACATTCCACCTGGATATTCGATTTACTCCCCCAATTATACTGAAGATGTCTTATTAAAAGGCGGACGAATTAGCAATACCCCCGACTTAAAACCTGGAGAAGAATATACCTTTCCCGATGAAATGGGTGGACTTCCCCTGGATACGCCTAACGGAGGTTATTACATCGGCGCGCAAATTGATCCAGGTCAAGTCATTTCTGAATTAGATGAAAAAAATAATTTCGCCTTTTCACCCATCAAAATTGACGAGCCAAAAACCGATGGCGCACCCGATTTAATTGTCTCTTCTTTCCAAAAAACAGGGGATGTGGTTATTAGTGAAGGACAAGCGACCTTACCTGTCAAAGTCGTAGTTAAAAATCAAGGGGATGGGGTAGCCGACTTATTCAAAGTCTCCGTTGAATATACAACAGAAGATAGTAGTTTTCCCTTCACCGTTGCCTTTAGTGCTGATGATACCAGTGAGGTGAATCCTGATTTATTTTGGTATCCTTTTACTCGCAATTCTTTAGCACCGGATCAAGAAGTTACGTTTACTGGAAAATTAATATTTGCTAATGATGAAGTTGCCACTGAACCCATTACCTTAGTCGCAACAGCAGATAGCACGTCAGGCGATGAATTTATTCCTGAGTTTGGGCGAGTCGAAGAAAGCGATGAAAATAATAATCAATCGCCTCCTGTTCCGCTAAATTGGGAAATACCCAAACCGATTATCAAAATGTCGGAAGTTCCCGGTGTTAAACTATTACCAAAACCCGAAAAAGTGGCGGAAGGAATTTGGTTTTTAGGAACGGGGCCAAGTCCAGACGAATTGCGTTTGTTATTACCCACCAATATTAATGCGGCAGATACCACCAATACCGATCAACTACAGCCTGGGGGTTCCTTGGGATTAAACTTAGAAGGAGAGGGTCTTAATATTGGTGTCTGGGAAGCCAATGAAAACACCGCAGGAGCCGCATGGGTACGGGATACCCATCAAGAATTAGTAGGACGAGTTACCTTTGGCGATGGGGGAGGCAGTTTTAGCAACCATGCCACCCACGTTGCGGGAACTATTGCCGCCGCTGGGGTAAACCCTTTAGCAGAGGGAATGGCTACTCAAGTCAATCTTCGCAGCTACAATGCGGATAAGGATATTGAGGAGATGAATACTGATGCCTATTTACTAGCGGCTTCCAATCATTCTTATGCACGCCCTACAGGATGGACGATGGGATTAGATTGGGAAATTGGTGATGTTGATACTTGGTTTGCCAATCGGACGTTAGGCACTGAAGATCCGAAGTTTGGTCAATATAGTGATTATAGTCGGGATATTGATCAAGTTCTCTATAATAATCCCAAATTTCTCAGTGTTTGGGGGGCTGGAAATGATCGGATTGAAAGGTTTTTTAATCTACAAGGAAATAATACTTATGTGACGTTTTTATCCTCTCCCCCTCCTGGTGCGACGGATTTCGGAGAGGGATATTATCTTGTTTCGGATAGCATCCTGTCTACACCGCCAAGAGACGGGGATGGAGGAACAGGATTTGATTCTTTACTCCGCTCTTCTGTTGCTAAAAATCAGCTAACTGTTGGTGCAATTCGGGATATTACCGTTGATCCCTATACAGCAACGAATGTGAGGATGTCTAGTTTCTCCTCCTGGGGGCCAACGGATGACGGACGGGTAAAACCGGATGTGGTTGCTGCTGGAACCACATTAATTCCCTCGGATGCAGCAATATTTTCCTCTGAAGCAGATTCAGATAGCAGCTATGGCTTCATGTCGGGTACATCAGTAGCAACACCGAACGTCACCGGAACAGCCGCGCTGTTGATTGAACATTATCAAAATCTGTTTTTGGGAACCCCCGCCAGCGCTACGACAAAAGGTTTGTTGATTCATACGGCTTTTGATGCCGGGAATCCTGGGCCAGATTATCGCTTCGGTTGGGGTTTGGTGGATGCTGCCGCCGCCGCTAATTTTCTCACCAATGCGAGTCCGAGTTCAGGAGGAACCACTGATTGGCTACTGGAAGACCGCTATTCAGGAACAGAACAAACCTTTACCTTCACTTCTGATGGTACTACCCCTCTGAAAGCCTCTTTAGTTTGGACTGACCCGGTTAATCCTTCCCTCCCTGGAATAGGTTTGGATGACTCAACTTCAGTGCTGATGAATGATTTAGATCTCCGCATCACTGGGCCAGATGGAACCTCTCTGCCCTGGACATTAGATCCCAGTAATCCCAGTGCGAATGCCGTTCAAACCACAACAAATCATGTTGATAATGTGGAACAAGTGTTAATTAATGCACCCACTCCTGGGGAATATACGGTTCATATTAGTCATACGGGGGAATCGTTTAATCAAGATTATTCCCTGTTCGTGAGTGGGGCAAGAGTGGGAGGAAGCAGCGATATTATGGAAATTTCTGTCCCGCTTTCGGATATTATTGAGTTTCGGCCCCCCCATATTGGCGGAGATACGGATACGGATTTTGATGGCAATGGCCCCGGTCTGAATTTTGAAACCTCTGTGAAATTCAATCCCTATACAATTTGGACGGAGTTAGAAACTCAGTTTCGAGAAACCCGATCTGATTGGACAACCTTTAGTAATATGGGATCTCCTCAACAATCGATTGTGTTAAATGCGGCTGAACGGTTCCCCGGATGGGAAATTATTTCCGTTGCAGGCCCAGACGGGGTGAGACTATTTGATGAGTTGAGTGTGGTAGAACCCAATAATGATCATGATGTTGACACCTATGAGGGTGATGATATTGTGGAGCGATATGAAGTCCAAGGGGACATTGATGGTGGAGCATTTGGTGGGTCGGATGATCCTTGGGTATCCGTCTTTTTCAATGATCCGTTAACCGTTACCTTAAGACGAATTTAACAAAACCCCAAAAGAAGTCCTCACCCTTGACTCGAAGCGGGGTGGGGATGAATTTTGGAAAAACAAAAAGTGCGATGAGCATCTTGACAATCCAAAACTTCGTTTGTTAGCATTTTATCGTAAACACGATTCATGGTAAGATGCTGAAAACAGTCAAAGTCAGAATCTATCCCACAGTTCAACAACAGGAGTTATTAGCTCAGGCTTTTGGCTCGGTTCGTTGGCTGTGGAATCGTTTTTTGAACTTGACAAATGAAACCTATCAGCAAACCGGGAAAGGATTGTCGCGTTACGACTTACAAAAACAATTACCCGATCTAAAGAAAGAATATGAATGGTTAAAAAACACCTACAGCCAATGCTTGCAAGTTGTTTGCTTAAACCTTAGTCGAGCATTCATTAACTTCTTTGAAAGACGTGCAGACTATCCCCGATTCAAATCTAAACACGGGAAACAATCTTTATCTTATCCTCAAAACGTAAAAATCAGCAAGGTTTTTGCTGGAACTTGCTCCTTTAACCAACCTCAGAGGGTGGGGTCACTACAATAGGGATTTTCTTCAAAGCGAACCGTCACAGGTAAATGAGTTGCCATATCCACAATCTTGTAGATTTTTCCGGCTAAGACCGTGGGTTGCTGTTGTAAGCTTTTGAGATGACCAAACAACGCTTTGAGGGTCGAATCTAGCAACGAGAAAAGTGGTTATCCTATTAATATAAAAGCACCCCAGTTTTTAGGATCAGGATGGGTTTTAATCATTTGTAACATCGCTTGACGTAAGGCTTGGGCGTAATCTGGATTTTGTTGTAATTCTTGATAAAAGGTTTGCATCAATTCCATTGTTCTTTGATCATCAACACTCCATAACGTGACCATTAAATTTTTAACGCCTGCGGTTATTAAAGCACGAGATAATCCTAAGACTCCATCACTGGTAATCTTTCCAGAGGCGGTATTACAGGCACTTAATACTAATAGATTGGCGTTTAGTTTTAAATTCATAATTTCGGCGGTTGTTAGTAAGCCATCAGCTTGATTTGAAGCAGAAAGTGCGATCGCACCCGGAAGTCCTGATCCTGTAAAATCATTGAATAAGCCATGAGTTGCTAAGTGAATTAATTTAGCATCTTTCATTAAATTAATAACAGCAGTTTCAGTAGCTTTTTCTCCAATTAAGGGTTGAGTTTTGAGGAGATTAGCAATCACTTTTGCTTCAGTTTCAGTAGCAGGAAGAGACTGAATATCGATTGGCATTTTTGGATTACCAACGACTAAAGCCGTTTTTACACTGTGTTGAGAGGTCGGATATTGACGGGTTAATTGTAAAGCTTGAATGGAGGGATTCATTCTAATTGTATGGGATTCAATTAAATACCGACCGTTAGCATCATTTAACGCTGCAAATGGAACTAATAATAGTTCTTGATGGGGAATAAAAATCACCTGTTCTTCTGGAGTCTTTGGCAGTAAATCTGTAATGGGTTCAATAATAATTTGGTATAAATCCTGTAACTTTTTATTACTAATATTTTGCCGAGGAATATTAGAAACTTCTGTACCAATTCCAGTTAAAGCATTATTAATTCGTTGGTCTTGGTTTCCTTGGGATATAAAAGTTAATAAATTATCTCCTAACTTGGGAAATTGTGTTAAATCAACGGAACGAAAATCAATCTTTCCAGTGGGTGTAATCACCCAAATTAATAACTCAGAATTTTTACCCTTTTCGTCAACTACTATCGAATATTCAACTAAGGTTGATTGTTGTTCTTGAGCAATTTGTTTAATTTGATTAATATTAGGAGAAGTAACATCAATTTTTTTGATGTCTTCAGGATCTAAATTTTTAGCTAATAATTCTACAAAGGCTCTGGATCTTCCCCGTTCAGAAATTTCTAATGCTTTTTCAATCTGATTTTGACTGATTAAAACTTGCTGTAAAATACTATAGGTATTAGCAAATCTTTCAAATAAAGCAATTTTATTTTCATCATTTAACCCCGGACGCAGGGTTTCAAATTGATGAATGGCAGTATAAAGGGTTTCTGTGGCTTGGGGAAGTTTACCGGATTGAAATTGAGCAACTCCTAGATTATTCAAAGTTATTGTTATGCCTAATCTCTCTCCGATTTGTGTTCTAACTTCTAACGCTTTTTGATAGGAATTAATCGCCGATTCATATTGATGTTGAAGTCGATACACTGTTCCCATATTATTTAACGCTTGTCCCATGAGTGATAAATCTCCTACTTGGGTTGCTAACTCTAACCCTTGTTGATAGAATTCTAAGGCTTTCGGATATTGTTCTAAACGGTCATAAACGGCAGCTAAATTAACTAAATTTTGAGCTATTCCTTGCTGATCTCCAAGTTTTTGAGAGATGGCTAAGGCTTTTTCAAACATTGGTTTTGCTGGCTCATATTGACGCTGATAAACATAATTAGATGCGATATTATTTAATAGAATAGCTTCTTCCCAAGGTTGCTTTAATTGCTGAAAAATAGATAAGGATTTTTCAAAAGAAGAGTGAGCTTTTTGATATTGTCCTAAACTTTGGTAAACTCCCCCTAAATTATTTAAAATATAACCTTGGGATTGGGTTTCACCTAAGTTTTCCACAATCTTTAAAGCGGTTTCAAAAAATTCTATGGCTTGGGGATAGTTCCCTTGTACACTATAAATTTGAGCAATATTAGTAAGACTTTGAGCACTCCCAGATTGATCGTTTAAATTTTGACGAATTTTTAAGGCTTTTTCCCCATACTCTAAGGCAGTTTCATACTGACCTTGATTACGATAGACTAATCCAATATCATTTAATATTCCGGCTTCACTGAGTTGATCTCCTAATGCTTGAAACTGACTTAATGCTTGTTTTAATGTTGTTAAAGCTTGGCTGAAGTTTCCTTGATCAATATATTGATTCGCTTGTTCATAAAGTTTCATCGCTTCCTGGGGGGTAGGAATAGCTAAAACTGAATTGGGTTTGTTGATCCCCAGAGCAGATGTAAAGGAAAGTAACAATGTCCCATAAAACGAAAAAAAGAAAGTTCGGCGTCGCATACTTGTTTATAATTAATTCTGACCTCAAAATTAATCCTAGTCTAATTTGAGATGTCTTTAACAGAATTTGATAAAAATTTGCAGCAACTGATTGCTCAAACTTGCCAATTTCCACCGAAAACCGTAGAACGTCAGCGAGGTTTAACCCAAATTTATCGGGTCATTCAAAAATCAGGTAAACTTTGGCAGGAAAATACATCTTATTATGCAGACGCATGGCAGAAAACCTGGTTATTTTTTTGTTTAAATTTATGTGAATCGGCTACAGGTAAATGTTATAATTCCGAATTAAGTAGTGTTATTACTTGGCTGAATAACCATCTAAAATGGGTTTTACATAATGAGAAAAGTAAAATCGAACAACAAACTAATCGGATGATATCGAATGAAATTTTAGTTGAAAATCAATTGATTAATATTTTAGAAACTCTCAAAGCTCCTGAAGATGTTCCACCCATGTTAGAAACGGTGCGAAAATGGGCGGAAAGTGATGTTACTGGGGAGTTACGCAATCATCATATTCGCGGACGAAAGGATGTTACCTGTCAACTGCTTATTTTACGACGTTTACCCCCAGAAACCAATTGGAAAGACTTATCTCAAGAATTGGGTTTACCCGTTTCTACCCTCAGCAGTTTTTATGAACGAAATTGTACAAAATATTTGCGTAAATTTGGCGAGGCTGAGGGATATCTATAATAAGAGGAAATTTAGGAGTGATGATCAAAAATTTGGAGTCTTTAATTTATGGTCAATAATCGTTTTCATCTTGACAATCAAACCTTACCAATGTTGATTCCGCAAACCGCCCACGAACAAGCGCGACAGTTTGCCCGACAACATCCAACTCCTGCTAAACGAGAGCAAGTTTATTTTAATACTTTAGCAGTTTGGATCGTGAATACTTATTTACAATGGATGGAAATTTCCACTGAACTTAACACCAGCGATAGTTGGAATCCAATTTGTCAATTAGGGAGCAATATTGCGGATTTAAAACTCACTGGAAAGGGTCGTTTAGAATGTCGTCCTGTACGAGAACAAGAGCAAAGTTGTTTTGTTCCGGCGGAAGTCTGGACAAATCGCATTGGTTATGTGGCTATCAGGATTTTTGATTCTTTAAAAGAAGCGGAAATTATAGGATTTGTTAAACAGGTGAATCAAGAAGAAATTCCTTTAACACAATTTCGACCTTTTGAAGATTTTTTTTCGGATTTAAACGTATTACAACGATTAGAATTTCCGATTAAACCTGCCCAGTTAAGTTTGTGGTTGGCTGATGTTTTTGAAGCCGGATGGCAATTCATTTCATCCGATCTTACCGATGAACAACAGGCGTTTGCTATACGGAGTTTATCGGGAGATCGAGAGGAAATAACTCAAGCGGCAAAATTAATCGATTTGGGAGTACAATTAGGACAAATAACGGTTGCTTTATTAGTCGCTTTTAATATAGAATCCGATGGCAGATTTGCGGTGAGAGTTCGACTGTATCCGATGGAAAATCAATTGTATTTACCCCCTGGGGTTCGGTTAATTTTACTCGGAGAATCCCAAGAAATCATGCAGGAAGTTCCATCTCGTTTACAGGATAATTATATTCAACTTCCTCGGTTTAAAGGACAACCCGGAGAACGGTTTCAAATCCGAGTAGTGTTCGGTGAAGTTGCTGTTACTGAGGCGTTTCAAATTTAAACTTGTAGAGATGTTGTGTATAATGTCTCTACAAATTATACTTGAATTAAGACTGTAAAACCAGAGATAGAATGACCGATAAAATTGTATTGTTAAACTTAGGGTTAGGGGATTTAATCGCAGGTTTTCCTGGGGTCACAGCGATGGTTTGGGACTCAGGAAATCCCTATCCGATGAAGTTTAATGGTAGTTTACCGAGTTGTTCAGAATTAATGGCGATCGCCCGTCGTTGGCAATTAATGTATCAAAGTCTCTATCAAAGTTTAGCGTTTCGTCCGAGAATTGAATTAGAAACTGAAGATATTACTCAGGTTTCTCAAGTAGAATTTGGGGATATTTGTCAGCAATATAAAAACTATTTCAATAATTGGTTAAATTCTCCTGAGTTTAGAAAAATTGATCAAAAATTACGTTCAATTTTACATCCTTCTGATAACATTCAATTAATCTTAGAAACCGATAATATTCCTGTTCGCCGTTTACCTTGGCATCAGTGGCAATTTTTCCAAGATTATCCCCAAGCTGAATTCGCTTTAAGTACCCCAGAATATCATCAACAATTTTCTTCAAATTCCCTTAAAACTCACCTAAGAATTTTAGCGATTTTGGGAGATAGTCGAGGCATTGATGTGAATACCGATCGTCAATTATTGACGACATTACCCAATGTAGAAACGGTATTTTTAGTTGAACCTTCCCGTGAACAATTGGATGAACAATTATGGAATCAACAGGGATGGGATATTCTATTTTTTGCTGGACATAGTTGTAGTTTTGATCACGAAGAAACGGGAGAATTTGCGATTAATCCTCAAGAACGAGTCGCCGTTAGAGACTTAATACCGGGGTTTAAAAAAGCCATTGAGCGAGGGTTAACTTTAGCGATTTTTAACTCCTGTGATGGGTTAGGAATTGCAACGGAACTTACCCAATTAAATATTCCCCAAATGATTGTAATGCGAGAACCAGTTGCGGATGCTGTCGCACATGATTTTCTCAAATTTTTTCTGCAAAAATTGATATCGGGAGACTCTTTTTATTTGTCAGTTCGAGAAGCTAGGGAACGATTATATATTCGGGAAAATCAGTTTCCTTGTGCGAGTTGGTTGCCTGTTATTTGTCAAAATCCGGCGGTTTTACCCTTAAAATTTAAACCTCAAATTCCTCAGAAGAAAGCTCAGTTTAAAAATAAATTAAAATCTTTATCTTCTTTTCCTATAGCTGTTAATTTATCGATTATAATCTTAATTATAGGGTTTCGATTTTTAGGAGGGTTTGAATTTTGGGAATTACACGCTTATGATCAATTAATGCGATCGCGTCCTCCTGAACAACCGGACAAACGATTATTATTAGTAACAGCTACCGAAAATGATATTCAAAATTTAAACGGAGAATGGCCGCTTACCGATCAAAAATTGAGCCAAGTTTTAAAAAGCTTACAACGTCATCAACCGAGAGTTATTGGGTTAAATCTTTATCGAGATTATCCTAAACCCCCAGGTAGTAAAGATTTTACTCAATTCCTAATAGATAACCCAAAGCAAGTCATGGTGATTTGTAAAGGGAAAAATCAGGATAAAGACGCAATTAACCCCCCCCTAAATGCAATTAATGATCAGGTTGGTTTTAGTGATATTCAAGTTGATTCTGATGGGGTATTACGTCGCCAAATTTTGTTTACAAATATTAATGATTCTGAAAACTGTAATCCTCAATATGGATTTAGTACCCGTGTCGCATTCAATTATCTTGACGATGAAGGGATTAAACCGGAGCGGAGTGACAATCTAAATATAATTATTTTAAATAATACCTTTTTTAAACGCTTAATCCGAGTCGGATTTTATTCTAAAAATAATATAAAAATGTTTCAAATTTTATTAAATTATCGTAACTCGGTTAAATTGGCAAAATCTGTAAGCGTAACAGAGGTTTTAAATCAAAAAGTAGACCCTAATTTAATTCAAGATAAAATCGTTTTGATTGGGACGACAGCAAGTTCCGGTAAAGGGGAATCTTGGTCAACTCCCTATAGCAAAAAACCTGTTCCTGGGTTATTTTTACAAGCAGAAATGGTGAGTCAAATTATATCGGCTGTATTAGATGGACGTGCATTAATCACAGTTTGGCCCATCAGTGTTGAACTCCTCTGGATTAGTTTGTGGTCGTTGTTGGGTGGGGGGTTAGCTTGGATCGTTCGAGATCAAGTAGGGTTGCTGGTGATTGTAGCAAGTGCTACGGGCGTGCTGTATGGGGTGTGTTGGTTGTTTTTAGTTCAGGGAGTTTGGGTTCCTTTAATAACACCCGGTTTAGGGTTGGTATTATCAACACTGCTCATCCGAGTGAAATAGTGAGGTCTATAATCGGAGAATCCCTCCCCTTTACAACCTATAAATATTGTATTACAATAAATTTTTGTAGTATTTGCATAAAGTTTACGATAACTCGCAATAGATAAGTAACGCAGAAACCGGGTTTCTCAAGAAACTCTGGAATTGGAAACCCGGTTTCTTGACTAGCATGACTAACCCAGAAACCGGGTTTCTCAAGAAACCTGTGTTACTTAAATCAAGCTGGAATTAGAAACCCGGTTTCTTGATCGTTCTTGTATTAAAAATAGCATTCATTTTTGACACTATTTCTCTAGTATATAGCGAAATTTCTTCAATGTAAAGCCGTCCTAAAAGAGCTTGCCCTGAGTCTGTCGAAGGGACGGGGTTTCTATCCCAAATTTCCGATGAATCTAACTCAATTGACAGTGTTCGCCTTTGTTTCAATTCATTTATTGTCTATTTTTGCCGATTTTAACTCGGTAACTCCACAAGTAAATACCTCAAATTCTCAGCAAGTAGCAACGGAATTTACACCCCCTGATACAGAAGAAGATAACAACCGAGAAGGTTCGGGGAGTCGAACAGGATGTCCAGCCGTCACGAAACCGTTAACGGCTATCATTCCTAATAGTAAAATAGATTTAACGTTATCCGCCTACCCGACATTTTGGGTTTATGTTCCCTATCAATCGAATGGTGAATCTCAAGCTGAATTTATTCTTTTAGATGATCAGGAAGAAGCGATTTTTAAAGAAAAAATAACCCTTTCAGGAACCCCTGGAATAATTAAGTTTAAACTGCCTCAAAATGCTCCCGCTTTAGAAGTAGGTAAGATCTATTATTGGCAATTTGCCTTTATTTGTAATCCCCAAATTAGGGCAGAAGATGATTATGTGCAAGGAGCAATTCAACGGGTTACACCCACAGCCGCGTTAATCAATCAGTTAGAACAATCCACAACTCCTTTAGAACAAATAGAGGTTTATGCCCAAAATAAATTCTGGTATGAAACTCTAACAATGTTAGGATCAATGCGGCAGGAAAAACCCCAAGATCCTCGAATTTTAAAAGAATGGAAGGAGTTATTAACCTCAATTGGCTTAGAAAATTTGGTAGAAGAACCGATTATATCTCAAGATTAAAACTTTCTAAATTGCTGTTAAAATTAGGGGAAATTAGATCTGTTTAATTGGGTTTATTATTCCCAATTTAATCCTTGATCTATTAACTTCGGTAAAAATTCTACTATTGGCATAAAGAGCGATCAATCTTTTCAACTTTAATATTTGTTCGTAAATAATCCCTTACCCAATTATCGCCGCCAGAAGCAATTAATTGACCGTCTGCACTGGTAGCAATATCCCAAACGGTATCCTGGTGGCCATACAGGGGTCTTAACAAAGATTGATTCCGTTGCCAAAGCTTGACACTACCATCATCACTGGCAGAAGCCGCCATCAGTCCATCACTTCTGAAGGCAATATCCCGAACAACCCCATTGTGTTTGCTTAATGTTTTCAGAAAAGTTCCGTCGGGTTGCCAAATTTTGACAGAATTATCATTACCACCCGTAGCAATATATTCACCATTATCGCTACAATCGACACCAAAGATTACATTGTCTGTGGGAAAAGTAGCCAGCAAAGTTCCATAATAAAAATACAGAGATTTTGTTCAGGAAATTGCTCAATTAATAAAATTTTAAAAAATTCATTAAATTTTTGAACTAAAGAAATTTCCTCTTGTTCTTGCCACCAAGTTTTAAAATTCAGTTTGCCAAAACACCCGAATCCTCGCAATAAATCCATGATCATTCCTTTATACCATTGTAAGGGAGTGGTATCTTGACTTCCAATGCGGGTTATATCGATAACCGCACAACAATATCCTTCAGTTTCGAGTTGATGTTTGGTTCTGACTAATAAAGAAGATTTGCCCATTTGTCGGGAATTAAAAATATAGCAGAATTCTCCAGATTTGAGAGCGTGATACAATTCATGATCACAAGAACGAACCACATAAGTTGGATCATTATTATGTAAGCTCCCACCGACTTGATATTGAGTAAGCATTCTCGGCTTTATTTCGATCAATTGGCGCGCTTATTTCTATTGTATAATGGATTGATAATTCAACTAAAATATTTTGTTTTTTGTTGGTTTCCGTTTATTACTAATTTTTTTTATAAGAATAAATCACTACAAATCAGCTAGGGACATAATAAGCGATCTCGTAGCGTGTCGTTAGGCGTATCGCTTTTTTCAACTTCAATATTAGTTCGTAAATAATCCTTGACCCAATTACAAGCATACTCTAATTCATTAACGTGAAGAATCTTATTGACATCCCACAAAATCACCCGGCGATCATCTCCTCCAGAAATCAAGAATTTACCATCCGCAGTAAAAGCCAGAGTCATTACCCATCCTTGATCTCCGGGTAAAGACTTGAGTAATTTTCCCTCTAAACTCCATAATTCCACCTGACTATCAAGACTTCCTATGGCGATAATTTGACCGTCAGGACTAAAAGCAATTTCCGTTAAATTCTCCCTCTCTGTTTGAATCGTTTTCAGTAATGTTCCATCTAGTTTCCACAGTTTCAGATTGCGATCTTGACAGACAGAAGCGATGAGATTTCCTTGAGGACTAAACGCAACTCCCCAACAAGCCGCTTTTGAATTTCTCAAAGTTTTCACGGGTTTACCATCAGCTTGCCAAAGTTTCACAGTACCATCTTGACTGCTAGAAACCAGGAGTTGACCGTCCCGACTAAAGGCTAATCCTCCGATTCTTTCCTGATGAGCCTTAATATTATGCAAAAGTTTGCCATCTAAATTCCAAATTTTAATCGTTCGATCATCTCCTGCTGTAGCGATGGTTTTGCCATTAGGAGCGATCGCCAGGGCAAAAACAGTAGCCTGATGTCCTTTAAATGTTCGCAACAGTTTAACCGGAGATTGATCTCGATTGCTAACATCCCAAAGTTGTACCGTATAGTTATTACTCCCTGTCACCATTAAACGACTATCTGGACTGAAAATTACAGCGCGAAAACTAGATTGAGGTTGTTCAACAGTTTGCCACAATTTGCCATCCGTGTACCATAGTTTCAGAGTATTATCTTCACTGGCGGTCGCAAATAATTTACCATCAGGACTGGTGGCAATATCCCAAATGGTATCTTTATGATCGTAAAGGGGTTTTAACAGATATTGATTGCGTTTCCAAAGTTTGACAGTGCGATCGACACTTGCGGAGGCTATCATCAAACCATCAGAACTCATGGCAATATCTCGAATGGCTGAATTATGTTGCTTTAAGTCTCGAATAAAAGTTCCATCAATGTGCCAAACTTTTACCTGATTATCTTTGCCTCCCGTAGCAATATATTCACCTCGACAATCAACCCCCATAACAGCATCATTGCTATTAAGTGTTTTGACTAAAGTTCCGTCAGTTTTCCAAATTTTAGCGGTGCGATCGCCACTTCCTGAAACCAGTAAATTTCCTTGGGAACAAAACGCCACATCCCAAACCGCATTCTGATGTCCTTTGAGGGTGTGAAGTAACCGACCGTCAAGACTCCAAAGCTTCACGGTTTGATCCAGGGATGCAGAAGCAATCATTTGACCATCGGAACTAAATGCTACATTCCAAACGGGGAGTTGATGTCCTTGAAATGTGTGCAATAATTTGGCATTAAGATCCCATAATTTGATCGTTTTATCTGTACTTGCAGAAGCAATTTGTTTACCATCTGGACTAAACGCTACTCCCCACACCGGGGTTTGATGAGCTTGAATTGTTTTAATTAAACTCCCATCAACTCGCCAAAGTTGAACCGTCCCATCTAAACTTCCTGAAACAATCTGTTGACTATCAGGACTGAAAGCCAAGCGAGTCACGGCTGTAGGATGGTTTAAGGTTTGCAATAACTTGCCATCTCGCTGCCAAATTTTAACCGTATGATCCATACTGGCAGTGGCAATCAATTGATCGTTAGGACTAATTGCCACACCCAACAAAACACCTTTATGGCCGATTAAACGGTTAAATTCGTTGGTTCCATAAACGGTTTTTCTTAAGGCAATTTCTACATTTTCTTGGGTTTGACCATCGACATTTCCTAAACTATCTAATCTGCGTTTGGCTTTAATGGCATCAATCATCGCGTCTAATTGGTGATTGGAGGCAAATAAACCTTGAGAAGAGGATACTAAGGCTTTAATTTCGCTAATTCTAGCTTCTCTATTACTAATTCGAGCTTTTTTATATTGTTGAAATGCCAAGAATCCTAAGCTAGAAGACAGGAAAAATGCCAGACTAATCGCTCCTAATAATAATCTTTGTAATCGGGTATTTTTTTGTTCTTCAATAAACTGCGCTTCAATTGCTTTAGCTCGTTCGAGTTCTAATTTTTGTTGGCTTTCTTGATAATCAATATTTTGGGATGCACTGAGAAAATTATAATCTAAATCGCTTAAACTTTTCCCGTGTGACCAAAGTTGAGCATCTTTTAAGGCTTGTCCTCTTAATAAACGGGATTCATCTTGTTGACCCGATGCAATCCAAGCGTCAAAGGTTTGAGAATAGGGGCGGAGTTTCGCTAATTGTTCTTGTACCCACTCTAAATTAAAGACTTCTTGATAAATTAAGTTTCTAACTTTTAAATATCCCTGATCTTTAATCATTAAACCGGATAAGAATAATTCAATTTGTTCCCGACTATCATTGGTTTCAATGTCTTTCCCTTGCAGAATCGTTTGGTAAATTCCTAACAATCTGCCTGCATTTTTGGGGTTATGAATTAGCCGATCTCGGATGGTTCTGAGGTGTTCGGGTTCGTCTTGAGATTCCCATTTTTCAATCATTTGCGATCGCAGGATTTTTTTGATCCAAAGATTCAAACTATTTTCAGCTATAAAATCAAAATTTTGCTCGTAATTTAACAGTAATAATTTTAATAACTTTTGGGTTAAAAAAGGTTGCCCGTTTGTCCAGTTTAACACCTCTTGCAGAACCACTTTAGGCTGTTCAAGAACTTGGATTAATCCTTCAGCTAATGGAGTCGCTTCTTCTAAGGTAAATCCGGTTAAATTAATGGCAGTTCCAATATTAAACGGGGTGCGGGTTTTATCTGCGATTAAATCCGAGGGAGTCGCTACACCAAATAAGGCAAAGGTTAAGCGTTTATAGGCGGGATTGATGGCTCGTTGATTATAGCAAGCTCGAATCAAGGCAAAAAAATCATCAATGGGAAATTTTAAACTCAGAAAACTATCAATTTCATCAATAAAAATACACAGATTTTGTTCAGGAAATTGCTCAATTAATAAAATTTCTAAAAATTCATTAAATTT
Organism: Planktothrix sp. FACHB-1365; assembly: GCF_014697575.1. Lineage (GTDB taxonomy): Bacteria > Cyanobacteriota > Cyanobacteriia > Cyanobacteriales > Microcoleaceae > Planktothrix. The sequence goes on along the minus strand of NZ_JACJSC010000002.1, from coordinate 177,795 downwards.
TTGTAATAAAGAAATTCCCTCTTGTTCATTCCACCAGGTTTTAAAATTGAGTTTGCTAAAACATTGAAATCCCCGCAATAAATCCATCATCATTCCTTTATACCATTGTAGCGGCGTGGTATCTTGACTGCCAATTTGGGTCATATCAATTACAGCACAACAATATCCTTCGCTTTCAAGCAAATGCTTGGTTCTGACTAATAAAGACGATTTGCCCATTTGTCGAGAATTAAACACATAACAAAATTCTCCGGCTTTTAAGGCGTTATAAAGTTGGTGGTCGCAGGAACGAACCACATAGGTTGGGTCATTATTCTGTAAACTTCCACCAACTTGATATTGAGCTAACATGGGGCATTTTAGAGGGATAAATGACGTTCATAGATATTATTTTATAATAATCAGCCCGGAAAGAAAAATTGGTTACGGACATAACAACCGTTCGCTTTCCTCAACTTCAATATTAGTTCGTAAATAATCCTTGACCCAATCACAAGCATAATTCAGGGTGTTAAGGGTCTGAATTTGTTTTAGGCCCCATAAAATAATAGTGCCATCATCTCCTCCTGAAACGAGGAATTTTCCATCCGCAGTAAATACAACATTACCCACTGTTCCTTGATGTCCGGGTAAGGTCTTGAGTAATTGTCCGTTTAGATTCCATAATCTCACCTGATTATCAATAGCACCCGTGGCAATTCTTTGACCGTCAGGACTAAAAGCAACTTGCAGAAATCCATCATTATTTCCCTTAATGGTTTTAAGTAATGTTCCATCCAGTTGCCAAAATTTAAGGGTATTATCCAAACTGGCTGTCACAATTTGATTCCCGTCAGGACTAAACGCCAGTCCCAAAACTGCACCCTGCTCAACTGTCAAGGTTTTCACGGGTTTACCATTCAGTTGCCAAAGTTTGACGGTACCATCTTGGCTGGCTGAGGCGAGAAGTTGACCGTCCTGACTAAAGGCTAATTGCCAGATTCTTTCTTTGTGAGCGTTAATACTCTGCAATAATTTGCCGTCTAAATTCCAAATTTTGATAGTTTTGTCATCACCCCCAGAAGCAATAGTTTGACCATCAGGAGTGATAGCGACGGCAAAAAGAGGTGCTTGATGTGCCTTCCAAGTTCGGAATAATTTCAGAGGTAATGAATTGCCATTGTCTAACTCCCAAAGCTGTACAAGACCTTTTGTATTAACCGTCACGAGCATTCGACTATCCCGACTAAACCTGACACTGCGAAAACTCCCTTCCGGTTGTTTGAGGGTTTGCCGCAGTCTGCCATCAGAATGCCATAATTTTAGGGTGTCATCTTCACTCACAGAGGCGATCCATTTGCCATCTGAACTGGTGGCGAGTTGCCAAATTGCATCCTGATGACCGTAGAGTGGTTTTAATAACTCTGTATTGTATTTCCAGAGTTTAACGGTGCCATCATCACTGGCGGAAGCGGCAATCAAACCATCGGAACTCAAAGCGACATCTCGAACAGTGGTACGATGCTGTTTTAAATCTCGAATAAAATTGCCCTGGAGTGTCCAAATTTTGGCTTGATTATCTTTGCCACTGGTAACAATATATTCACCTCGACAATCAACTCCTAAAATAGCTTGATTACTGTGAAGTGTTGTCACTAAAGTTCCGTCAGTTTTCCAAATTTTAGCGGTGCGATCGCCACTTCCTGAAACCAGTAAATTGTCTTGAGAACAAAATGCCAGATCGAAGATAGCATTTTGATGATTTTGTAGGGTTTTTAATAATCTGCCATCCCTACTCCACAGTTTAATCGTTTGATCGAGTCCTGCGGAAGCAATGATCTGACTATCTGGGCTAAAAGCGACAGCCACCGTCGGGAGTTGATGTCCTTTTAATGTTTTCCATAATCTGCCATCAAGTCGCCATAATCTTATTATTTGATCTGAACTAGCTGAGGCAATTAACTGACCATTAGGACTAAATGCAACTGCCCGAACTGGGGTTTGATTAATCTGAATTGTTTTGACTAAAGTGCCATCAACACGCCATAGTTTCATGCTGCCATCGAAATTTCCTGAAACAATCTGTTGACTATCAGGACTAAATGCAACGCTAGAGACTACGGCAGGCTGTTTTAAGGTTTGCAATAACTTGCCATCTTGTTGCCAAATTTTAACGGTTTTATCAACACTTGCAGTGGCAATTAATTGATCGTTAGGACTCATAGCCACACTCAGCACGGGAGCTTGATGACCGATCAAACGGTTAAATTCATTGGAACTATAAACAGTTATTTTTAACACCTTTTCTACATCTTCTGTTGTTTCTTGATCAACACCTCCTAAACTCTCTAATCTGCGTTTGGCTTTAATGGCTTCAATCATGGAATCTAACTGACGATGGGAAGAAAACAAGCCTTCTGAGGAGGACGTTAACGCTTTAATTTCACTAATTCGGGCTTCTCGATATTGTCTAAAAGCCAAGAACCCTAAGCCAGAAGATAGCAAAAATGCTAGACTAATCGCTCCTAATAATAATCGTTGTAATCGGGTATTTTTTTGCTCCTGTTGTAAGCGTTTTTCTTTTTCTATTAACTGCTTTTCAATAGCTTTAGCTCGTTCTACTTCTAATTTTTGTTGGCTTTCTTGATGATCAATATCTTGGGAAGCACTGAGAAAATTATAATCTAAATCGCTTAAACTTTTTCCCATCGCCCACTGTTGAGCATCTTTTAACGCCTGTCCTCTTAATAAACGAGATTCATCTTGTTGACCCGATGCAATCCAAGCATCAAAGCTTTGGGAATAGGGGCGGAGTTTCGCTAATTGTTCTTGCACCCACCCTAAATTAAACACTTCTTGATAAATTAAGTTCCTCACTTTTAAATATCCCTGGGATTTAATGATTAAACCCGATAAAAATAATTCGATGTGTTCTCGGCTATCATTGGCTTTAATTTCGCTTCCTTGGATAATATTTTGGTAAATTCCTAAAAGTCTTCCCGTGTTTTTTGAGTTATGAATTAGCCGATCTCGAATCGTTTTTAAATGTTCGGGTTCGTCTTGAGATTCCCAATTTTCAATCATTTGCGATCGCAGGATTTTTTTGATCCAAAGGGTCGGGCTATTTTGAGCAATTAAATCCGGTTTTCCTTGATGATTTAACAGTAATAAATTTAATAATTTTTGAGTTAAAAATGGCTGTCCGTTTGTCCAGTTTAACACCTCTTGGAGAACTTCTTCAGGCTGTGCAAAAATTCCGGTTAATCCTTGGACTAAAGGGGGTGCTTCTTCTAAGGTAAATCCCGTTAAATTAATGGCGGTTCCAATATTAAACGGGGTGCGGGTTTTATCTGCAATTAAATCACTAGGGGTAGCTACACCAAATAAGGCAAAGGTTAAGCGTTTATATTCGGAGTTAACCGCTCGTTGATTATAACAAGCTCTAATTAAGGCAAAAAAGTCATCAATCGGGAAATTTAGACTCAGAAGGCTATCAATTTCATCAATAAAAATACAGAGATTCTGTTCAGGGAATTGTTGGATTAATAAAATATCTAAGAATTCATTAAATTTTTGGACTAAAGAAATTCCCTCTTGTTCGTTCCACCAGGTTTTAAAATTCAGTTTACCAAAACATCCAAACCCCCGCAATAAATCCATCATAATGCCTTTATACCATTGTAGCGGCGTGGTATCTTGACTGCCAATTTGGGTCAGATCAATCACAGCACAACAATATCCTTCGGTTTCAAGTTGATGTTTGGTTCTGACTAATAAAGACGATTTGCCCATTTGTCGGGAATTAAACACATAGCAAAATTCTCCGGCTTTTAAGGCATTATACAGTTGATGGTCACTGGAACGAACCACATAAGTAGGGTCATTATTATGTAAACTCCCACCGACTTGATATACAGTTAGCATTAGGGGATTTTTTATAGAGGATCTATAGCCATTTTTTATAATCTTATCAAATTGGTTCTACTGTTGATAAAATAGTTTTAGTCTTAATGAAGATTTGCCCTTGTCCCCTATGAATCAGAGTTTAATAGCAGAAGCCGAAGCTTGCTTTCAACAATCCATTCGATTTTATAACGGTAAACCAGTCGGAACCGTTGCCGCAACTGAAAAGGTGTTAGTCGAAGAACAACTTAATTATAATGAATGTTTTATTCGAGATTTCTTTCCCTGTGGGTTAGCTTTTTTAATGCAGGGAAAACGAGACATTGTTAAAAATTTTTTAGAAGTCACTTTAGGGTTACAATTAGATTGGGAAAGCCCAATTAAAGGTGAAGGATTATTTGCAGAAGTTCGCCAAGCTCTTTTGACTCAAGATCCTCAAAATGGCGAATGGGTTAGACCCGGAGAAGGGTTAATGCCTGCTAGTTTTTTAGTGGTTAATCAACAGGAAATTAAAGCTGATTTTGGTCAACGTGCTATTGGTCGAGTGACTCCCGTTGATTCAGGATTATGGTGGATTTTCTTATTGAAAATTTATGAAAAAGCCTGTGATCAAGCTAATGTTCCTGAAGAAAAAATTGCCCATCGTCCTGAATTTCAACGGGGAATTAAATTATTATTAGATTTATGTTTAGCAAAACGCTTTGATATGACCCCAACCCTGTTAGTTCCTGAAGGAGCGTTTATGATTGATCGACGCATGGGGGTTTACGGTCATCCTATCGAGATTCAAGCTTTATTTTATATTGCTTTAAAAGTAGGATTAGAATTATTAAATCCTGAAGATGTTCAACTTTTAGACTTAGAAAATCGATGTCATCGATTAATCAAGTATATTCGACATCACTATTGGTTAGATGCGGGTTTATTACGTCGAGTCTATCGTTATCAAACTGAAGAATTTGGAGAAACGGCATTAAATAAATTTAATATTTATGCCAATACGGTTCCCGGTTGGGTTTTACGATGGTTAGATCGCAAAGGAGGCTATTTAGTCGGAAATGTTGGAGTGGGTTGGATCGATTTTCGGTTCTTTACTCAAGGGAATTTATTATCAATAATTAGTTCTTTAACTACCCCAAAACAATCTCAAGCAATTTTGACCTTAATTGAACAACAATGGTCAAGTTTAATTGGAGAAATGCCGATGAAAATTTGTTATCCTGCTGTCAGTGGTCGAGATTGGGAAATTATTACCGGATGTGATCCTAAAAATGTACCTTGGTCATATCATAATGGCGGAAATTGGCCGGTTTTAATGTGGTCATTAGCAGCAGCATCTATCAAAATGGGTCAAGCAGAAATAGCCAACCATGCGATTACAATTGCTGAAAAAAATTTAGTCAAGGATGAATGGCCAGAATATTATGATGATGAAGATGGAAAAATTATTGGTCGTCAAGCAAGACTGTATCAAACTTGGACAATTTCCGGCTATTTAGTTGCTCAATATTTACTCCAAAATCCTCAATATTTAGACCTAATTTCATTTTCAGCTTCACCTGATGATTAAGAGAAATTCTATTTTGAATTTCCAGATCAATTAGACGAATGCAAACTGATCCGCTATGATAGACCCAACCTTACAAACTTACAGATTGGAAAGGTCACAGCCATAACAGACTCGAAACCCCCCAACTGTTCGTTTCACTTCCGTTTAGGACTGAATCATGAAAGCACAAACCTATGATCGCATTAAAACTTTAGTGGATATTCCCGCAGATTTTGGAAAATCCCTGATTCCAAAAGGCACAATTGGAACAGTTATCGAATGTTATGAACGGCCCAAAGAAGGGTATGCGGTTGACCTAACAATTTTGAGTGAAACTGGAGAACCGGGTTTTGAATATGAAAGTGTAATCCTATATCCTGATCAATTTTCAGTTGTGATTGATACACCAGAAATGGGGGCTTTTATTTCTGCTTTTGGGGATATTAGTTATGAAGTTCCTCAAGTCGTTCATGAGCAATCTAATTCCTCAGAATCTCCCGAAAATCAGGCAAATCAAGAGTTATCTTAAACGGTAATTCGAGAAACCGGGTTTCTCAACTTCTCCTATTAATATCACCTTCTGAATAACAGTCAGGAACCCGGTTTATGTATTAAAAATCCAGAGAAATAATCAAGGAAAACTTACCCTATGAAACGGACATTAAAATTTGGTTTAAGTTTATTTTTAATCGGGCTAATTTTAGCGATCGCCCCCCAAAGCTTAGGATTATTTTACCCAGAATTTAACCTCAGAATTCTCCATACCAATGATCATCATGCTCATTTAGACGTGATCACAACAAAAGAGACTCAACTCGGCGGAATTGCTCAACGAAAAACCTTAATTGATCAATTAAAATCGGAAAATCCTAGAGAAACTCTGCTTTTAGATGCAGGTGATATTTTTCAAGGAACCTTATATTTTAATCAATATTTGGGTCAAGCAGATTTATCCTTTTACAATCAGATGAATTATCAAGCTGGCACCTTGGGAAACCATGAATTTGATCGCGGACAAGGCATTTTAGCTGATTTTATTAAAAAAGCGAAATTTCCTATCGTTTCTGCTAATGTAAAAGTTGCCGATTATTCCCCTTTAAAAAATTTAGTTAAGCCTTGGATCATTCTATCTGTTAATGGAGAAAAAATCGGAGTTTTTGGCTTAACCGTAGAAGAAACCGCTAAACTTTCAAGTCCAGGGGAAGGCGTGACCTTTACTAATACGATGGAAGCGACAAAACAAGCTGTTGCAGAATTAAAGCAGCAAGGGATTAATAAAATTATTGGTTTAACTCATATTGGGTTTGAATCCGATTTGAATTTAGCCAGAAATATCGATGATATTGATATTATTATTGGCGGACATAGCCATACCCCTCTCGGTTCTATGCCGAATGCAACACAACCCTATCCTGTTGTTACTAACACACCCAATGGTAAAACTGTTTTAGTTGTTACAGATTGGGAATGGGGGAAATATTTAGGGGATTTAAAAGTTAAATTTAATCGCCAAGGAGACGTTATTTCTTGGCAAGGTTCACCCCATGCTATTGATAATACAATTCCACCGGATGCCAGTTTTGCTAAACAATTAGAAGCCTTTTCAACGCCTTTAGAAATTTTACGTCAAACCATTATCGGCAAAACCGATGTTCTTTTAGATGGAAGTCGAGATACAATTCGTACCCAAGAAACAAATTTAGGCAATTTAATTGCTGATGCCATTTTAAATAAATTCCGACCCGATGGTGCACAAATCGCCATTGTAAATGGCGGTGGAATTCGTTCTAGTATTCCGCCGGGACAGATTAGTGTTAGTCAAGTGATTGAAGTGCTTCCCTTTGGTAATACTATTGGTCGTTTAGACTTAACCGGAGAACAAATTAAACAAGCCTTAGAACATGGTGTGAGTCAGGTTGAATTAGGAGAAGGGCGATTTCCCCAAATTGCAGGATTACGGTTTATTTATGACCCCAAAGCACCCGTTGGTTCTCGTGTTCTTTCTGTTTTTGTTGTTGATCAAACTGGACAAGAAAAACCCCTGAATTTAACTACAACCTATCGAGTTATTACCAATAGTTTTATGCTGAATGGGGGAGATGGTTATGAAGTTATGAAAGCCGGAAAAAATTCTGTTGATACGGGGTTTTTGTTTCTGGATGTAGTCATTGATTATATTAAACAACAATCTAATATTAATGTAAAATCCGGCGATCGCATTATGGTCAAACAATCCCTTTAGCAGAGTAATATTAGGGGAATAAAAACTATTGTTTCCTGTTCCCTTTCTCCACCCTAATCCTGATTCAGTCAACCCTAATTTAAGATTGAGTATTTGATTTCAACTGATTATTGGGTGTTAATTCAGAATTAGTTACTAATGCGCCATCTTCCATGTGAAGAATGCGATCGGCAACATCTAAAATTCGATTATCATGGGTAACAATTAAGATTGTACAACCTTGTTCTTTGGCTAAGGTTTGCATTAAATTAACCACATCTCTCCCCGAATGACTATCAAGAGCAGCCGTAGGCTCATCTGCTAATACTATCGGGGGATGACTGACTAATGCACGAGCGATCGCAACTCGTTGTTTTTGTCCTCCAGAGAGATTATCAGGATAATAATCTAAGCGATTTCCTAATCCCACTTTTTCTAACATTGCAGTGGCTTTTTGCTGCATTTGGTAACGAGAGAATGTCCCTTGAACTTCTAAGCCCATTTGCACATTTTGTAAGGCGGTTAAGCTCTGATGTAAATTATGCGCTTGGAAAATATAACCTGTATTTCGTCTAGCTTTAACTAATTCTCCTGAACTCGCACCTAACAGTTCTCGTCCTAATATATTTAAACTTCCAGACTGTACAGAACGTAAGGCGCCAATTAAGGTTAATAATGTGGTTTTTCCTGAACCAGAGGGGCCCGTCATAATCACAATTTCACCAATAGCAATTTGTAAGTTAATATCAAATAAGACTTGTTTTTGTAATTGCCCTTTTCCAAAATAATGGTCTAAATTTTGAATCGAGATCGCCACATTACGTTTTGTGGAATCTTGAATATCTTGGATTTTAGTTTGCATGGAGTTAACCTAAAAATGGATATTTTTTTAGAAACGAAACGGTTAATCTTACGACAGTTTACCGAACTGGATGCAGATTTTTTATGGAATTTAGATCACGACCCCAAGGTGATGAAATATATTAATGGCGGATATCCCACACCCAAAGAAGTCATTCAGACTCAAACATTACCGAGATTTATAGGATATTATAGCAGATATTCCTATTTTGGGGTTTGGGGTGTTGTTGAAAAAGCAACTGGAGAGTTGATCGGTTGGGTACATTTTTTTCCCGCTATTGATCATCCTTTTGCAGTCGCGTTAAATCTAGTACAACTTGATGAAATTGCGTTAGGATATCGGTTAATGTATCAAAGTTGGAGGAAAGGCTACGCAACGGAAGCTTGCCAAATGTTAGTAGATAAAGGGTTTTCAGAATGGGCTGTAAAACGAGTTATTGGTTGGGCATTAGTGGCTAATCAAGGTTCAATTCGAGTCATGGAAAAGCTAGGATTAACCTTAGAAAAACAGTTTAGATTTAGTGAACATCAACTCCCCTATTTAAGTTTTGAAGAACGTCAAGCGGTTAAATATAGTCGGGGTAAGTAGATACCGAAATATTTCCAGGAACCGGGTTTCTGCGGTAAATTTTGCATTTTAACAAAGATGTGTTCAGAAACCCCGTTCAAAATTACACAATAACTGCTTTTATAATCTATAATAGATATTATCAAGTCTAGCTGGAATAAAACTGATGTCCAATCAAAGTCTATACAGTATTAGTCTGGAAAATCAAGATATTATTATTAAATTGAATCGTGAGATGGTAAATTTGGATTTATTAACTCAATTTTTAGAATATCTTGAGTTAGAATCAATTCGTAATCGTAGTCAACTGACAGCAGAACAAATAACTAACCTGAGTCAAGAAGTTAATCAAGAAGTTTGGGATAATTTAAAGTCTAAGTCTTGGGTGAGTTAATGATGTTAACTCAAAAGCCGATTATTGTTGATACCAATATATTGTTTTCTGCATTACTGAGGGAAAATTGTCGTTTCAATGAATTATTGCTAACTTCAGAGTATGCGTTTTTTGTCTGCGAACTTGTATTTGTAGAACTATTTAAGCGCAAGGAAAAAATTATTCAACTTAGTCATTTAACCGAAAAAGAAATTATTCAAATTTATTATATTTTGCTAAAACGTCTTCGTCTCTATAAAGAAGATTTAATTACTTTAGAATATCGTAGACTAGCTTACGAACTATGTCAAGATGTTGATGTGAGTGATACCCCTCATGTAGCATTAACGCTGCAATTGAATGGATTATTATGGACTGGAGATAAAAAATTAAAACTAGGCTTGAAAAATAAAGGATTTGAACAATTTTTTGAACTCGAATAAATATCAACCCCGTTCTTTTACTCCTCATTCACAACTAGATACTTAAAAGTAAGGATCAAAAGATATCAGCCGGATCAGCGGCTTGTAATTTACGAGTGGCGATCGCACCGGATAACATACACATAATAATCGTTAAGACTAACACTTGAATTGCTCGAAATAAGGTCATATATAAGGGTAAATTTGTCGCTTGTCGGGTTAACCGATATAACCCTAAAGAAATTGTAGCACCCGGAATAAAACCTAATATTGCTAAAATAATCGCTTCTTCAAAAACAATTCCTAATAAATAGACATTTCTAAATCCCATTGCTTTAAATGTTGCATATTCGGGGGTATGGTCAGCAACATCTGTCGCCAAAACTTGATAAACAATAATCACCCCAACCACAAACCCCATTGCTGTCCCTAAACTAAACACAAATCCAATGGCGGTATTTTTTGACCAATAATCTTTTTCAAAGGCTAAAAATTGTTCATTGGTTAAAACTTTTACATCTTTGGGTAAATAATTTTGTAAATCTGTTGCGACTTTTTCGACATCATAACCCGGTTCAACTTTAACCAGTCCAGCACTAATTCCTCCTGGTTTTCTTCGGGGAAATAATCGTAAAAAATTGCGATCGCTCGTGATTAATGTACCATCGGCCGCAAAGGAAGCCCCGACTTTAAATAATCCGGCAATTTTAAGGGTGCGTTTTTCTAATTCTGTACTAACAATTTCACCTTGATCAACTTTTTCAATAACTTCTTTATAATCTCCCCTTGAAGACCGATCAAATAAAACCTGATCCGGTAATTTAATCACGTCTAAATTTTGTTGAACTTCGGATAAATTAAAAGCCGACTGACGGGGATCAAATCCGATGACTAAAATGGCTGTTTTTTTCCCAGTTTTGGGAGTTTTCCAGTCGGAAAAATTAACATATAAAGAGTCTGCGGATTTCACCCCCGGAACATCCAGTGCTTGATATAAACGTCGCCGAGGTAACGTTGATAAATTCACTAAATTTCTGGCTTGGGGACTGATAATCATAATATCAGCATTTAGATGGGTATGCAATCGAGTATTACTGTCATATAATGCCGTTTGAAATCCCAATTGCATAAAAATCAAAACATCCGCAAAGGCAATTCCTGATAACGCCACTAACATTCGAGCTTTATCATGACTTAATTGCAACCATCCTAACGGCGTTCTGCGGGTTAATCGTTGTATAAATCCAATCATAATTTCAGTTATCAGTTATCAGTTATCAGTTATCAGTTATCAGTTATCAGTTATCAGTTATCAGTTATCAATTGTGAGTGTATAGTTGATATAGCAATCTTAAATCAGCTTGACTTTGTTATTGCTTAAGCTTGGATACTCATTAACCTTACAGGTTTCTTCCAGCAATCTTACAGGGATTATTATAGTTAATGATTGTAAATTCTGGATAGCAAACTTAAAACTATACACTGATAACTGATTACTGATAACTGATTACTGATTAAGGGTGACTTTAACTTGTAAATTCGTTAAACTCTCGGCTTTTTGGCTAGAAATTTCATCTAATTTTACGCGAACTTCGATGACTCTGGCATCAATATTTGTCGTCGGATCAATATCTAAAGCACTTTGTTTTTTCACCCTTAACCCCACTTCTTCAACCGTTCCTTTTAACGCTTGGGGTAACGCATCGGCGGTAATAGTTGCGGTTTGTCCGGGGCGAACTTTAGGAATATCACTATCATAAATTTCAGCAACGGCATACATTTGTTGGGTTTGTCCCAATTCCAGAATACCTTCATTAGAAATTAGTTCTCCGGCGTGGGTATTCACCTCGATCACCCGTCCAGCTTGGGGCGATCGCACATAAGCTTGTTCTAAGTTCGCTTCAGCTTGTTTAACAGCCGCTTGGGCTTTGGTTAACTCACTTTTGGCTAACTGGACATCCACCGGACGAACTTCTGCAACGGCCGTTAACGTCGCCTCCGCTTCAGCAATTTGTCGGTCTACAGTGGCGATAGTGCGGCTAAGGTTCGCTTGGGCTTCTCGAATTTGTTCTTGACGGCTGGTAACGGTTTCGTTGAGGTTGGCTTGGGCTTCCTGTAGCCGTTTGAGGCTGGTTTCAGCTTCCAAACATTGACTATCTCGATCTTGGGCAGACACAGCCCCATCAGCATATAAGGTTTCGTAACGTTGACAGTTGGTTTCAGCGTTGTTGAGTTCCGCTTGAATCCGGTCGAGGGTGGCTTCTTGGGCGCTGCGTTCTCCCCGCAGTTGGGCTTCTAAGGTGGCAATGGTGGCTTTTTGAGTAATAATTTGCCCCTCTAACTCCGCTTGGTTGCCCTGAAATCGGGCTTTTTGCGCTTCAATATCTCCTTGTTTCGCCCCAGCTTGAACTTGTTCTAAACGGGCTTGGGCGACTTCTACTTCGGTTTTAGTTTGTTCTAGGGCGGCTTGGAGTCGATCTCGGCTATCCAACACAGCGATCGCTTTTCCCGCCTCTACCCAGTCTCCTTCTTTCACTAATAATTGATCCACCCGACTCCCTGGGTTGGACTGGGGGGCGGACAGTTTAATAATTTCGCCTTGGGGTTCTAACCAACCTAATGCGGTCACGGTTTTTATTTCTGGGGCCAGGGTTTCAGATGTCGCTACAGGTTCGGCGGGAGTGGGGCGATATCGCCAGAAGGTATAGGCCGTTAAACCACTGATCGCTAGGGTGGTTGCAGCAATGAGAATTCCTGGTTTAGGAAATTTCGGGGCTGAAAGTTTACCAACTGTCGCTTCGCGCACCATAATTGTGCCTCCCGCTTCCACTCACACTAAACTGTTTAGTTTAGTATAGCACAACTTCTCTTCTGTGAAGGTGAATAAGTATGAATTTAAGTAAAAAAACTTATCGGGGATTGAAAACCCAGGCTTCTCAGAAGTGAAAACGCCTTTGTCAACCTTGATCCAGGATCAGGAATAACGGATGGCGAGAAATGATTCTGTACAATGAAGGCAATAGCATTTAAGAAGAGAATTAATGAACCCCGTGGAACAAACCGAACTCTCTCAGATGGATAGTATTGGCGAAAAAGCAGAACAGATTTTTGAAGGGGCACTGCAAGAATTTTTAGTGCATGGCTATGCTGGAACCAGCATGGATCGGGTTGCGTCATCGGCGGGAGTGTCGAAAGCAACGGTTTATAACCATTTTGGGGATAAAGAAGGGTTATTTATTGCCTTAATCAAACGATTAGCCCAGAAAAAATATTACATTTTTGTTGAGTCTCAAAAAGCGGAATTGATGCAAGCTGAACCTCAAATTGTGTTGAGACAACTTGCCAATACTATTTTAGATCATTCCATGCAAGATCAGGAATATTTAGCGTTTATTCGCTTAGTGATTGGAGAATCTGGGCGATTTCCAGAATTAGCTAAAACCTTTGTCCATAATTTAGGAAAACCGGGAATTCAAGTGTTAACCGAATATTTAACCAATCAGCGCTATATTACAATTGGTGATCCTGAAGCAATGGCACGAGTGATTATTGGAACCTTAGCCCATTATGTGTTATTACAAGAAATTTTGCAAGGTAAAGAGATTGTTCCGATGGAACGAGATCGTATTATTAATACGTTAGTAGATTTAATTATTCCTCAGCCGACACCTGACACTTGAATGCGTTTATGACTCCATCTTCTTTACAACTTTTGATCCTCGATGATGACCCTATTTTTCGGATCGGGTTACGAACAGCATTAGAACCTTTTTCAGATTTAGAAGTCATCACAGATGTTGAAAGTCGGGATGCTGCATTACAGGTATTAGTCAGTCAAAGTCAGATAACGATTAACAGCACGAACCAGAAACCTGTTGATTTAATTATTTTAGAATTAGGATTAAAACCAGATTTAATTCTTGATTTTTGCCAAACATTAAAAAAACAATATCCTCAAATCCCGATTCTATTATTAACGGCAATTCAACACCGAAATTTATTAGTAACAGCGCAAGAAATTGGGGTAGAGGGTTATTGTCCCAAGGGAATTCCGGTTATAGAATTGGTTCCAATTATTCGTCGAGTCGCAACGGGAGAACGCTATTGGTTGGAATCTTTAGCAGCCTTAAATCGAGAACCTGTTGCTGAAATTGTAACTCGAAAAACGGGATCTTTTTTTAAGCAAATTCGAGGGTTTTTAGTTCAACCGGGACTGCGACAAATTGAACAAGCGATCGCCGAAGTTAACCAAGAAATTGAGCAGAATATAGAAGGATTAAACCAACAGGATAGAATTGCGATTATTAACCAATTAATTCTGACGGGAAAACGACGAGAACTGTTCGTTGCACGTTGGCTAGTTAGTCAGCTTTTACCGGATTCTCCTTCTCCCACGCCAGAAAATTCTGCTTCTATTTCTCCTGATAATTTCCCCGTTTTCAATCGTTCTAACCCCGAACCTAACAACTTTAATTCAGAAGAATCCTTAGTTCTTAATTCTAACTCAATTAACTCTCGTAATTCAGCGATTGTAGTCAGTGATTTAAAATCAATTTTGTTTGATAAAACTGTCATGAAGTTACAGTCAGGATTAATTAATGTCACAGGAATTCCCTTAGAAATTGATATTTTAAGATTATCTAAAAAACGAGAATTATTATATATCTTATTAAAACAATTAGAAAGCTTATTAGATGAATTAATATTATCAGATATTCAACCCGAACAACTCCCAGAGAAAGTTCCTGATTTAGTTCAAGATTTCTGGGAAGCTGCTATTTTAGATTTTTTGGGCAAATATTATACTCTAAACACCAACAACCAAGATCTGGAAATCGTTCCGATTTTATTAAAAGATGCTAATCTGATTCAACGGGATATTTTAAGTAAAATTCCTTTAATCAGTGACTTATTTGAGCATTTATTATTCCAAACCCCCTTAACCATTGATAATTTATCCTGTCCGGCTGGAAGTTTAGACGCAATGCAACGTTCAGAAGCGTTATTACAAAATTTATTAATTCAAGTCGCCAATGGGGTCATACAACCTTTACTCAATTATTTTTCCGATTATGAAGAAATTAAACTTAAATTTTATGATCGACGGTTATTATCAACCCGTGAAATTGAAAAATTTAGAAATAACTTATCCTGGCGATATCGTCTTTCTCAATATGTAGCAGAACCCAAGGCAATTTTTGAAAGTTCCTATTTACTCTTTATTTTAGGAGAAAGAGGCATTCAAAAACAAGTGATTTATTCCCCACGACGGGAGGAATTAGAAAAATTATCAGGAATTCCCTTAGCCGTTACATTAATATTAGAAACACGGGATGCTGTTGCTCCTCGTCTGCGTTCGGCTGTTTCTTTTGTGGGTAGTGGAATTATTTATATATTAACCAATGTCGTTGGTCGAGGATTAGGTTTAATTGGGAAAGGTCTTTTACAGGGGATTGGAACATCTTTTCAGGATAATAAGATGGGGAAGAAATAGTTGACACTCCTTAACCTTACTCTATTGTTGATTTAAGCGATCGCTTTGCTCCTAACTTCATTATAATCAAAAACCCTCCCCGAACTTGCGGAGAGGGTCACAAAGGATACTTTTACAGTTGTTTGACTTCCGAAACCAACTTCGCCACAACATCCTTCGCACTACCAAACAACATCATGGTTTTATCTTTATAAAACAGGTCATTTTCTACCCCAGCAAACCCAGTATTCATACTGCGTTTAATCACGATGGTATGTTTAGCTTTATCGACATCCAAAATCGGCATCCCATAAATAGGACTATTTTTATCTTCCCGTGCCGCCGGGTTCACTACATCATTAGCTCCGATAACTAATGCTACATCGGTTTGATCGAACTGTGGATTAATGTCATCCATGTCATATAACTGAGGATAGGGAACATTTGCCTCTGCTAACAGTACATTCATGTGTCCCGGCATCCGTCCCGCCACAGGATGAATGGCATATTTAACATCCACCCCATTATTTTCTAATTGATCCACCAACTCCTTAACACTATGCTGGGCTTGGGCAACGGCCATCCCATAACCGGGGACAATCACCACAGACCGGGCATATCCTAACATCATCGCCCCTTCTTCGGGGTCAATACTGCGAACCGTTTGATCTGTTGCAGTGCCTCCACTGGCAGCCCCAGAACCTCCTTCTCCTGTGCCAAACCCAGCAAATAGCACGTTCGTTAAAGAACGGTTCATCGCCTTACACATAATCACCGTTAAGATAATCCCTGATGCTCCAACTAACGCCCCAGCAATGATTAACAGGTTATTCATCACCACAAACCCGGCGGCGGATGCGGCCAATCCCGAAAAGGAGTTTAACAGAGAAATCACAACGGGCATATCACCGCCACCAATGGGGATGACAAATAACACGCCTAATATTAGAGAAATGAAGACTAACCCTAAAAAGACCGCCACATTAAATGGGGTTAGGCAAATATAAACACTACCCAAACCAAAGGCAACAAACAACAGAATATTAAACTGTTGTTGTAGGGGAAATAAGATGGGAGAACCACTCATAATTCCCTGTAATTTGGCAAAGGCAATCATGGAACCTGTAAAGGTTACACCCCCAATTAATACCCCTAAAATTGCGGTAATGGTTGTGCCTAAAGGGGGAGATTCTGAAGCGGCTAAATAGCGCCAAAATTCTCCCACCGCGACCATTGAAGAAGCAGCACCGCCTAAACCATTGAGTAACCCCACCATTTGGGGCATTTCTGTCATTTGAACTTTATACGCAATTACCGCCCCAATGACTGAACCAATAATTAAGGCGAGGGCGATCATTTGATAGTTCAAAATCTGCCGATCTAACATTGTGGCAACAACAGCAATTAACATCCCAATAGCTGCCCATAAATTGCCACTTCTAGCTGTTGCTGGAGATCCTAATTTTTTTAATCCAAAGAAAAACAAGGTGACAGCCACTAAATAGCTGAGTTGTATTCCCGTTAAGCGAATATCCATTAGGCTTTAGCCTCCTTTTTCTTAAACATTTCCAGCATTCGATCTGTGACTAAAAAGCCACCGACAACGTTAATCATGGCGAGAACAATGCCAATAAATCCCAGAATAACGGTAACATTCCAATCGCGATCGCCCGCAATAATTAACGCACCTAAAACAGAAATTCCTGAAATCGCATTAGCCCCAGACATTAAGGGAGTATGCAAGGTCGGCGGAACTTTCGTAATCACTTCAAACCCCGCAAAGGTTGCTAAAACAAACACAAACAATGCGGAAATTAAGGTTTCAGTAGTCATAATTTCAGAACAATTGACAGTTAACTGTTTACAGGAGACTGTTGATGATTGAGGCTTAAGGCTTGTTTCACTCTTTCGGAACGAATTTCACCGTTATGAGTGACACAAGCTTCATCGAGAATATCATCTGCAAAATTGAGGTCGAGTTGCTTCTCTTTATTAATCATTAATGTTAATAAAGCCGAGAGATTTTTGGCATAAACTTCACTAGCATGAATCGGCATCGAAGACGGTAAATTAATCGGCCCAATAATCGTTACCCCATGTTTAACCACATCTTTTCCCGGTTCGCTGCATTCACAGTTTCCTCCTTGTTCGGCTGCCAAATCAACAATTACCGAACCCGGTTTCATCTGGGCTACCATGTCTTCTGTCACTAATACAGGTGCTTTTCGACCGGGAACTTGAGCCGTTGTCACCACCACATCAGAGGCGGCGACGTGCTGGGTCAGAACTTCACGGGTGCGTTCTTTGGCTTTTTCAGAGATTTCCTTGGCATAACCGCCTTCAGCAACGGTATCTTCCTCCAGGGACACATCCACAAATTTGGCACCTAAACTTTGGACTTGTTCTTTAACTTCGGGACGAATATCAAACCCTTCGACAATAGCACCCAGCCGTCGGGCGGTAGCGATCGCTTGTAAACCAGCAACCCCCGCTCCCAAAATTAACACCTTAGCGGGACGAATGGTTCCGGCCGCCGTTGTTAACATAGGGAAATATTTCGGTAACGCCGTTGCTGCAATTAAGACCGCCTTATATCCTGCTAAGTTTGCTTGAGAAGATAAGGCATCCATGCTTTGGGCGCGACTGGTACGGGGAATTAATTCCATACTGAAGGCGGTAACGTTCTGAGCCGCGAGTTTTTGAATTAACTCAGGATTTCCCAGGGGGTTTAAAAAGCTAATTAACACCCCCCCAGAGCGCAGTTGAGACACTTCAAAGTCTTGCAAGACCCCCACTTTCAACAGCACATCTGCCTCACGCCAAACGGTACCTTGATCAGCGATTTTTGCCCCCACCTGTTCATAGGTGCTATCGGAAAAACAAGCCCGTTCCCCAGCCCCAGCCTCCACCCACACTTCCACGCCTTGTTTCACCAAACGAGCAACAACATCAGGGATGAGGGCGACTCGCCGTTCATCGACCTGACTTTCTTTAGCAATACCAATTTTCATAAAATCTCCTCATAATTGTGTTCACTGTTAACGATTAGCTTGACTGTTGACTGTTGATGATTGACTTTTCAAAGTCAGCGAACCTGGGTAGGCTTAACACTCCTTCTCGATATCTCTCCCCCTGCGATCTTTCCTCTCTATGCCGAGTTGTGTAACAATAGAGTTCTAATTTTGCATCGTAAAGCTAAATTCCTGATTTGGATTCTTATCTTTAACTTGTCTTTATCTAGTTCAGAAAACTTAAACAAAATTTCGCTGTGTTACGGGAGTGTGTATGCGACAACTATTTTCTGCAATCTTGATTACGGGTTTGGCGGTGACGGGTTTAGCTGAAATGACTCAAGCCCAAGGTTTACCGGGTATTACCTTACTCAGTGGCCCCGATAAAACCAATATTTTAAATTATTTCCTTGAAAGCGGACGTTCTGGGGAGTGGGATCGCTATAAACTCAGACTTCCAGCCGATAAGTTGAACTTAGCGATCGCAGAAGTTTCCATCACCTATCCCGACTATTACAAAGGGACGATAGATCCCGACCGGGTACAAATTCGGGTTCAAAATAAACCCATTCCCTTAGAAGAAGTGATTTGGGATAAAGAAAACCATATTATCCAAATTTATCCTCAAGAACCGATTCCGGCGGGTACGAAAGTTGAAATCGTGATGTCTAACGTCAAAAATCCCACCTTTGGGGGGGTTTTCAACTTTAACGCCAATATTCGTACCCCTGGAGATGTTCCCATGTTGCGTTATGTCGGAACTTGGATTTTGAGTATTGATGATTAATCTTCGTTGCCAGAGTGCCCATTGTTAAGAGGGATCAGTCTCGATTAACAGATTACTGTGAAGCCGGGAGAGAAAGTCCAACAATTGTGATATACTGAAAAATTGTGACTTTTGATTAAAAATTAACGAAAAGGCACCGGAGGTAAGCAATGGCTCAACAAACCCTGCAAGGAACAAACCGCAAAAAGAAAAGAGTTTCTGGCTTCAGGGTAAGGATGCGGACAAAAAACGGCCAAGCCGTGATCAAAGCTCGTCGCAAAAAAGGGCGGGCACGTTTAACGTTTTAATTCCTGGCTCTGAATTAAAGACACCCTATTGCTATTCCCACGAACTCATGGCGATCCCGATGGTCAAGCTGAGGGAAATGGGTGAATTTGTGGGTGGCAGTACCTGATTCATGTTACCCAAAATCAATCGACTCCGACATCCCAAAGACTTCAAAGCCGTCTACAGCAAAGGACTGCATCGAAAAACCCCTCATTTGACCTTGAGGGCGTTACGAGGTCAACCTTATAGAACAGAAAAGAATTTAACAAACTCCGCCTCTGTTCACCCGACTCGGATGGGAATTTCCATTAGCCAAAAAGTCAGTAAACGGGCTGTTGTCCGAAATCGGATCAAACGCCAAATTCGGGCAGCTTGGCATCAGTTTTTACCCCAGGTATCCCCCGGTTGGGATGTGGTGATTGTCGTCAAACCAACAGCCGATCAGTGCAATTATGCAGAAATTCTGCAAGAATTAAAACAGTTGTTGGTAGAAGCAGAGGTTTTAAATGGGTATACGGGAGGAAAGTTTTTATGAAGGAGGCCCCGCTATCGGCGACCTCATTATCAATCTATTAATAGGGCTGACGATTATTGGCATCCCTCTTACCATTGGGGCAATTGTCCGGGCGTTATGGCTGCGCTATCGCATCACTAATCGCCGGATATCGGTCATGGGTGGATGGATGGGTCAAGACCGTACTGATATCGTCTATTCAGAAATCGCCAAAATCGCGAAAGTTCCTAGAGGATTTGGGGCTTGGGGGGATATGGTATTGACCCTAAAAAATGGTTCTCGTCTGGAACTCCGGGCTGTTCCTCGTTTTCGAGAAGTCTATGACTTTATCCTAGAAAAACTCTCGCCCCAAGCTCAAAAAGCTAGTGCTGCGATGAGCCGATGATCTTGATATTGGACAACATCGCCCTTAACAGGATTGAGTTCCTTCCTGTTGAGCCTCAACCCTGACTAATCAACTGGGTAGTCACCGGGCTATCGGTCAAGTGTTGGCGAATGGTTCTTAAAATTAATCTATATTCAATCCAAGCAGTTCAATAAACTCAAAAGAATGGACTTTGGTATCGGGTTTCTTTCCAACAATGTGATGTTGCCGATCCTAGATTTTTTCTACGGGATCGTGCCGAGTTATGGTTTAGCGATTGTGGCGTTAACCTTAGTGGTGCGCTTCGCGCTTTATCCCTTGAATGCGGGTTCAATTCGCAATATGCGGCGAATGAAAGTAACCCAACCGTTAATGAAAGAACGGGTTGACAAAATTCAACAACAATATAAAGATGACCCGGAAAAACAACGGGAAGAAATGAGTAGAGTCTACAAAGAATTGGGAAATCCCTTAGCCGGATGTTTCCCGCTTCTGATTCAAATGCCCATTCTCTTCGCGTTGTTTGCCACATTACGGGGTTCACCCTTTTCAGACGTTAACTATACGGTTGATGTTCAAATTTTTCCCCGTGAACAAATTCAACAAATTCAACCCCAAGCCTACGCCACTAAACCGCAAAACTATTATTTTGCCGATGGAATTCATGCCTCCGTTGTGGCAATGATTCCCAGTGGAAACCGTTTAGGCGTTGGAGATCAAATCCCCATTGAACTCCAAACCGTTGAGGGTAAACCTTTACAAACGGAATTGGCACAATATCCAGATGTGCATTTAACCCCCACCTGGAAAGTTCTCAAAGGAGAAGACAAAATTCAAGTCAATGACAACGGCCAAATCATTGCCTTGGCTCCTGGAGAAGCCAGTATTCAAGTGGGCTTGAGAGGGTTAGCATCGGATAAAGGATTCTTGTTTATTGATGCCTTGGGTCGCGTGGGAGCCGTTGATCCCGATGGTACAATTCACTGGGATATTGTGGGCATGATTCTAGCCTTTGGGATATCTTTATACCTTAACCAAGTCCTCTCTGGACAAGGACAAGGTTCCAGTGGGAATCCTCAGCAAGATACAGTGAATAAAATTACTCCGGTAATTTTTAGTGGGATGTTCTTCTTCTTCCCCCTCCCCGCAGGTGTGTTGCTGTATATGCTGGTTGCTAATATCTTCCAAACCATTCAAGCCTTTATTTTGTCACGGGAACCCCTGCCTGAAAACCTGCAAAAAATTGTGGAAGAATCCAATAAAACGACTGCTAAATTAGCCACAGCAGAAGGGGAACGAGAAGCATTACCCTTTGAGCCGAAACGTTCTAAGAAAAAGGCGCAATCCTAGCAATGAACAACAGCGATATACAACAGGGTCAAGAGTGGTTGGAGGAATTGCTCAAATTAGGGGGCGTTCCTTCCACCGTCAAACCGAGTTTAGAGGCAGACTCCTGTTGGTTAACGATAGATGAAGTCAATCTTACCCCTGAACAAGTGGCTATTTTGGTAGGCCAGGATGGGGAAGTTTTAGATGCGATTCAATATTTACTTAACGCCATTCACAACCTAGGCAAAGAGGACGAAGAACGCACCTCTTACACCGTAGAACTGAACGGATATCGAATTCGACGTCATTTAGAACTACGGGCTTTAGCTGATCATGCCGCGAATCGTGTCCGTCAAACGGGTGGGGAAGTGGAAATTAAGTCCCTTTCCTCGGTTGAACGACGTCTGATTCATCACTTTCTTGAAGAAAGCGATGATTTAGAAACCTATAGTCGGGGACAAGATCCCGACCGTCGTTTGGTGATTAAAATCAAAGGCTAGACAAGGACTTCTTGTTTAGCCTTGTTTATTGTTGGAGGGTTTGAAAGTAATTATGGACTCTATCTATATCCCTCATTTACTGAGAACACAAAACCGATCTTTAGAATTTGAGTTTCAAGAGTTTTTTCCAGACCTAGAAACCTTAACTCCGGTTCGGGGTCGGATGCGCGTCAGCCACAAAACCACTTATCTTGAAGTTGTGGTACAAGCTGAAACCATTGTTACTCTCACCTGTGACCGATGTTTAAAACAATATAATCATCGGTTAAAAGTCGATACGTCTGAATTGATTTGGTTGGATGTTTCGGCTGATCAATTGGATACTTCATCGGGTGAAGTGGAAATTTTGCTGGATGAACCTGTGGAAAGTTTACACCCCCAAGGTGATTTTTTAGCTGGGGATTGGCTGTATCAGCAATTATGCTTGGCTCTACCTCTAAGACAACTTTGTGATGGCCCCTGTGAACCTCCAAAACCGGCTGCAATTGAACCCCAGAGCCTTGTTGACGGGCGTTGGGCTGCGTTACAAGCTTTGAAGCAAAATCTACCCAATTGATGGCTCTGTCAGTGGAACAGGCATCTTGCCTGTTAATCTATTAAAACCTGTTAATCTTAAAACCTATTAACCTATTAACCTATTAATCTGTTAATCTGTTAAAACCTGTTAATAGCAGCCTGTTAACAGGCAAGATGCCTGTTCCACGGATTCTACACTCCTGTTCTTTCTATGAGCAAATTCAATGAAGAATTGAAGCTACTATTGCGATCGCGCTACGCGATTATTTATATCCCGACTTTAGAAGAAGAACGAGTCGAAACGGCCATTAAACAAGCCGCCAAAGAACAAGGAAATCGTGCGGTTTATGTTTGGGATTTTGTTGATGGATATCAAGAGGGAAATCCTAATGATTTAGGGGCAGGAAAGCGTAATCCTTTACAAGCGTTAGAATTTATAGAAAAATTGCCGGAAGCGATGCCAGCAATTTTTGTTTTAAGAGACTTTCATCGATTTTTAGAGGATATTTCGGTTTCTCGGAAATTAAGAAATTTAGCGCGAAATTTTAAATCTCAACCGAAAAATTTAATCATTATTTCTCCTCAAGTTTCAATTCCCTCTGATCTCAGTGAAGTTTTAACGGTTTTAGAATTTCCCTTACCAACTCAAGCTGAGATCAAAACAGAAGTTGAACGATTATTAATGGCAACAGGACATCCGATAGAGCCTCGGTTACTTGATGAAATGGTACGTTCTTTTCAAGGATTGTCTTTAGAAAGAATTCGGCGAATTTTAGCCAAAGCGATCGCTACTCATGGAGAATTACAAGCCGATGATCTGGAATTAATCTTAGAAGAAAAACGCCAAACCATTCGCCAAACTCAAATTTTAGATTTCTATGCAGCCCAAGAAAATATTTCCGATATTGGGGGTTTAGATAATTTAAAAGATTGGTTATTAAGGCGAGGAGGAGCATTTTCTGAACGCGCTAGACAATATGGTTTACCTTATCCCAGAGGATTATTATTAGTTGGAATTCAAGGAACTGGAAAGTCTTTAACGGCAAAAGCAATCGCCCATCATTGGCATTTACCTTTATTAAGATTAGATGTAGGGCGTTTATTTGCGGGGTTAGTGGGAGAATCAGAATCTCGTACCCGACAAATGATTCAATTAGCAGAAGCATTGGCACCTTGTGTGCTGTGGATTGATGAAATTGATAAAGCTTTTTCAGGAGTAGATGGAAAGGGAGATTCAGGAACAACAAATCGAGTATTTGGTACATTTATTACTTGGTTAGCAGAAAAAACCTCACCCGTTTTTGTTGTCGCAACGGCTAATAATATTCAATCTTTACCTGCGGAACTGTTAAGAAAAGGGCGATTTGATGAAATTTTCTTTGTGGGATTACCTTATCAAGAGGAACGAAAAGCAATTTTTGAAGTGCATTTATCTAAACTCCGACCTCAGAGTATTAAAAATTATGATATTGAACGGTTAGCTTATGAAACCCCTGATTTTTCGGGGGCAGAAATTGAACAAACTTTAATTGAAGCCATGCACATTGGCTTTAGTCAAAACCGTGATTTCACAACGGATGATATTTTAGAAGCCGCGAGTCAAATTGTTCCCTTAGCACGAACTGCGAAAGAACAAATTCAATTTTTGCAAGATTGGGCGGCGGCGGGAAAAGCGCGTTTAGCCTCTCGACAGAGTAGTTTAAATCGTCGTTTGTCCAGTTGATGAGATTAAGAAACCGGGTTTCTAACCTATTTTTTCCAGAGAAACCCGGTTTCTCCCCTTGTCCAATTGATGTTATCATGGTTGTTTTTAATCCTGTTAAAAATTCATGTATAGACCTGCTCCGAAAACTATGAATCTTTATGGTGTTTTTAAATTTATCGTTGGCTTTTTTCTGGCTATTTTAATTTTAGCGGGTGCAACGGTAGCAACAGCTTTATATTTTGCAGCGCGTTTAGCCGAATTGCCAGAACGTCCCACCTTTCCCAATGATAACCCTACCGCAAAAACAACTGCAAAAGCCCCAACTCCTAAACCTCAAGCCACTCCAACTCCAACCCCAACCCCAACCCCAGCAGAAGAAAAGCTGGAACCTGGTGCTTATCGAGCAATTGTGACACAGCCCATTGGTTTAATTTTACGCGATAGTCCGAGTACAGACGCGAACCGCATTGGGGGAATTGCTTATAACGAAAAAGTGGTGGTGTTAGGAGAAAGTGAGGATAAAGGATGGCAAAAAGTTCGGGTTTCTCAGGATAGCGATCGCACGGGATGGGTTAAAGGAGGAAACACAGAAAAAATTGAATCAGAAAACTAATATTTAATCAAATATGGTGAATCAATCTCTAAATTTTCTCCTTTTGAGATGGAGGATCTTCTTCAAAGTTCTCCCCTTTGTTGCCTTATTTTGCCTAATCAAATGGATAACTCATCAATTAGGATGGCAACTAGGAACCTTTGATAGTCAGATGGGTTCCTTGTTAGCGGCGGTAACATTTATTGTTGCTTTTATGTTAACGGGAACCTTAACCGATTATCGCATTTGTGAAGATATTCCTATCCAGATTGTTAATGCTATTGAAAGCATCCAAGATAGTAACCTTTATTTAGCAGCTAGAAAACCAGAATATGATCCTCAACCTCTAACTCAAGGGTTATCTAATATCGTTAAATCGATTTTACTTTGGCTAGAAAAAGCAGAACCTATTGAACAGATTGAAAAAAATCTAACCGATTTGAATCAATTATTTGTTACTTTTGCTATCAATTCTGATGCTCCCATTGTCGCTAGAATTCAAGGGGAACAAGCTAAAATTCGAGTTTTGATTGCCCGAATAGAACGAATTCGAGATACAAACTTTCTAACTCCAGCCTATCCCTTAATTCAAATTCTTTTAGTGTCATTTTTCATCACTTTATTAATTATTGGAACCGATGAATTTATGACTAATTTAATCATTTCTGGACTAATTTGTTTGTCTTTATCCTATATTCTGGTTTTAATTTATGACCTCGATAACCCCTTTGAATATGATGGTAAATCCAGTGCGGATGTTGACTTATCTTCTCTAAAAAAACTGTTAGAACAGTTACAACCGAATAGGTTAGAAGGTTTAATATTGTCTAACACCTTAATCGGTAGTGCTATACCAGAAAACGAAACATAATTAGTCTTCGGGTGTAATTCCTAATGCTCGTAATTGTTCGGCTAAATTTTCTGTTTCTTCAAGTGTTGGTTTTTGGTAATGTTATCGGAATTACTAATAATTTAAGTTTATGTAGCGATCTGATCACAGTCCCTTACCTAGCACAAGAAACCGGGTTTTTGTAGATAGCTTTATTAGTAACCGAAAGATTAAGGGAAAAACCCGGTTTCTGAGTCCCTTAGCTAGCACGAGAAACCGGGTTTTTGTAGATAGCTTGTTAAGTAACCGAAAGATTAAGGGAAAAACCCGGTTTCTGAGTCCCTTACTTAGCACGAGAAACCGGGTTTTTGTAGATAGCTTGTTAAGTAACCGAAAGATTAAGGGAAAAACCCGGTTTCTGAGTCCCCATTTCTGGATTTAAACTTGTGCGATCGCTTCAATTGCAGCTTCTAACGCTAAAGCAATATGTGTCCAATGGGTTCCTCCTTGACAGAACACAATATAAGGTTCTCTTAACGGCCCATCGGCGGAAAATTCCGAGGTACTCCCATCAATAAATGTGCCTCCCGCCATGACTAAATGACTTTCATATCCCGGCATTTCTGCGGGAACAGGTTCCAGATAGGAACCAATGGGAGAATACTGTTGAATAGCGCGACAAAAAGCAATTAATTTATCAGGAGAACCTAACTCAATGGCTTGAATCACATCCCGTCTCGGTTCAAAGGGTAACGGATTAACTCGATATCCTAATTGATGAAAAATATAGGAGGTTAAATGGGTTCCTTTTATCGCTTCTCCCACCATTTGGGGTGCTAAGAATAACCCTTGAAATAGAATTCGATTTTGATCAAAAGTAGCTCCCCCACTGCTACCAATACCCGGTGCAGTTAATCGACAAGTTGCCGCTTCAACTAAATCTTCTCTGCCAGCAACATAACCCCCCGCCTGAACAATCGTTCCCCCTGGATTTTTAATTAATGAACCTGCAATTAAATCAACCCCAACCGCAGGGGGTTCACGAGTTTCTATAAATTCTCCATAGCAATTATCAACAAAACAAATCGTATTCGGATTTTGTTGTTTAACACTCTGAACAATTTTCTCAATATCATCAATAGACAAACTAGAACGCCAGGAGTAGCCACAGGAACGCTGAATTAAAACGAGGCGAGTTTTCGCGGTTATTGCAGTGTTTAAGGCTTCCCAGTCTATTTTTCCCTCAAAAGTTAGATCCAATTGACGGTAAGATATGCCAAACTCTAATAATGAACCTTGACCTTGACCGCGCAAACCGATGACCTCTTCCAGGGTATCGTAGGGAGTGCCAGCCACCGCCAGCATTTCGTCCCCTGGACGTAAACAGCCAAATAAGGCACAAGTAATGGCGTGGGTTCCAGAAACAAACTGCACTCGTACCGCAGCCGCTTCTGCACCCATAATCTCCGCAAAGACTTGATCTAAGGTTTGACGTCCTAAATCATCGTGACCATAACCTGTAACGCCTGAAAAGTGATGGGTTCCCACTCGGTAACGACGAAAGGCATCTAAAACTCGTTGAAGATTATGCTTGACCTGCGTGTCAATACCAGAAAAAATCGGAAATAGTTCCTGTTCTGCTTCTTTTAGCTGTTCCATGCTAGATATGATCACCGAACTCACTTTGTTTGTGGGCGGTGCATATTATAGATGCCAATAGGACTCTTTCGTTTAAAAAAGCTCGAATTTTCGTTTCATGACGATTGCAACTTCACCTCAATATAAGCCCGATTGGATCACCATTGCTTTTATGGTGTTTCTCCATGCTGCCGCACTGTTGGCATTTTTGCCGAGTAACTTTAGCTGGGCTGCCGTAGGTCTAGCTCTATTTTTACATTGGGTAACTGGAGGCTTAGGAATTACACTAGGCTTTCACCGCCTAGTCAGCCATCGCAGTTTTGAAGCTCCCAAATGGTTAGAATATTTTTTAATCTTTTGCGGAACTCTAGCTTGCCAAGGGGGGCCCATTGATTGGATCGGGTTACACCGTCTCCATCATCAATATTCTGATCAAGAGCAAGATCCCCATGATTCTACCAAAGGGTTTTGGTGGAGTCACCTCGGCTGGATGTTGTTCCATACTCCAGCAGATGAACAAATTCCCCGTTACACCAAAGACATTGCAGACGATCCAGTCTATCTGTTTTTCCAAAAATACTTTTTGGTTATTCAGGTCATCTTTGGCATATTACTGTATCTGATCGGAGGTTGGTCTTTTGTCGTTTGGGGCATTTTCTTTCGGGTTGTGGTGATGTTTCACTGCACCTGGTTCGTCAATAGTGCCACTCACAAATTTGGGTATCAAACCTATGAGTCGGGAGATTCTTCCCGTAACTGTTGGTGGGTTGCGGTTGTCACTTATGGTGAGGGTTGGCATAATAATCACCATGCTTTCCAATATTCGGCCCGTCACGGTTTGCAATGGTGGGAAATTGATTTAACCTGGATGACAATTTCGCTGTTACAAGCGCTAGGGTTAGCCCAAAAAGTGAAATTACCCCCCGCCAATGCTGAAGCTCAACGCATTTAAAACTGCCGATTTCCTTGAACAACGTGTTTCAGGGTCATTAGGGCTTCTAAACCAATTAATCCACGACGATATCCTTTCTGGTTAGAAATCCCCAGAAAGATTGCGTCTCCCCGGTTTAAGTGACGGGAAAATCGAGGAGACGCATTAATAAAGGTCAAAGCACTATTGACATCTTGGGCAAATTTTCGACTTTCAGAGTAAGATTCGGTCGCTAAACAATTAGCGTGACCGCTACTATAGGTATTCATCCAGGCGATCGCTTTTTCTAAGTTTTCCACCACTTTAAAGGCAACAGTTCGTGTTAAATAGGGCTTTGACCATTCCGTTGTTTCGGAAGCGGTTAATTCGGTAAATTCTTGAGCCAGGGCTTCATCCCCACGCAATTGAAATCCGGCTTCCCTTAAGTTATTCCATAATCGGACTAAGGATGAGCTTTTTTGATTGGGATCAATCAAAACTTTTTCAATGGCATTAACCGGATCGGGTTTACTGTCATGACTATCTAATATCATCCATCGCACCGTATCTACACTCGTCGTTGATGACCAATATAAATAACAGTTTCCCATGGCGGAACGTAGGACGGGAACTGTAGATTGATTGACAACTTGCTGCACAAAATGGGGGCGTCCGTAGGGAATGACTAAATTGAGATATTGATCTTGGGTGACTAATCTTTGAATTGGGGCATTTTGTTCAGAAGGCAAAATTTCTAAACAACCTAAAGGAAGTCCTGATTCTTCTAACGCGATTTGCAACGTCTGAACAATCATATTATTAGAATGGGTGGCTTCTGTTCCGCCTAATAGCACTAAACTATTGGCTGTTTTTAAACAAAGTCCTGTTGCAATGGCCGCGAGTTCTGGGAAGGCTTCATAAATTAAGGCAACAACCCCCAAGGGAATATGTTGATAATAAGTTTGTCCCTGTTCGAGTTGATAGGAAGCGCTCATCACCCGACCAATGGGATCGGGTAATTGTCCCAGACGTTCTAAAATCTGAACGGTGGTTTCTAAGCGTTCAGGAGTCAGTTTCAGCCAGTCTGTAATTAATTCCGATAGTCCTAAATCTCGACTGGCTTCTAAGTCGAGGGTATTGGCTTCTAGGATATCATTCTGTCGCGATCGCAAAGCCTTCGCCATCAGTTGCAAGGCTCGACTCCGATCCATTCCTTTCGTTTTTGCTAATTCAAAACTAGCCAGGTAAGCACGACGCAAAGGATGGTCAGGAGCAAGGGAAGAGAAATCATCAATTATCATCGAGAATCACGCCTGTAAGCGAGCCAAACCATAAGTGCGGGTAACATCGCTAACAGTACAGCAACCATCGCCCATAACACAAGATTTGGCCCAGGTGAATACAAGGCTAATGGCAACCAGATCACTAACGGAACTAATAGCATTCCCAAAGCCATCGGTAAATAATGCGCCCTTAACCCTGGACTGGCTCTGTTCCATTGATGACCTGTCCAACGCCAAGCCTGTTTATAAGGATAATGGGTTGCGAGTTGTTCTAAACAATAACCGCTCTCATCGACAACAAAAATTTGCTGACAGCGATCGCAGCCAAAGGCTTCGGTCAGCGCAATGGGAACTAACCGCCCCCTCCGCCGACAGGGGCAAGGATAATCACCATTCAAATCAATCTTTTGAGCTTTTTGGGATGGCACAAGCGATTCATTAAGTTAATATTTTTGTAATAATTTGGATTGAAAATGCAACTGAAATCAATGATAGTCAACTTTAAGTTTGAACCGAAAGGGTTAGCTTTTGCTAACATTCTCTTTGGTTAAAGATTATATCACAACCCTTTAGAGTCTCACCCCTTCATCATCTAAACACGACTCAGCTTCCTGACTATTCTACCACTTCAGTTTTTTTATTTTTGTCTCTATCTAGTGTTTTCTATCTTAAGTGATAGCTCATCTTAATTTTTTGCTCGTATGCTTTCCTGGTTCCCTGGTTCCCTGGTTCAATCTAGCGATCGCAACTTTTACACTCTCAGGACTTACGCAACTGGCACAGCACACAATTGTATTTATGTTAATTCAAATAATGCCTTCCTACCCGACACTCGTAGCAAGTCAAAGCCCTTTTGCGTCATGGTTTGAACGATTAGTTGATTGATTTTTCTATCAAGAAGCCACGAATGACAGAATTTACAGGGCACTATGAAGTTCTTCTAGGGGAAACGTTGTAAAGAAGTGTAACAGCTTGAATGAATTTTTGATTATAAATTAACTCATTAAACTGTGAAGGTTTAAGGTTAAAATTAGTTTATATTCAGGGTTTCCAGGTGAAAGCTATAGCAAGGAATCGAGGTTATCTAAAGAATCTTACTTATAAGTTTCGTAAAATTAAGGTGTGATCTTTGTCAATCATCCTTTAGAATGAATATTGGAAAACAACTAAAAAAGTTAAGAGGCAGCATCAAAAAGGCTCTAAAAGAAACCTATGAAGATTTTGTTTGTTTTTGAGGTAATTGATGACATAGGAAATAAATTGTCAATCAATAAAAATTTAAAAGGAAAATAAGATGGGAAATTTTTATAATTTTGGCAAACCAAAACCGGAAAGAAAATTTAATTTTAACAAACCAATACCGACACCAAAACCAACACCAAAACCGGAACTTCCTTTTAAAGAGCCTGAGTTTAAAATTTTAGATGACTTTATTACATATTGCTCTATTTTCGATCCAACGATTTCAACGCAATCAGGAAAATTAATGGATCATGCTGCTGTGTTGTTTAATGATGAGCTATATATAAATCGAGATAGCATAATCATAAATTTATTTAATGAATTTAGCGATATTGGCTGTGCAATTCAAGACGTAGAAGATTGTTTATTATTTATTTGTAATGCTCCTTTTTATTTTGAGAAACCGAAAGAGTATTCGCTTAAAATTATTGAAGAGCGATTTTCTAAAAAACCTAAATTAAATACATCTTGGGAAAAACTAAGAAAATCGCAAGTACATTGCTTTAAAACTTATGCCCATTTTCGTGGTTCAGTTGACAATAAAATATTTCAACGTTGGCTTGTTTTAAAAACACCAACAAAGGATATTGAATATGCAAAATTACCAGAATATATGATGGGTTATGGAAATACTTTACCAGAAGCGGATTTAGAATTTTATAAAGCACGAATCAAATCATTTACTGATTCGCAAAGAACCATAAATTATTTTATTGATGAAAAAATTCCTTTGACAAAGCAGCGAATGTTTGACACTTGCAAAAAAATAGACCCTCTTGTCAACCCCAATACTGTTACATTTTCCTACTACGAATATGGATTTTCATATATTGAGTCATCTCATTTTAAATTATCATGTCAATCACAGACTCATAAATTTATTCTTAATGTTTATGGAGGAGATGCCACATGGGAAGTTATAAGGATTCTTAAAATTGAAGATAGGAACTATCCCGTTAATCTCGAATTTTCAGGTGAAGCACAAACATTGGAAGAAGCTAGTAATATATGTGAATTAAAATATCAAGAATGTATCAATAATGAGAAAGATTTGAGCAGAATAATTTCTTTCATGCAAGATGAGGAAATGCAAAAAGAGTTAATGATGGGTGATTTAGATAGCGGAGGTATTTTAAATGGTTTGATTGCTGAATATGGAGAAGATATTATTCCTGATCGTGATTGATTTAGTAAGTAAACAAAATTCATTACACAAAGTTCTTCAATACGGTGTGAAACATGATTGATAAAGAAAATAAAATTCAAGAACCCATTTTTAATATCGATATCGATATCGAAGAAACTGGTTTGTCTCGTGCAGAACGATATCGTCAACGTAATAATCAACGTGAGATACCTGTGAATCGATTTATTAAATATTGTTTTATATACGACCCATCGGTTGATTTAAATACGGGAAATAAATCAACATTTTTTATAAATCCTGACAGGTTGCCTAATCACTATTTTGACTCTCAAATTGACAAAACAAGACAAAGATTGATTTTATTAAATCTTCTGCAAATACCGAGTCTTAAAAAGTTAACAGAGCAATATATTGAATCTAACAATTGCGACAGAAATAGTCTTTTAGAAAAAGCATCAAATACAGTCACATATTATACTTGTTTTGCACCATATCGAATTTTAAATCCACAAGAGATAACTGCAAAATATTTAGAAGATTATAGTGGCAGAAAAATTAAATGGAACAACATAAACACTGATGAATTTGAAACTAGCCAGCTATTGTATTACAAGCAATATATTTGTTGCGAACATGAAGGAGAAAAAGGATGGATGGTTCTTTCCAGAAACCCAAAATTCAACATAAATGATTTCTATACGACAATAGGTATTGGCGAAAATATTGTAGAAGCTGACTTCAATTATCAAAATCAAAGAGCGAATTTATTTTTAATGAATATTGAATCAAATCGTTGCATATTTGATTCAGATACTCCTGTCAATATAGAGCAAATGAAAAATGAATGTAATAAGTACGATAAAAATATCAAAATAGATAGTTTTAAACATAAGTATATTAATATTTTTAATCCTAGCACTATTGAATTCGAGTTATTTTGTGAATCTGAACAATATGAATTTACAGTTGCTGTTTATGCTTCTTATATTAAGTGGACTGTAAAGACATATATAGAAAAAGCAGAGTTCGACATACCAATAAAAGCGACGGGAGAAACATTAAAAGAAGCCTTTGAAAAGTTAACAGCAAAGCATGAACGTCTTTCATCAGATTCAGAATTTATTCGCAAGAGAGTGGTGCGTATGCAAGAAGAAGAAATGCAAGATCTCTATAGAGAAAACTATGGCGTGTATCAAGACATGATTTCTGAATTTGGAGAAGATATTATTCCTGATCGCGATTAATTTAGTAAAAACGACATGACTATTTTAATACTCTTATTTGCTTATTGATTCTGATTCAAAATTGCCAAAATTTTTAATAAATTTTCACACTCTCTCTAATGTTTTTCCGAAAAGTTGAGGTTTGGGTAAAGGCTCATGATTGTTCAACGCCGACTCGATCAGGAGTTCTAAAACTTCTTGTGCATTCTTTAACGCTTCTTCATAGCTATCCCCATGGGTGTGACAATGTTCTCCCCATTCAGGAAGACTAACGACATAACACTGATCTTCTTCTGACCATTGAATAATAATAGTATAAGAGCTTTTCATTGTTGTTGATACTCCTTAATTTTAGCAAGTGTATTTAAAGCATTTATGTAGACTTTATTGACACCCCTGAACACAAAAAACCAGGTTTTTTGAATAAATATGAAAACTCCCCAGTTAACTCGATAAAGTTAATCTGAGGAGTCGTAAGGGTGCTTTAGCACCAACTCTATAATTTTAAGCGGGTGACGCGATTCGAACGCGCGACATTCACCTTGGCAAGGTGACGCTCTACCACTGAGCTACACCCGCAAACCTTTCACCTTTTCTATGATTCCAAAAATCTTTAGATTTGTCAACCCCTATTCCAAAATTTTTTTAATCCTAGGGTTTAAGGTGTTTCGGGCTGCTGCTTCTAGGTTTCCCCGGTCAAAGCGGGACTGGGACTAGCCGATAAAATTGCTGTAGAATCCACCGTTGTTGGGGGTAATGTTGAACTTTGCTTGATTTGACGCATTAAGTTTGCCATCTCAATGGCATCCATCGCATAGTTCCAACCGTGATTGGCCTTAATTCCGGCTCGTTCTAAGGCTTGCTGCATCGTGTCCGTCGTCAACACCCCAAAAATCACCGGAACACCCGTTTGAAAAGCCGTTGCTGCGATGCCTTTGGAGACTTCCGCCGAGACATAATCAAAATGGGGGGTTTGTCCCTTAATTACAGCCCCTAAACAAATAATCGCATCATAGCGACGGGTTAAGGCCAACTGATGGGCGACTAATGGAATCTCAAAACTTCCGGGAACCCAAACATAATCAACCTGTGTTCCCTGGGGATCAGGATCAATCCCATGTCGTTTTAAACAATCTTGACACCCTTCTAATAATTTGGTTGTGATTAAATCATTAAACCGACCAATCACCATCGCAAACCGCAGGGAGTCTGTTTGAGTAAAATTCCCCTCAAAAACCGTCATTCTTGTTATCCTTTGTTTAAAGACCCATGCGGAATTGTAGGTTAAATCGCTTAGGGGAATTGTCCTAAACCCTCTAACCCCCAATTCCGCCAATGAATTAAACTACTAAGTAGTTTAATACACCTACTAAAATGACCAATGCGAACCAAAGACCAGAACCCACATAGAGCAAAGGCTTAGATTGGCTCCAATATTGAGGGGCGGCATAGGCAAAGGGAACGCCCACCACCATCACAAAAGATAAAATCACCAGTGCCGCAAGGACAACTTGAAACAGAATTGTTAACATTTTTTTCTCCCAACTTGACTTGGCAGTAAGTAAAAATACTGCTGACAGGCTCACCGAATCCTGTTTAGCGGTTCATAGTTAAAACTACCAGAAATTGCCACCTCTGAGAAGTCGTTAAACTGTTACTCTCAGGAAGAGGGAAGTCGGGAAGACAAGGGCATCAGAAGACAAGGTAAACAGGGGTTATGGGTAATCAGTTAACAGTCCATCGTAAACATTAAGTTTTGTAACAAAAAAGACAAAATATATCTGTAGTGATCTGAAGCGCTTGTAAGAGGTGATGACAATTAATTGAGGGTTTGACCGGAATCACTTTTAAAATGCCAGCTTATTCCTATACTAACCAATATACTAACTAGCAAGGCAGTCATTTAAAAATAAATATTGCTAACCTGATCTTACTCCTTTTGCTTGTCAATGCCCATGATCGAATTGTTTTCTAGGCTTGACCTAAAACGATAGATCCTTGGGCAGTATAAGTTATAGAAGGGAACTGAGAACCTTGATAGTTCGTCATTCAGCAGTGGGCATCTCCTTGGTTAGCTAATCCCCGTAAGTGCAGCCTCTCAATTATCCAGATCAACTGAGATAGAAACTATGCCAGCCACTAAAATCTATGCCGACAATAACTCGAACCAGCCTTTTGAGGGCTATTCTGAACCTGAAGATCTTATAAATAATCACCTGGAGTCTGATGTGGATGATTTAATTGATCTGGATATAGAGGATGCCAGCGACGCTAAACTCCAGAAATCAGTGAATCGTCGCACAACGGATTTGGTTCGACTGTATCTTCAAGAAATAGGTCGAGTTCGTCTGTTAGGACGAGATGAAGAAGTATCAGAAGCTCAAAAAGTTCAGCGTTATCTGAGGTTAGTTGAATTACGGGATAATGCAGCCAGCCAAGAAGAAGGTGTAATCAACGTTTATGTGCGTCTGATTAAAACCCGGGATCAGTTATCCGCCCAGTTAGGTCATCGTCCGTCTTTAGAACGATGGGCGACAACAGGGGGGGTTGATGTGACTGAACTGAAGCCAATTTTAGCCGCCGGGAAACGACGTTGGGCGGAGATTGTGGGTTTAACCGTTGAAGAATTGGATAAAATTCAAGCCGAAGGTCTAAAATCCAAAGACCAGATGATTAAAGCCAATCTGCGTCTGGTGGTTTCGGTGGCGAAAAAATATCAAAATAGGGGTTTAGAACTCCTCGATTTAATTCAAGAAGGAACTTTAGGACTAGAACGGGCTGTTGAAAAGTTTGACCCCACACGAGGATATCGGTTTAGCACCTATTCTTATTGGTGGATTCGTCAAGGCATTACGCGGGCGATCGCAACCCAAAGCCGCACAATTCGTTTACCCGTTCATATTACCGAAAAACTCAACAAAATTAAAAAAGCCCAACGAAAAATTTCTCAAGAAAAAGGTCGTACTGCTACCATTGATGATATTGCAGCAGAGTTAGAGATGACTCCGATTCAAGTGCGAGAAGTCTTGTTACGGGTTCCTCGTTCTGTTTCTTTAGAAACGAAAGTCGGGACGGATAAAGATACAGAATTAGGGGATTTATTAGAAACCGAAGAGGTGACACCGGAAGAATTACTGATGCGAGAATCTTTGCATCGGGATTTACAACACCTGTTAGCAGATTTAACCAGTCGGGAGCGGGATGTGATTCTGATGCGCTATGGCTTAGGAGATGGCCATCCCTATTCCTTGGCTGAAATTGGCCGAGCGCTAGAGTTATCACGGGAGCGAGTTCGCCAAATTGAAGCGAAAGCGTTGCAAAAACTACGCCAACCGAAACGTCGTAACCGGGTTCGGGATTATCTGGAGTCCCTGAGCTAATCTGAGAACGCCAGAGCCGTCCGCAGTCAGACTTTAAAATCTGTTACCCTGAACTCTTTAGCCAGTTATTTTCAATAGCTGGTTTTTTTTGACAATCAGGAAATTTGTTGTGTATTATTGTCAGTATGCAAGCTTTATTGAAAACAGTTTAACGTATGGCTTTATATACAGCAGTCTCGTTTAAATCCGAACTCAATGATAAAGGCTGGCGGTTAACTCCCCAACGGGAAACGATTTTGCAGGTCTTTCAGAATTTACCGAAAGGAAATCATTTAAGTGCGGAGGATCTGTACAATTTATTAAAAAGTCGAGGAGAAGCGATTAGTTTATCAACAATTTATCGCACTTTGAAGTTAATGGCCCGGATGGGAATTTTACGCGAATTGGAATTAGCTGAAGGCCATAAACATTATGAAATTAATCAACCTTATCCCCATCACCATCATCATTTAGTTTGTGTTCAGTGTAATAAAACCATTGAATTTAAAAATGATTCCATTTCTAAAACCAGCATGAAGCAAGCGGAGAAATCGGGGTTTCATTTATTAGATTGTCAATTAACGATTCATACCATTTGTCATGAAGCTTTACGCATGGGTTGGCCGTCGCTAATTTCTAGTAATTGGACTTGTTCTAAAGCGATCGCAGATTGTGCTTCTGAAATGGATTTTGAATTAATGGAAGATGGGATCACCGATTAAATGGATTACACGGATTGCCGGGATTGAATTAGGAGGATGAGGGAAAGATAAGACTTATTAAAATCTATATTCAATCCGTGTAATTATTGTCAAAAGGAGTTACTATTTATAGTCCTCCAAATAGAACGGTATCTGCACTAGGCCCATAAAAGGCTCTGGCTTGTGCAACAGCTTGTTGTGTTGAACTATCGTAAATTCCATTAATAGGGCCATTATAAAGTCCCTGAATTCTTAATGTTTGTTGCAACTGTTGAATGTTGGTTAAACGGGAAACAGGGGGAGTCATTCCTACAACAACAACGGTACGAGTGGGGGTTGCAGAAACGGGTCGAGGATTAAATAAATAGGTTTGAGTTGTTGGGCCAGCAATTCCGTTGACTGTAATTCCAGCAGATTGTTGAAACCGCATTAAAGCATTTTGAGTTGTAGTATCAAAAAAGCCATTAATGGGGCCATTATAGTAATTTAGTTCGCGTAAACGTCGTTGAATTTTTCTCACTTCTGTTCCTGTATCCCCCAAAGAAACCATCGATAAAGAATTAGTAATCGGAGACATAGGACGTTGAACAATGGGGATCGGAAGGGTGACTGCTGAAGCAGATCGGTTAGTGTTGATGGCACTAGCGAGATATAAAGCCGTAGTCGGCCCTACTTCTCCGGTCACTTGAATACCATAAGCGCGCTGGAAGTTAATCACAGCTTGTCGAGTTGTTTGACCAAATACGCCATCAATAGCTCCGGTATAGTATCCTAATGATATTAATCGTCCTTGTAATATCCGAACAGCAGAGCCTTGGCTCCCTAATCGAAGAATATCATCAAACTGAGGATTAGAGGGAACCCCAGGAACATAAGCGTTTAAAGCTATTAATGTTGTGGATGTAGCCACTCCAGTCGCCGGAATTCCTTGACTTTGTTGAAACCGTTGAACAGCGACTTCTGTTCGGTCATCAAAATATGCTGTAATACTGCCATCATAAAAGCCGAGGTTTTGTAGTGCTTCTTGTAATGTGGCAACCGCAGATCCGTAATCGCCCAGTTGTAACGTTGTACCCGGTAAGATATCAGGGAGTGGCTGTGGTGTACTGTTGAGGAGGGCGAGGGTAGCTTCTGTTACTAAACCCGTTGCCGGAATATTATAATCCTGTTGGAGTCGAATCACCGCATTTTCCGTCACAGTTCCAAAGTTACCTGTAGGTTGTACAGTCAAATAACCCAAGGCTTGTAACCGTCTCTGTAAATCCGAAACACCGGGGCCACTATCTCCCCGTCCCAAGCCAATTAAGTCTCGATTACTGCCAGGATTAGAGGGTTCGCTGGTGACTAATCTCAAAGCTGCGAGAGTTTGGGGGCCAACAATCCCATCGGCGGTTAAACCATAATTTCGTTGAAAGCGAATCACCGCATCTTGAGTTAGACTGCCAAAATAACCTGTGACATTCGCATTAAAATAGCCCAGTTGTTGTAAACGTTGTTGAATTTGTCTGACTTGGGCTCCCGAATCTCCAGACATTACCAAAGCTTGGGCGGTTTGGGCGACGGTTAAGACTGAAACAGCTACCGCTAAACCGAGAAAGTAGCGGTAGGTTTGACTGGAAAGCTTTTTCCAATTAACGTCATTCAATCCTGGAAATGGATCAGAAGTTGGATCTTCATAGGTTAACGCTAAGGCGAGAAACGCATAGGATTCAATCATGGTTTTTGGGGGGAAACATTATTCATCAATTTAAACCTTCCACAAAATTCTTTTTGGAAGGGTTTGTTTCCCCCATTGTAGATCAGGGTTAAAAGTGAGGTTTAAACTAGCCCGGCGCGATCGCAAATTAACGCAACAATCGCAGCAAAGGCTGTAATTCCTAAAGCAACCCAAGGACTTTGACCTTGACTTACCGCAAAAGAAGTGGCTACACCCGCGCCTAATGCTGCGGTGACGGCTGATTCTAGGGGATCGCGTTGTGAAGGTTTGGGGTTCATATCTAGGTGAGTAAGATTAAAGCCTGATGTTTGAATGGCTTTAACCCTATCACTTAGACTGAAAAATTTTATTAGTTTTGACTGAAATTGCAATTAAGCTTTAAATTTGGATACTTTTCTTAATCAATTTGTAGAGTTACCCCTGTTCGGTGTTCGGTGTTCGGTGTTCAAGTAGCGCTATAAGAACTATTAAAATTTAAGGGACTATTCCTAATTCAGAATAGCCCCTTAAGCGTTTTTTAGTCATATCAATTAAAAGCATTAAAGCTGCACCCTTATTCACCCAATCTTAATTTAACCTCCGTTCTGGTTGATTAAGATTGACGTTTGCTCAGTCGGCTACCGAGTACAGTTAAACCAACCAACGCTAAACCCGCAAGACTACCCGGTTCAGGAACATCAATTTTACCCTTGAGAGCAACACCGTCATTCCCACATTCTAGGAAAATACTAGCCATATAGTCATAGTTACCATCGGCGAGTCCTAAATCGGATTTATTGAAGCTAAAACCAAAGGTTTGTGTTCCTTGAGCAGTGAAGTGTCCAAAGTCAAGTCCTTGATTTTGTAAGTCTGTAGCAGACCAACTTACAATACCACCTAATTTCGCACCGGAGTCAATCACATTCAGAATTGATGTTGTGTCACCAAAATAATCGTAAGCAGCTTGTTTTGTAGCAATGTCAGTACCTTGGGTGTTGGCTGTATCAAATCCATGATCATAATACTCTTTTAAGCTAATGTAGCCGGAATTTTCACCTGTAACACTTGCACCTGTTACGTTACCATATAGCCCGGTTGTGGCAACGCCGGAGTCATTCATTTCCGCAAAACGAACTCCAAATAAGCTCTTTTGACTGCTAGCATCTGTAAACTTTTTGTTAGTAAAATTTAAGAATAAATCGCCCCAACCAATATTTCCATCAGCCGCTCGACTGTAAGCGTTTCCCGCCAGAGGAGTTCCACCTGTTAAGGCAACAAAGACACTATCGCTGGTTTCTTTAATTGCAATTCCTCTAATATTAAAGGATTCACCGCCAGATCCATCGGTAAAGGAATCTATTCCGTAGTTCCATCCATTATGGAGTTGTCCAGCAACAGCAGGAAGACCGCTTACAGAGACCAAACAAAGACTGGCTACTGTCGTTCCGATTAATTTTTTCAGGGTTGAAGTTTTCATACGTTAACTCCTGGGTGATTAGGGATTGCGCTTTTTTCTTTTCGATAAATACACTATAGTAAATTGTTGTTAAAGGTTTGATGTTGAAAACCCCAAAATTTGTGAAGTCTTTGTAAAAATAAAAAAATCTAGCTGTATCAATTTTTTTACTTTTACTCCCTTAGACAAATTATAGCATTCACCAGACCTATTAGTACAAAGAGTGATGCTGAAAGCTTTACAGTGAAGTCTTTTCGTCTCTGTTCCCTGCTATATCTAAAAATCTAAAATCAAGAGAAAATACTGATAATTTTTCTTGAAATTTAACTTTTCAATAACAAAGATAAATTTTATCCGTGTTATTACGGAGTCAAATTCTGAGTGGTTCAATATTAATAAGTTATCATCTCAAGCTGTCCCTCTCATGGATTAACTTAATGTTAATGTATAGGAAACCCATGAAGGAGGTTAAGAGTTGCGGTTAAATACCCAAATTAAAGGTCAAGGGTTCCCGATTATTTGTTTACATGGACATCCGGGTTCTAGTCAATGTATGTCTGTGTTTACAAACCATCTTTCACAACAATATCTCACTCTAGCACCAGACTTAAGAGGGTATGGAAAAAGTCGCACCCGTCAGCCGTTTGAGATGGAAGATCATTTACAAGATTTAGAAGCACTTTTTCAAAACTTTGATCTGGAGCAATGTGTGATTTTAGGATGGTCATTAGGAGGAATTTTAGCCTTAGAATTAGCATTAAAATTTCCCGAAAACGTTAAGGGTTTAATTTTAATTGCGTCCGCCGCCAGACCTAGAGGAAATCATCCTCCGATTTCTGGGTTAGATTATGTTTATACGGGTTTAGCCGGACTGATTAATTGGGTCTTTCCCAGTTGGCGATGGAATATTGAACTGTTTGGAAAGCGATCGCTATTTCGCTATTTAATTCAACAACATCATGCTATTGCTTACCACTATTTAGCACAAGAAGCCGTTCCCGCTTTTCTGCAAACCTCTGGGTTAGCCACTCAAGCTTTAAATCAAGCCTTAAGATTAAGCTATAATCGTTTAGAACATTTACAACAGATAGACTGTCCTTGTTTAGTTTTAGCGGGAGAATGCGATCGCCATATCACTGCTAAATCCAGTCAAGAAACCGCAGAATATTTACCTTATTCTCAGTTTTATTCTTATCCAAATACTGCCCATTTATTCCCTTGGGAAATTCCTCAAACGGTACTTACGGATATTGATAATTGGCTGACCGAATATCTTCCCCCTAGTCAGTACCATACCAATGTAGGTTAGGTCATAATCGGTAGAGCAATAGATTAAGGCTGTCCAGAGAGAGCCGGAATAATCCATTGTTCAACTCTATTTCCCAAATCTTCTGCAATCGTTAGGGTATTCGGTTTACACCGTTTAATGCTAACTTTAATCCCTTGTGCGCCTTCGGCTTCGAGATCTTCGAGATAACCGAATTGAGACGTTTGAGCTTCTTGTTGGGTCATAAATGGCCCAAAATAGTAGGTGCAGTTTGGGGTTTCTGTCAAAATTTCTACCCAAAACGCGAACCCAAAAGCGTTAAGCCAGCTAATTAGAAGTTCTTTCATATTCATCATCAATGCTGTGGATTCTGAAGTTGTACGAATAAAATTCTGAGAAGGAATTCTAACAGATGAGTTAGAATTTACAGACTAGGTATAAACTTCAACCTAAGTCTTAAAAAACCTTCACATTTTGTTATACTCTGTTGTCTTTATTTTTTCAATCAACTGAGCAGAATCTCTATCTGTGGAAATCAACCCTGATTCCAGAAATTTTAGCCTTAAACAAATCTTTTAATCAATCAGAACACCGGAGCAAGAGTTTCCAAGTGGGGGTTTCAGGTCAAATTTATTCGCAGAAGGAAACAGAACAATTGTTGGGAAACAGACCTGAAAACTCTATCGGCATGAAATCAAGAATAAACGGGGTTATCATTGAATAGTTTATCTGAACAATGATAACCCCAGAGCATCCGTTTATACCTTTTTTCAACTAAAATCGGAAGCTTGAAAATTCCTTTGACGATAAATTTCGTACAGTGCCATTCCGGTTGCAACGGAAACATTTAAACTGGCGGTCTCTCCTGACAAAGGGATCGACACTAAAACATCACAGTTTTGTTCAATTAAATGGCTTAATCCTTCTCCTTCATTGCCGACAACTAATGCGATCGCCCCATTAAATTTTACCGTTGGTAAGGCTTCTGTAGCCGTGGCAGAAGTGCCATAAATCCAAAATCCAGCTGCTTTTAAGTCTTCTAAAGCACGGCTGAGATTGACGACTCTCGTGACGGGAAAGGTTTCTAATGAACCTGCTGCAACTTTCATTACCGTTGAGGTAACACCAACCGCACGGCGTTGAGGCACAATTAAACCTTGAGCACCAATAGCTTCTGCTGTACGAATAATTGCCCCTAAATTGTGGGGATCTTGAATTCCATCAGCAACAATCACAACAGGTTGAGAACTTGCAGCTTGAGCAATTTCGATTAACTCATTCAGGTCTTTATAGGTATAGGGGGAAATTTGAGCCGCTATGCCTTGATGATTAGCGCCTTGGGTAACTTGATCTAAGCGTTGATAGGTGACTTCATTGAGGATGGCACCGTTGGCTTTTGCTGTTTGTAATAATCCGAAAAATCGGGGATCGGATTTGAGTTGAGAAACCACCCAAATTCGACTCAGCGATCGCTCATTTTCTAAAGCCGATTGAACGGTACGTCGTCCATAAATTAACTCATTTTCAACATCAAAAGACTCTACAGATTCATCTGTAAATTCTGGTTTGCTCTCTTCAATAAATCGCTGACTTTTATGAGGAGCAGGTAAAGACTGTCTGTGTGTTTGAGGTTGACGTTCATCTAAGAACTTACTCGGTTTTTCTCGTGTTACTTGTTCAGGTTGGGAACTAGCAAAAGATTCCTTTCTGTCTTGAGAAAATTTCCGATAGTTGTCAGATTGTTCATCTGAAAAGCGGTAGGATTTTCTATCATCAGAGAATCGGGAAGACTTTCTATCATCGGAGAATCGAGAAGGTTTTCTGTCATCCGAAAACCGGGAAGGCTTTCTATCATCAGAGAATCGGGAAGACTTTCTATCATCTGAAAACCGAGAAGGTTTTCTGTCATCCGAAAACCGGGAAGGCTTTCTATCATCAGAGAATCGGGAAGACTTTCTATCATCTGAAAACCGAGAAGGTTTTCTGTCATCGGAGAATCGAGAAGGTTTTCTGTCATCGGAGAATTGGGAAGGCTTTCTGTCATCGGAGAACCGAGAAGACTTTCTATCATCCGAAAATCGGTCAGGTTTTCTGTCATCCGAAAATCGGCTAGGCTTTCTATCATCCGAAAATCGAGAAGGCTTTCTATCATCCGAAAATCGGCTAGGCTTTCTATCATCTGAGAACCGAGAAGAGTTTCTGTCATCCGAAAATCGAGAAGGCTTTCTATCATCGGAGAATCGAGAAGGTTTTCTGTCATCCGAAAATCGAGAAGGCTTTCTATCATCGGAGAATCGGGAAGATTTATTGTTGTCTCGTTCTCCCGATTTAGACCGATTGGATGGTTTTTTAGAAGATCTTGATGGAGAGTTAGAACGACTAAATTTTGGCATAATTCCTTATGAGATTATTTGAGAAACGTTGCTAATTGAA
Source organism: Planktothrix sp. FACHB-1365 (assembly GCF_014697575.1). Lineage (GTDB taxonomy): Bacteria > Cyanobacteriota > Cyanobacteriia > Cyanobacteriales > Microcoleaceae > Planktothrix. The sequence continues at coordinate 133,677 of NZ_JACJSC010000002.1, read as the reverse complement.
ATCAATACTAGAAAAGAAAATGAGCGTGTATGTTCTGATGAGAACCTCTTAATAAAATTTGAACTCTATTACAATAGGATAACTTCACAGTAACCCAATTTCTGATCAAAAATCGTAGATTAGATAACAAGAAATTTACAAACTAACTGGGTTTCTGATTGAAGAATACGGTTGTTGTTCCCAATTAATAGTATCCTCAACTAAGCTTTAGTTTAAGCTGAATATCTGTTCTGAACCTGATTCAATAAGCGACTCTCTCATTCAATTTAATGGTGCTTGATTCCCCAGACCCGATCTTAACAATCAGTTGTTAGAGTAACAGCTTGTGAGTCATTCTCCTTCTTCAGAATCAAGCTCAAGATAATTAAACAATTCCTCTAAACGTTGCGGATTCGTTAAATACAAATACCCAAATAAAGCTTCTAAGCTAGTGGCTTGTTGGTAAGTTTTGGGATCGAGTCTTTTGGGACGTCCAAAAGCTGCATTTCGACCCCGGTTCAAAATTTCTAATTCAGGTTCAGTGAGGTGAGGTTCTAGCGATCGCAAGTGACGAGCTTGGCTTTCTGCACGAACTTGAGACACCACTAACTGATGATACAGATGCGATCGCTTTGGGGGCATCAGATAAAAACTACGAATATACAGTTCATAAACGGCATCTCCTAAATAGGCCCAAGATCCTGGAGAAATCCGTTGAACTTGTTCTGGTGATAGGCTTTGATGAAGCATTTGATCCAGAGGTAGAGACTAACCAGAGGGAACTAGCTAGTCGTTAAAAAATAGTCGTAAAAACCGTTTCACCCTTATCTTATCCCATTGACTCGGCATCCTCACCTGATCGGGGTATAGATACGACCCAATCGACTCTCACACCTAGGCATTTTTCACGTTCTCGATCGCATCGTCTACAGATGGCTGTAAAGAGAGAAACTTTTCCAAGCGAACCAATTTAACAGTTTGAGTTACACGAGGATTGGAAACAATCTGTAAAGTTCCGCCGCTACTTTGCGCTTTTTTCACAAGCTGCACGAGCGCCCCTAATCCCGAACTGTCTACAAAATCTATCTGAGAGAGATCCAATATAATGTGCTTGGGGCCTTTTTCAATATATTTACCCACCACTTTACGAAAGGTGCCTTCTGAGAAAGCATCCATCAATCCAGTGAGGCGGAAGAGTTGATAGTTGTCTTTAGTATCCCGTGTACCCCGAAGGCTCACGGTTAAATTCAGTTGCTCAGGAATGATACCCTCCTAACTACATAGAACTTGACATCGCCGATCCAGTATAAGGGCTTTTTAATAAAATGTCTACTGAATTAGGAGGGACAGAGCCGTTTAATTTTGTTCTTTCTGGTGTTGCATCGCTTGAACAAAACGTTCAAACAAATAGTCAGCATCATGGGGGCCAGGACTGGCTTCCGGGTGATATTGAACGGAAAACAAAGGTAAAGTTTTGTGTTTTAATCCCGCAACGGTACGATCATTCAAATTGAGGTGAGTAATTTGGACATCCTCAGCAATGGTATCAGGATCAATCGCAAACCCATGATTTTGGCTGGTAATTTCAACTTGTTGTTGTGCTAAACCAGCCGGTTGATTTAAGCCACGATGCCCAAATTTTAGCTTAAAGGTTTCTGCCCCCAAGGATAACCCTAAAATTTGATGACCCATACAAATCCCAAACACGGGTTTGTCAGCCTTAACTAAGGCTTTTGTGGTGTTAATCCCTTCGGTAACGGCGGATGGATCACCAGGGCCATTAGATAGGAAAATCCCATCGGGATTGTATTTGAGAATCTCTTCCGGGGAGGTATGAGATGGAACCACAATCACTCGACAGCCATAACTGGCTAACCGCCGCAGAATATTGCGTTTTACCCCAAAGTCTAAGGCGACAACCGTATAACGGGGTTGTTGATTTCCCCCGACGGATTCACTAAACTCCCAAGCGGTTTCCGTAGGTTCTAACCATTCATAGGCTTCTTGGGTTGTAACTTCTTTCACTAAGTTCAACCCGGACATACTAGGAGCTTGTTCGACTAGATTTCGCAGTTCCCCCGGATCTAAAATTTCCGTAGAAATCGCCCCATTCATCGCTCCAACAGTACGGATTTTCCGAGTCAGAGCGCGGGTATCAATTCCGTAAATACCGGGAATATTGTGCTGTTTTAAATAGTCCGGTAAGGACTGAGTAGAACGCCAATTACTCGGACGGTGACAAATATTACGAGCAATAGCCCCTCGGACATGGGGAAAAGCGGATTCTTCATCGTCGGGGTTAACCCCAGTATTGCCTAGCTCTGGATAGGTAAAGGTTACAATTTGTCCACAATAGCTGGGATCAGTCAATACTTCTTGATATCCGGTCATACCCGTATTAAAGACAACTTCCCCAATGACGGTTCCTGGAGCGCCGAATGACCAGCCTGTATAGGTGGTTCCATCAGCCAGGACAAGTAAAGCAGGTTGTGCAGAGGTCAGGGACATTGGATTTGGTCTACCTTTAATCTGAAATCACCTCAATATTATTCCAGACATTCTCTGAACTGGTGCATACATCTTGTCCTGTGTTGTCATTACCTGACTTTAGGGAATAGGGAATTAGGAATTACGAATTAGGAATTACGAATTAGGAATTACGAATGGGCAATAGGGAACAGAGGGAAATTGACTTCCTAATAACTAATTTGGAGGGTGACGGAGGCTCTGACTTGTTGTTCTCCTCCGACAACGGGAGTAGGGGGGGCTGCTGGTGCCATCGCGTCTGCTTTATACATCACAGGCATGGGGACTGGGACACTGGCATTATTAACTTGAATGCCGATAATTTCTCGACGGGTTAAATTCAAGGCGCCTAAAACCGCATTAGCTTGACGTTCGGCTTCTTGGGTGGCGAGTTTTAAAGCTTGTTGTTGAGCGGCGTTAATTTCAGCATCGGAAGCGACGAAACTCACCCCATCAATACGGGTCGCCCCGGCTTTAACAGCATCATCTAATAAACTGCCGACTTTTTCGGTTTTTAATTTGAAACTGACGGTATTGGTGGCAGAATAGCCTGTTAAGCGTTGTTGATCGTTAGTATAACTGTAGGTGGGATTGAGGCGAATTCCGGTGGTTTCGAGTTTCTCAACATTGCGCGATCGCAGTAATTCTATCACCGCATTTGTTCGTCTGGCGGCTTCGGTTTGCACTTCTTCGGCGGTTTTTCCTAAGACTTCAACCCCTAACTGGACTTGGGTTTGGGTGGTTGGGATCATGACTACGCCTTCCCCACTGACGCTTAGGGTTCTAAGCCGTTGTTCTTGGGCAAAAACAGGAGCAATGAAGGGGATGCTAACTAATCCTAAACTTAAGGATAATGCAGTAATCAGGCTCCAAGGATTAATCGAACAAGAAGATTGATTTAAGGGCATTGTGGACGTTCTCTCAAGTGCGAAAGGGGTATAACCATCAGGATAGTCGCTTCTTATGTAGAAGTTGTTTCTACCCTGGCTGTTCCTCGATTTCGCTCAATTATCCTCAAATTCGGGATGATCTTCCGTAGAGACGCGCCATGGCGCGTCTCTACATGGCGCGTTTCTAGTTTTAGGTTAATGAGTTACAAATGATCAACTTGACGCTCTAATTTATCTTGAATATTTTTAGGAATATTACTTAATAAATCTAAACCTGTATTGGCTTCAATATCATCCACAGAAACGCGATAATCTTGCCAATGATTTTTTAAGGAATTTGAATTCGGAATTTGGACAGCAATAACACGGGTATTTTCCGTTATTTTTTGATTGGGTTGATCTAAAATAACAATCACTTTCCAATTCCATCGAGGAACAGTTATATTTCCTTTTGCAATAGTTTGACCTTGACCAGAAACCCCAGCAATAATATACAATTCTTTTCCTTGTTGAGCTAGATCTCGACAGTGTTTTTCTAAATCACTCCAAATGCCTCGATTTAATTCTGGGACTTGGGGAATAATATTAGTTAGAATAAATGTAGCACTATTATGTTCAGGGGTGTTTGTGCGATCTCTAGCGGGAACTAAATGACCTCGATCATAACCTGTTCCCCGATAATCATTGGGTTTAACTTGATACCATCCTGGGGGTAAATTATCATCCGGTCTAAAATTATTTTGACGTTTGACCGTTCCTAACCAAGATTGATTTAATTGCCAACTCACCCAATTAGCTGTTCCAGTTTTGCTATTATAAGATAAAACAAATTCAGGTTTTTCGATCAAAAAATTAGTTGAATTTTGAGGATCAGCCGTTGCTTGACTAGGGTTGCCCAGTTTCAGATGAATATCTGAGGTTGTGGGGGGTTTAAACAGAATTTGACATCCAGTTAATGTTAATACAGCAGCGAATCCTAGATTAAAATTTTGTAAAATATTTAATTTAACTCTATCTTTGGATTTGTTTTTTGTAGAAACAATTTTTAAATTAATCAATAAAGTCATAATAATATTATTCATGGGAATCCTTGGGTTAAAATACTGACATTACTTTTTAATCTATTTTGGTTTGGGTTTGGGTTATTAAACTCAAACCCGATTTTTTAGCCAAAAATATTATAGATCATTTTTCGTTACTTAAAGATTTTGTGAAAAAAGTAAAATTTTATAAAATCGAGAAAAACAGTAGCCATCATAGGATAATAGTGCTACAATCAAGACGGTTTAAAATCCATCGTATAGGAATTTGTAATTCATCTTAGATCAATCGGTATGACTACGCTCAAAAATTACTACAGTACGTTACAAGTTAACCCCACATCGACAGCCGCAGAAATCAAACAAGCCTATCGTCGATTAGCAAAAATCTTTCATCCTGATAGCCAAACCCAATCAGCAGATCATGACCGAATTATTCAAATTAATGCAGCTTATGAAGTATTAAGTGATCCACAAAAACGCCAATCCTATGATCGACAACTGGGTTTAGAAATTAATTCATATTCTAACGGTTTTGAACCCTCGATTTATAAAAAACAACAACAAAAAGCCACAGAAGCCGATGCAGAATTAAACGTCTGGATTAATAAAGTTTATAAACCCATTAATCGTTCGATTAATCAAATTTTAAACCCTCTAAAATCAGAAGTCAATAAATTATCTGCCGATCCCTTTGATGATGAATTAATGGAAGCTTTTCAAGCCTATATAGAATTGTGTAGAAACACTCTCAATAAAGCTCAAAAATTATTCCGCTCTCAAAAAAATCCCTCCCCTGTCGCTGGAGTCGCAGCCCATCTTTATTATACCCTGAATCATTTAGATGATGGACTCAATGAATTAGAAACTTTTACCCTCAATTATGATGATTCTTCTTTACACACAGGTCAAGAATTCTTTAGAATTGCCTCTCGTTTACGTCGAGAAGCTCAAGAAGAAATGAAAAAGATTTCCTAATATCTAAAAAAGTGTTATAGTTTAACCTATATTTTGAGTTTATTGCAACCGTTATGGATACAATAATTTCTTTACCAAATCCCCTAGAATTGCAAATCGACTTAACAGATGAACAGTATTTTCAACTGTGTCAAAATAACCGATACTATAAATTTGAGCGTTCAGCAACAGGAGAATTAATTATTATGTCACCAACGGGGGGTGAAACCGGAAACCGTAACTTTAACCTAGCTGGAGAATTAGCAATATGGAATAAACAAACAAAACTGGGATTAGCATTTGATTCTTCAACGGGTTTTAAACTACCCAATGGTGCTGATCGATCACCGGACTTATCTTGGGTTAAATTAGAACGATGGAATGCGTTAACTCCTGAACAAAAAAAGAAATTTCTGCCACTATGTCCCGATTTTGTGATTGAATTACGTTCAGAAACCGATACTCTCAAAACCCTCCGAGAAAAAATGCAAGAGTATCTGGAAAATGGGACTCAACTCGGTTGGTTAATAGACCCTCAAAATCAGCGCGTCGAAATTTATCGTTTCGGGAAAGAAGTAGAAATTTTACAATCTCCCGTTAATATATCGGGGGAAGATGTTCTTCCTGGGTTTGTATTAGATTTACAAGAAATTTGGAATATCGGTTAAAATATAGAAATACTAAAACTGCTATAATTTAAACAAAACTTTAGTAACCACCATGAGTATGTTAGTTTCAGATGAAATTATAAAAGCCAGTGGCTTATCAGAACAGGAACTTTTATTGGAAATTGTGATGATGCTGTTCCAAAAAGATAAAATTAGCTTAGGAAAAGCAAGTGAATTGCTCGGAATACATCGAATGCAATTTCAGAAATTACTAGCTGATCGGGGTCTTTGTGTTCATTATGATGTAACCGAATTTCAAGAAGATCTCAAAACATTACAGGAAGTTGGTTCGTAATGATAATTGTGAGTAACACTTCGCCTATTTCAAATTTAGCAAAAGTATGGACACAAATCCCCCTGTAGGGGCGAGGCGCGCCTCGCCCCTACGATGAATTGGATTTTAAGACATTTATATAACTGATTTAGACTTACAATAGCAGCAAATGAATAGGTTTATAAATCTGAAAATGTAAACATTAAAAAAACGCAAGATAACATTGGTATCGAGCAGGTATTTAATCATTCTTTGTAAATACACTCACGGCTAAAGGCTTCATCGGTTAAGCTCACACTGGTGTTAGGGAGTTGAGAAATCCAGTCACGGAATTCTATAGCCCGTTGTGTTGGTGTTGCTTTTTGCCATAAGGGAACAAAAGATGATGTTACTTGAGTAGATTGAGATTCCATTAAACTAATGAAATTAGCAACTTTCTTGAGTTGATCTTCATTAAGTTTGTCTAATTCTTGTTTAATTTTTTCTCGTAGCATAACTAATGGTGGGGTAGAATGCTATTGATTATATCCTAAGTTTAGTTCCGTTTAGTTCAGGAAACCGGATTTCTGACCGTTATTGATCGACTGAAACAAGATTTTTTTATTAGACCTAGTTTTTTTGTAAGTTCTGAACAATTTGCGATCGCCTTTGACAATAAAAAGCGATCTTAGTATTTTATTATAAAAATAAACCCAATTTATTTAATAAATCGGGTTTTTGGAGTTAATTTTATTCAACGGAATATTACTATCAATCATTATCTATTAAGACGAAATTCGGTGCCCGGAAAACCTCTCTGACCTGCTAATAGACAGGACTCATAAATATTCGGTGCATTACCGACCCACCGACAAAAATCAGCCCTTCCATCTCCATTGACATCCCGAATTAATCTAGGCATATCTGCGTATCCTGTATCAATTCCTACTCCAGAATTAAACCCAAACTGATTATTGGGATCGAAACCATCATTAGTTGCTAAATGACAAGATAAGAATATTTTAGGTTTATTACCAACAAAACGGCAAAAATCAGGTTTTCCGTCCGCATTTACATCAGCCATCGCTTTAGGAAGATCGTCCCATCCTCTATCCGCACTCATTGGTCCAGCTAGAGATGATTTCATCACGAATATCGAGCTTATCCCTAATATCATTAGGAAGATTATTTGAGTTGTATTTTTCATAGATTTAGTACCTCAAAGATCACTTTTAAGTATTCTTACTTATTATGTTATTCTACCGAGTTAGAGTCTGTCTATGGAGATCAAGTATGCTTTTGTAAGCTATTTTGTTGTGTGTTTTTAGGTTTAAATTTAAAAAATGTTGGAAACTGTTGGCAATTGTTGGAAAATGTTGGGTATAATAGGAATAATCATGACGGTTACGATAGGGTATGACTCTGGACGAAATGTTAAAACTGGCTGATGATTTGGTATTTGCTAAAACAGGTCAACACCTGAATGACTTACAGGAAAAAATTGTAAGGGGAACGATACAAGGAGAGACTTATGAGAAAATAGCAGAAGACTTTCATTGTAATGAAAGCTATGTTAGAGATATTGGATCAAAGTTATGGCATATTTTTTCAGAAGCTTTAGGGGAAGAAGTTAATAAATCGAATTTAAGATCAGTCATGCAGAGGTTACAAGTTTCCCTATTTTCAAATGTTGTACAAGATCATGTTCAAGTTGGTAATATTAACTTTTGTGAAAGAACAAGACATCCACCAGATATACTTAACTCAAACTTTCACTCTCAACAAGCACCAACCCTACATCATGAATTAAGCGAAATGCCAGAGTTAGGTGTTTTTTATGATCGCACTTCTGAACTCGAAACCTTAAAAACCTGGATTTTACAAGAACATTGTCGCTTGATTACGATTACGGGTATTAGTGGAATTGGAAAAACCCAACTAGCAGTTAAACTTTTACAAGAAATTAAAAATGATTTTGAATATATTTTGTGGTATAATTTAGAAAATTACTCTACTTTTCCTGAATTTCAAGCCGAATTATTTCAATTATTTGAGCAACAAACAGAACAGGAATCAAGTGCAAAAAATGGCAACCGTTTAAAACTGATAAAATCTTTACAAAATCATCGCTGTTTAATTGTTATTGATAATCTGCATTATCTTTTTTGTCCGGGTGAATTAGCTGGACAATATCAACTCCAACATCAAGAATTTTGCTCTTTATTTAAAAAAATACAAGAATTAACCCATCAAAGTTGTTTTCTCCTCATCGGTTGGGAACAACCTAGAGAATTAGCGGAAATCAGACGCTCAAATTGGGGATATAAAACGATAACGATTAGGGGATTAAAAACAACAGCTATAGCAGAGTTTTTTCGAGATCAAGAATTGGGAGAAGATGAGAAATTAATCAATATAATTCATCAATATCAAGGAAATCCCTTATGGTTAAATATAATAGTCAATTGTATCCTAGATCTCGAAGATGTTATTCAAAAAATTATCGAAAATAATACTATTTTTTTACCCCAAAGTCTAAAAGATAATTTACAACAGCAATTTAATCGTTTATCTGTTCTGGAAAAACAAGTAATGTTAGAATTAGTTCAAGATGAGAAACCTGTAAATTTAGCCCAACTTTTGCAAAAGGGACAAATTCATTCCTCAGATTTACTCAACGTTTTACAATCTCTATTCAGACGGTGTTGGTTAGAAAAGCAAGACCATTTTTATTGTTTACCTGCTGTTATCCGGCAATACATAATAGACCAGAATCATTGATAGTGAAGATTTTAATTCAATTAAAGTTGAAATTGTCATCAAAAAAGTTTAGAATAAATTTACATAACTTAACAACAGCAATCTGGCTTGCATTTTATGGAATGCGTGATCACTCGTCGGGCGCAATTTTCCGCTAGTCATCGGTATTGGTTGCCCGAATTGAGCGCCACCGAGAATATTGAGCGATTTGGCCCCGCATCCCGCGCCCCTGGACACGGACATAACTATGTTTTGTATGTGTCAATGGTGGGAGAACTCGATGAATATGGCATGGTATTAAACCTGTCCGATGTCAAACACACCCTGAAACAGGAAGTTACCGACCATTTAGACTTCGCCCATCTTAATGATGTTTGGCCGGAATTTCAGCAAACCCTACCCACTACGGAAGCTCTAGCACGGGCAATTTGGCATCGGTTAGCCCCCCATCTTCCCCTAACGAATATTCAACTATTTGAACATCCTGAACTCTGGGCAGACTATCAAGGAAACGGCATGGAAGCTTATCTAACCATTAGTACACATTTTAGCGCCGCCCATCGGCTGGCTCATCCCGACCTCAGTTTTGAGGAAAATTGCGAAATTTATGGCAAATGTGCCCGTCCTAACGGTCATGGTCATAATTATCATTTAGAAGTCACGGTGAAAGGAGAAATTGATCCTCGCACGGGGATGATTGTAGACTTAGAAGGGTTACAAAAAGCCATTGATGATTATGTGGTAGAACCCTTTGATCATACGTTTTTAAATAAAGATATTCCCCATTTTGTTAAAGTTGTGCCAACGGCTGAAAATATTGCGGTTCATATTCGAGATTTATTGCAAAATCCCATTCAAGAATTAGGGGCAAAATTGCATAAAGTTAAATTGATTGAAAGTCCGAATAATTCCTGTGAAGTCTATTGTACAAATACAGAATCTGAGTCTAAACCTCTTCAGATTAAACAGCCTGTATTAGCTAATGTTTAACAGGGGGTTGAAAACTCAAGCAACCCGGTTTTTAGTCATCATCTCTTGGGAAAATCAGGAGTTTTGGTCAAGAAACCGGGTTTCTGTATCAGTCCTAAAATCCTGACAAAGCTCTGTCAATTCGTAATATAGACTAGCACACCCAAATTCCACATCCCTTTCCTTTTGTTGAGTTTTGTAAAGGGTTGGCAAAATTTTTACCCCACACGAGTTGACACCTATGCGGTTATCGACAGTTACCCTTTTAACCTTAGCGGCTTTTGTTGCTCAAGACTCCTCAACTGAGGCGAGTCCTATTCCTAATCAGGCGACAAATGCTTTACCTCATGCTTCCGAGTCGAGTCAAGCTGCTAATCCGGTCGAGATGATGGCATTAACTCCTAGTTTAGCAGTTAGTATTCCCGAAATGATGGAAAGTCCGTCCTTTTCCTCAACGGAATTTTCTACAAAAGATCTTACCTCTGTATCTATCACAAATGTACTTGATCAAACTTGGTTAGCGGAATTGGTTAAAATCAGTAATGGGGAACACCAAAGCCAGATGAAAAGCCCGATTTCGGTTGCACAACTGAGTTCGGGTTCTGCGTTAAATTATGAGTTTAGTCAAACAATTACCTTACTGAATACTTTATTAATTGTTGCCACCTTAGTTCCTAGTATAACAATTTTATTTTTTTGGTTAGTCCGTCGTTTGATTGTTAAAGAAATTGTCACTCAAGCCCAGAAACAATTAAATCATATTGATAATTTAGAAGCCCAATTAAAAGCTTCTAAACAACGGTATCAACAGTTAATTAAAGAATTAGAGTTTCAAATTACAACCGCCCAGGAATCGATTAATTTTTTAAATCGGGAAGCGAAGGTTTCTAAATCTTCTATTGAACAGGTAGAAACCCTCAAATCTCAATTTGTTTTACGTTTACAAGGAATGATTTCTGAGGTTCAAGACCTCAAAGAGAAAACGTTAAAAGAATTAGAAGAAAAAACGAGAGAAACGAAACAATTTATCCTTCCTGAAACTTCCGTTTCGTTGAATGGTTTATCTCCTTCTCCCCATTCAACAGAATCTTTACCTAAAAAATTAGTTGATTCTACTGTTATACAAACAACGAAACCTTCTCAATCTTCTGAATCTATGATTGCGGATGATTATTTGAAAAAAGGGGAAGCTTTCTTACACGAAGGTCAGTTGAATCAGGCTTTAAATTTTTTAGAACAAGCAATTACAACGAATTCCCAGTTAGGGGAAGCTTGGTTTAAAAAAGCAACGATTTTAGGTCGATTACAACGGTATAATGAAGCTTTGATTGCTTATGATGAATATCTAAATTTATACCCTGATAAATATGAAGGTTGGTATAATCGAGGTAATATTTTAGTTCGCTTACAACGATATAACGAAGCTATTGAATCTTATGATCAAGCGATTAAAATTAAACCCGATGATTATGAATCCTGGCATAATCGAGGGGCAATTTTAAGAAAATTTAAACGATTTGATGAAGCTTTAGAATCTTATAATAAAGCTTTAGAAATTTCTCCTAATAAATATGAAATCCTGCACAATCGAGGTAACGTTTTAGCAAAGTTACAACGCTATGAAGAAGCGATCACTTCCTATCAACAAGCTATTAAAATAAATTCTGAAAAATGGGAATTATGGTCAAATCAAGCCAATGCTTTATCAGCTTTAGAACGTTATCAAGAAGCATTAGAATCATTAGAAAAAGCTTTGGATTTAAAACCCTATCATTTTGAATTGTTAAAAAATAAAGGTAATCTTTTAGGGAAATTAAATCGAAATTCAGAAGCTTTAGATGCCTATCAAAAAGCAATACAGATTAAACCGGATAGTTATGAAGCTTGTTTTGAGTATGGAGAAAATTTAGTAAAATTACAACACTATGCAGAAGCTATTACTCTTTATGAACAAGCCATTAATTTAAAACCTGATTCCGCAGCATCCTGGCGTTCTAAAGGAATGTGTTTAGAAAAATTAGAACAATATCCAGAAGCTTTGGCTTCCTATGATGCCGCCCTTTCCTGTCAGTCTGATGATGCAGAAACCTGGCGTTATCGCGGTTCTTTATTATCTAAATTAAAACAATATCCTGAAGCTATTTCATCGTTAGGAAAAGCGATTTCCATTCAAAAAGAACTCAGAACTGCCAAAAATCCTACTATTAGTTTATCTTCCCAACCCGAAGCATTCAATTAATAGTAGGATGGGCTTTGCCCATCAAATCCAACATAGAATAAAATAATAAAGGTTCTTCAGTATCTAGTATGCTAAAGATTTAGTTAAAATGCCAATTCAGTAAACATCTTGCTTGAAAGTTTTTGAAATTTCTGAATCCATAAGCTGAACGTTTAATCAGTTTCAGCTTGTTATTAATTCCCTCCATTACCCCACTGGTTGTTCTATGATCAAAGTAGGCAATAATTTCATCTAGCCATCGAATAATTGTATGAATGACTGTTCGGAAAATACTTTTGAGCTTCATCTAACCACCTCCCTAATTGCCATAATCCCCCTAACCAATCATTGGTTTCCTCAAAAATTTGACGGATTTTTTCTTTGAATTCGTGCAGACTTTTCAGGAGGGGAGAAACTTCTTTCACTTCGGCTAGTTTCTGGCTTTGTTGTTCATTCAAATCTTTATTGATTTTATTAACTATAATTTTAGCATACTAGATACTGAAGAGCCAAATAACTTTAATCGAATGTTGAGCAAGTTGGCGACAGGTTTCAAATCCGATTCCTCGATTTGCACCCGTTACAATAGCAATTTTTGACATAATTTTGCTTTCCCAGGAAATTAAACAGATGGTTTAATTTTAAAGCAGAGTTAATCGATTTTGTCATCTGTCTAAGTAGTCAATCAAAAGTCAAGTTAATAGGGGAGATGAGGAAATATAGCAATCCGTGTAGGATTTGTGAAGAAGTTCTGTAGGGGTTTGGTTTCCAAACCCTCTTTGCGCCTGGGTTTGGTTTCCAAACCCCTACGATAAAATATTACAACCTATTCTATTTAGGGTTGCTATATTTTATGAATTCTCAACTCCTGATAAACCGACCCCATACAACCGTTATTTTAGCCATGAGTGCCGATGGTAAAATTTCTGATGAATGGCGATCGCCTGCTCGATTTGGTTCTGAACAAGATAAACTACATTTAGAACAACAAGTTGCACAAATGGATGGAGTTTTATTCGGTGCTGGAACTTTAAACGCTTATCAAACTACGATTAGAATTACCGATCCTGAATTATTAGAAACCCGAAAACAACAAGGAAAACCGCCTCAACCTGTACAAATTGTGGTGTCTAGTTCAGGAGAGATTAATCCCAATTTTCGTTTTTTTCAACAACCTGTTCCCCATTGGTTATTAACAACAACAAGAGGTCAAGAATTATGGCATAAAACAGCAGGGTTTGAAAAAATTATCATGGCTGACGATAATTTTAATCAAATTAACTGGAGCCTAGCGTTTGAACAATTTCAAGAATTAGGATTAAAACGATTAGGAATATTAGGCGGAGGTCAACTCATTTCTACTTTATTAAAACAAAATTTAATTGATGAATTTTGGTTAACGATTTGTCCGTTAATTTTAGCAGGAAAAAAGTCACCCACTCCCGCCGATGGAGATGGATTTTTATCCTCTGTTGCTCCCCGTTTGCAATTGTTAGAGGTTAAAACTGTTGGTCAGGAAGTGTTTTTACATTATCAAGTAAGTTACACTATCCTACAGGAATAATGCGTCCCTAATCATTCTTGAGACAACATGGTAAAACCCTTAACATCCTCTTATTCTACCCGTTGGATTAATACGGTTGCCGAAGTCCCTCAGACGGCGTGGGATGCCCTTGCTCAACCCTTAATCACGCCCTTTTTTGAGTGGGATTGGTTGCATAATATTGAATCATCAGGAAGTGCGACTGGACGCACAGGTTGGCTACCCCATCATTTAACAGTATGGCGGGATCAACAATTAGTTGGAATTGCACCTTTATATGTTAAAGGGCATAGTCGAGGGGAATTTGTGTTTGATAATCAATGGGCGGATGTTGCCTATCAATTAGGAATTGAATATTATCCCAAACTATTAGGAATGTCGCCCTTTACTCCCGCCGAAGGCTATCGATTTCTGATTGCACCGGGAGAAAATGAAGAAGAAATTACAGAGTTAATGGTGCATTCTATTGATCAATTTTGCATTGGAAATAAAATTTCTGGCTGTAATTTCCTCTATGTTGATCCAGAGTGGAAACCGATGTTAGAAAAGTTTGGTTTTGCCTCTTGGTTGCACCATAGTTATATTTGGCAAAATCAAGGATATCAAACTTTTGATGATTATTTAAAAGGTTTTAATGCCAATCAGCGTCGCAATATTAAGCGGGAACGTAAAGCAGTTAATCAAGCCGGATTACAACTCCAAACCGTTACAGGAGATGAAATTCCTAAAGCCTATTTTTCTCAAATGTATCACTTTTATGCGAGTACCTGTGATAAATTTGGTTGGTGGGGAAGTAAATATTTAACTCGCAAGTTTTTTGAAGAATTACATCATAATTATCGTCATCGGGTGGTATTTGTAGCAGCGTTTGATGATACCAATCAACATCAACCTGTGGGAATGTCTTTTTGTTTAACCAAAAGCGATCGCTTATATGGTCGTTATTGGGGAAGTGTTCAAGATATTGATTGTTTACATTTTGATGCTTGTTATTATTCTCCGATAGAATGGGCAATTAATAACGGGATTTCTATTTTTGATCCGGGTGCTGGTGGTCGTCATAAAAAACGTCGAGGTTTTCCAGCGACACCGAATTATAGTTTACATCGATTTTATGATCAACGGTTGTCTAAAATTTTGCAATCTTATATTGGCAGAATTAACGATATGGAACAACAGGAGATTGATTATATTAATCAGGATTTGCCCTTTAGCAAATAGAAATTTGGTGCGTTGGATAAAATTTAAAAATCTTTACATCTTTTAAATTTAAAAACGCAGCAAATGGCAAGTTAACACTGTAGAGACGTGCTATCTCCCGGGTTGGACGGGTTGGGTTTCTTGGACTAGGAGTGGACTAGGGACAACTTGGTTTTTTGGTGGGGGAGGGAAATCTCTTCTCTCGCGTCCAGACTTGTAGACTGTAACATATAAGGCTTTTAACCCGACAGCGTAGGGGCGAGGCGCGCCTCGCCCCTACAGGGGATTAATAGGGTTGCGAGTTTCCGATAGGGTCAGAAACCGGGTTTCTTAATTGAGCTTTTTGTTAGTAGATCATGTTATGGCAGAAACCCGGTTTCTTGGAGGTGTGGGTAAGGATCTGTCCTATGCTCGATCATGATGTAGATTTAAGATGCGATCGCAAAAAACATCTCCACACTACAAACCTTGGTAAATGTTAATTCTGGGTCTAAAATAAAAATTACCTGTTTTTGGAGACAATATGAATTCTATTGTTCTCGATAATCTTAACCCCGTTGTTTTTGATAAAATCCGTAGTTTAGCTCAAAAGCACAACCGCAGTTTAGAGGATGAAATCAAAGCAATTCTCGCTCAAACAGTGGAAGCAGAAATAACCCCTAAAGTTTCTAAAAGAGCCTATTTTCGCTCTCAACTTGAAGCAGCACGTCAAAAACACGGCAATCAGACTTTTAGTGATAGTGTAGAATTGCTAAGAGAGGATAGAAATCGTTGAGTAAATTTGTTGTTGATGCCAATGTAGCTATCAAATGGGTATTGTCTGAGGTTCATTCGGAAATTGCTCAGTGTCTCTTAGATGATGCCCATGAATTATTAGTCCCTGATTTCTTTTTTTCGGAAATTGGTAACATTCTATGGAAGCGAGTTCGACGAGGAGAAACGACTTTAGAACTCGCTCAAAATGATTTAACTGTTTTAATGGCAGGGGATTTACAAATTTATCCCTCACAGTCTTTAATGCCAATGGCGTTAGAAATTGCTGTCAGAGTTGACCAAGCTGTTTATGATTGTGTTTATCTTTCCTTAGCTGTTATAAATCAATGCCAGATGGTAACAGCAGATGAAAGGTTTTATAATGCAATTTCCAGAGATGTGCTATGTTCCCATCTTTGCTGGATAGAAAATTTTCTCTAATTTAGTAAAGGCTAAATAAAGGAAGTCATCGTCAATTTAAACACCCTGATTAGAGGCTAAAAACTCATGATGGTGCAAACTGTTACTAAAACCTATAGCTTTGAAGACTATCTCAATTATAAAGATGATACGGATCTCAAATATGAACTTTTCAATGGAGAATTAATTCAGATGACTCCCGCAAGTGGATGGCATTCGGATATTATTGATTTTACACAAGAACAATTCAAAATAGAGATCCGCAGATTACAATTAGATTGGGTTGTGCGACCTGGAACAGTGGGAGTCAGAACCGGAATTAGAAAATCTCGCATTCCTGATCTATTAATTATGACAGAAACTCAACGTCAACTTCTGAGGACATTACCCTCAGCTATTCTCGAAGAACCCCCTTTATTTGTGGTTGAAATTGTTAGTCCCAATAACCCCGATGATGATTATCGTTATAAACGTTCAGAATATGCCGCATTAGGCATTCCTGAATATTGGATTATTGACCCCCAAGAATTAAAACTATCAATTTTAACGTTAGTTTCTGGTTTATATGAGGTTATAGAAATGAACCAAAAAGATTCTATAAATTCTATAACTTTTCCTGAATTAAAATTAACTGTTGAACAAATTTTAAATCCTTTTTAGACCTTTTCCCCCTCGTTTTTAGGTTCTACCTAGAAATGAAAAAAGGAGGATCTGCCTCCTGTTATAATATAATAAGATTGGAGGCAGATCCTCAAAATTACCATTCCCATGCAGAGCATGGGAACGAGAAACTAATCAATTAAACGGATAAATTTCTTCTTCCCAACTTGCAGAACTTTCCCCTTTAATTCATCAATAGAATTAAATATTATATCAACTTCAGAAATGCGATCGCCATCTAACTTAACAGATCCGCCTTGAATTTCTCGCCGCGCTTCACTGCTACTTTTACATAACTTACTCGCACTGAGAATATAAAATAACTTAGCCGGAAATTGAATTTCAGCTAAGGAAAACTCAGGAACCGCTTCTGCTGTTTTTGCATCCCCTTGAACTAAGGTTAAAGACGCTTTTTGAGCTTCTAACGCGGCTTCTTTTCCATGAAATTGAGACGCTATTTCTAATCCTAATAATTTTTGCTTGTCTCTAGGATTTTCGGGTAATTGATCAAGGGGAAGATTCGTTAACAGTTCAAAATATTGGTTTAATAAATTATCTTGAACCTTCTCTAATTTAGAATACATCGTTAACGGATCTTCCGATAACGCCACATAATTTCCCAAGGATTTTGACATTTTTTGAACGCCATCCGTCCCAATTAAAATTGGCATTAATAACCCAAATTGAGGTTTCTGTCCAAAATGCCGTTGTAAATCTCGTCCTACTGCTAAATTAAACTTTTGATCCGTGCCCCCGATTTCAATATCCGCTTCCACCGCAACGGAATCATAACCCTGCATTAACGGATAGAGAAATTCATGTAAATAAATGGGATTTTCTTTTTCAAACCGCAGCGCAAAACCTTCTTTTGCTAACATTTGCCCGACGGTCATTGTTCCTAACAATTCCAGAATTTTAGCTAAATCTAATTTCGATAACCATTCCGAGTTATAGCGAATTTCCAACCGTCCGGGGGTGTCAAAATCCAAAATCGGACGCAGTTGTTCTAAATAGGTTTGAGCATTTTTCTGTACATCTTCCGGGGTTAATTGACGGCGGACTTCGGATTTTCCCGTGGGGTCACCAATTCTAGCCGTAAAATCCCCAATAATTAAAACAGCAATATGACCCGCATCTTGAAAAGCGCGTAACTTGCGAATGGGGATACTATGTCCTAAATGAATATCCGACGCAGTGGGATCAATGCCAAATTTAACCCGTAGCGGTCGATTTGTTGTCAATAATCGTTGACCCAAATTCTCATCGGGGTTCCCAGAGCTTATAATTTCAGGAAAAATCTCAGTAATCCCTCGGCGAAGGGGGGGAAAATTTTGTAGAGATATCGCCGATTCCAGTTCTACAGAAGGTTGACTCACAGCCATGATCTTAAAATTCTTTTGCCAATTTAGGGTAAAATCCGTTAACCTTGATCCCGGAATTAAAATTTGATCCGTAACTTCGGGATTCTATCATTTCCCGCCCCATTAGGAGGAGATCTGTTCAACTCAGGCCTAAAGAAATCTGTTTCTAGGGTTTAACTGCGTTATATGCTATCACTGGAAGCTCAAAAAAAGTTAATATTTCTATCTGCAAGCCATAAATGTTCTGTAGCCCTGTTTTCATTGAGGGAGTAAATTAAACGTGTCGTCAACTAACACAATCCCACAGGAGGTTCAGGTCAACAACCCATCAACGTTGTTTGACTTTGTTCAGTCTGTTAGCAAAGTAACTGCCGGAACCTTACTCGGTGTTACGATGTTAACCAGTTCTGTTGTTGCGGGAGGGCTGGTCGGCTTGGCTGTCAGTTTCCGTAATTTGCCGGATGTGCGGGTATTACAGAACTATGTTCCGACAGAAACCACCCATATCTATGATATTAAAGGGGTTCCTCTGGCCAGCCTCCACGATGAAGCCAACCGGGAAGTCGTTTCTCTCAATCAGATTTCTCCCCATCTGAAACGGGCTGTTATAGCGATTGAAGATAGCAATTTTTACTATCACAAGGGAATTAACCCGACGGGGATTGTCCGGGCGTTCATTGCCAATTTAGAAACGGGTTCGACCGTAGAAGGGGGTTCGACCCTGACCATGCAGTTGGTGAAAAACCTGTTTTTATCCCCGAATCGTACCATTAGCCGTAAAGCCGCAGAATCGGTGATGGCGATTCGTTTAGAACAAATTTTATCAAAAGACGAGATTTTAGAACTCTATCTCAATCAAGTCTATTGGGGTCATAACCTCTATGGTGTGGAAACCGCAGCCCAGAGTTATTTTAATAAATCGGCGGCGGATTTAATCTTAGCGGAATCGGCCATGATGGCGGGTCTAATTCCGGCACCGGAAGATTATAGTCCGTTTGTGGATTACAAAAAAGCCAAACAAAGACAGTTAACGGTTTTGAAGCGGATGCGGGAACTTCAGTGGATTACCCCCCAAGAAGAAGCCCAAGCCAAGAAACAAACCTTACTGGTGGGCAAAATTACCTCCTTTAGCAGTAGCCGTCTTCCCTATGTGACGGAAGCTGTTGTTCAGGAACTTTCTGAACGCTTTGGTCGGGAGGCGGTGCTTAAGGGCGGAATGCGAATTCAAACCACCATTGATATGAATTTTCAACGGATGGCAGAAAAAACCATCAGTGAATGGCATGAAAATTTATACTATCAAGGGGTTTATAACAGTTTACAAAATGGCCAAATTGCCCTAGTTTCTATTGACCCCCGTACCCATTTTGTGAAAGCGATGGTGGGGGGGGCTGATTATAAAACCAGTCAGTATAATCGAGCCATTCAAGCCTTGCGTCAACCGGGATCTGCCTTTAAACCCTTTGTTTATTATGCCGCCTTTGCTACAGGCAAATACGGGCCGGATTCAACGGTTTATGATACGCCCGTGAGTTATCCCGATGGCTATGGCTATTATTCCCCGCAAAACTACGGAGGTGGTTTCTCTGGGGCGGTGAGTATTCGTACAGCCTTAGAACATTCCTTGAATGTTCCGGCGGTTAAACTGGGTCAAGAGGTGGGACTTAATCAAGTGATTGAAGTGTGTCGAGTCCTAGGGATTAAGAGCCCGATTGAACCCGTTGTGTCTCTACCTTTGGGTTCGGTGGATTTAACGCCGATGGAAATGGCTGGAGCTTATGCCACCTTTGCCAATGATGGCTGGCACTCTGACCCGACCTTTATTGTCCAAGTTACCGATAGTCAAGGCAATATTTTATTGGATAATACCCCGAAACCTCGATTAGTCTTGGATCAATGGGCTGTGGCGTCTCTCAATAGTGTGCTACAAGGGGTGATTAATAGCGGGACAGCGACTCGTGCCCAAATCGGACGTCCGGCGGCGGGAAAAACGGGGACAACCTCTTCTGAACGGGATATCTGGTTTGTTGGGTATACTCCCGATTTAGCAACGGCTGTTTGGGTGGGCAATGATGACTATACTCCCCTAACCTATGGGGCAACGGGAGGAACCATTGTGGCTCCGATCTGGCGTGACTTTATGTTACAAGCGTTAGATGGCAAACCCGCCACTTCTTTTAAACCGGCTTCGGCTTATAGCAAACCTTAATTCAGAATCCAGTTCAGCTTTTAGTAAACCCAGAGAGGGAAACAATTTTTCCCCTGAGAAGAGTACAATAAAAGCAACACCCCCTGCTTAAGAAGTGGGTATCTGTTGCTATGGGAATAAGCTAAAAGGTTTTCCCTAGACAATTGGAGTGATGGGTCTGTGGGAAATGACGCTGATTAGCTATTCCCAAAGATTAAAAGTTTTTATGCGTTAGGATCTAATTTTTTATGGAAAAGAATACATTTTCTTCGCCCAATACCGCTCAGAAAGTGGAAGTTTCAATCCACATTGACTCGGAGTTACTCAATCAAATTAAACATCTGACGAATGATCCGAGTAAGGTGATTGAAACAGCCCTGCGTCAATGGCTTAGAGGAGAGCGTCCAGAGGATGAACTGGCCTTGACACTCCAGCGAAATCCCCCGATTCCACCCCGAGGGGAATGGAACGATTAAAATAGAATCCCTGATCCATCAGGATTTTGTGATTGGGGTGTCTTAAATTCTCAATAGAAGATTTAGGGCAATCGCTGTATATAGTTGAGCAGGAGGCGCGGCTAAACGCTTCGATGTTGGATGATTCAGTTAACACAGTAGTCGCGGATGCCAATGGACTTAGACAGGAACTCTCAGTTTGCAAGTTCAACTTCGGCTGACCCGATTTGGCAACAGTTGGGTACTGATCTGGTTTTTATTCAAAATGCCGAAGGTCGGTATTTATCGTTTTATTGGCAACGACAGGATCGCTATCCGTTAGCGACGGATCAAATTATCGGTTCATCCATGGGGGAGTTGTTTAAACCTGTTGTAATTGCTCCCTATGAAGATCGAATTCGCCGCGTTTTGAGTAGTTTAATTCCAGAACGATTTGTTTATTCTTTTTCCTACGAAGAACAATATATTCCTTTAGAATTAATTATGAGTCCCATTTTAGTGTCGAATGGGATACCGAATCGGGTCTTGGTGATGGGATGTCTTCTGGAACAACCGGAAGAAGATATGGATGTGGATATGGCGGAGATTGTTGCTTATCGTTCCTTACCGTCAAATTTGGATATTTCTCAAAAAATGTTGATTCAAATTGCAGGAACGATGTGTCGGACGGTTTCTCCCAGTTCTCATATTTATCAAACCTTATTAAGCCAAATTGCTCAAAAAATTCGTCGCACCTTAGATTTAAAACAAATTTGGCAACAAACCGTTAATAGTTTAGGGCAAGTTTTAGGGGTCAGTCGTTGTATTTTATGTCCCTATCGAGGCGAAAAAGAAGATCATTGGAACTTGCAAGAAACTCAAGTGGTGGCTGAATATCGCCTCGAAGAATTTCCGATGATGTTGGGTTTAGATCTGGAAATTGCTAAGGAATTAGGATGGACACAAGCTTTAGCAACCTTAGAACCTGTTGTGGTCGAACGTACCTCTCCTGATCATGATCCTTATCAACGGCATTCGATTTTAGTGGTGGCGACTTCTTATCAAGATCAACCGAATGGAATTATTAGTTTACAACAGTGCGATCGCTTCCGACAATGGACATCGGCGGAAGTGGAATTTATTCGTGAATTAGCGACTCATGTGGGAACCGCAATTGCTCACGCCACTCTTTATCAAGAGCTAGAAGAAGCTCGGATGGAAGCTGTGGCTCTTTCCCGATTAAAAAGTGAATTTTTAGCGAATACGTCTCATGAATTACGCACGCCTCTGAATGGAATTATTGGGTTTTTAAAGTTGGTTTTAGATGGGATGGTTGATGATCCTAAAGAAGAAGAAGAATTTATTCAAGAAGCTCACCGAGCCGCTTTACATTTATTAAATTTAATTAATGATGTTTTAGATATTGCTAAAATTGAAGCGGGGAGAATGGAAATTGACTTAGCTTTAATTAAAGTCAATGAACTTTTAGAAGAAATTGAACATTTTACCCGGGCGCAAGTGCAACAAAAAGGATTAACTTTTACGGTTAAAAAAGCCGATTATGAAGAGGAAGTTATTATCTATGGAAATTATCAACGGTTATTACAAGTCATGTTAAATTTAGTCGGAAATGCGATTAAATTTACCCATGAAGGGGGAATTAATATTAGTTTGGGAATTCTTAAACAAACCGTTGTGTTTCAAAATCGAGAGTTTCCGGGAGTTGTTGAATTTCGGGTGGCGGATACGGGAATTGGGGTTCCCATTGAAAAACAAGATCGATTATTTAAAGCTTTTTCTCAAGTTGATGGAGGCTATACCCGCCAATATGGAGGAACGGGTTTAGGGTTAGTGATTTCACAGAAATTAATCCAAACTATGGGAGGAACGGTTAAGTTTTATAGTCTGGGTGAAGGGTTAGGATCAACTGTAACCTTTACTGTTCCCCTCTATCAGGAACCTTGGAATATGAGTCATTAATTAAAAATTGAGGTGTTGACTGATTTAATATTTCCGTGCGGTCAGAAAATAAGTCAGCATTTCGCCTTTTCCTTTAATATCAATTAACCCTCGTTCTTCAAATATATATTTATCTTTTAAACGTTCATAGGTGGCGACGGTAACTTGAATTTTTCCTGCGATTCCATGGGATTCCATGCGATTTGCTGTATTAACAGTATCTCCCCATAAATCATAAGTAAACTTTTTTGTTCCAATCACTCCCGCTTCCACTGCGCCTGTATTAATTCCGGTTCGCATTTGTACAGGTTCATTGCCTTGGAGATGAAATTGACCGATAATATTTTGCATATCTAAAGCCATATTAGCGATCGCTTCAGCATGATCATCCCGTGGCGTGGGTAGTCCGCCAACCACCATATAAGCATCCCCAATGGTTTTAATTTTCTCTAATTCATATTTTTCGGCTAATTCATCAAAAGCCGAAAAAATTTCATTCAGAATTTCGACTAATTGAGCCGGGGATAAATTAGCCGATAATTTTGTAAAATTAACAATATCTGCAAATAAAACCGTCACATCTGCAAAGCTATCCGCAATTGTGCTTTCACCTCGTTTTAACCGTTGAGCGATCGCTTCGGGCAAAATATTTAATAATAATCGTTCTGATTTTTCCTGTTCTTCCGCTAATTTTTTTAAATAAGCTTGTTCTTGATCCCTTAATCGTTTCTTTTCTAAACAAGCATTAATTCGAGCTTTTAATAAAACCGGATTAAAAGGTTTTGATAAATAATCTTCCGCGCCTAATTCAATACAACGCACAATACTATCAATATCATTAACCGCCGAAATCATCACCACCGGAATATGACGCAAAGCCGGATCAGCTTTCAAGGTTTCTAACACCTGATAACCATTCATCTGAGGCATCATAATATCCAACAACACCAAATCCAGGGACATTGAACCCATCAGTTCCAACGCTTCAAAACCATTAGAAGCCACTGTCACCCCATAACCTTGACGCTGGAGTCGTTTGGCCAGCAGATCACGGTTCACTTCATTATCATCAACAATTAGTACACGATCCGGTTCAGCGTCCATCTCTATTCGTGACTCCTACGCTCGTTTTGGGATAGTAACAACGAGTGCCAAGCCTCCAACTAGGGTTTTCATATCATCAACAGAGTTGACACTCCCTGCGCGAAAGCGACAAACAGCACAGGACGGGATAAAATCCGAGCGTTAACCCAATGAAATTTAAGCTCAGGGTGCAGGTGCTTTCTTTAAGCAGAGTTCTATTTTTTCCAACAGACGGGGAAATTCCACTGGTTTAGTATCATAATCATCACATCCAGCTTTTAAACATTTTTCGCGATCGCCAGCCATAGCATGGGCTGTGAGTGCAATTACAGGAATTCCCTTGGTTTTGGCATCAGCTTTAATTTGTCGAGTGGCTTCCCAACCATCCATCACCGGTAAACTCATATCCATGAGGATTAAATCGGGCATCACAGCACGGGCTTGTTCCACACCTTCTGCACCATCGACGGCAATAAAGACCTGATAATCTTTTCGCATTAAACGCCGTTTGAGCATATCCCGATTCATTTCATTATCTTCAACTAATAAAATCTTTACCATGATTCGATCTCAACGTTGATAGTTTAGCGTTAGAATTCTCACGATTTAGAACTTAAGGGGGACTGTTTCAGGCTGGCATTTAACAGGATATGAATTTCTCGTAAAAGATCTTCACAGCTATAACTGCCTTTCTGAAGAATCTGCTCCACATAGCCTCGCAATAGTACCCATTCTGTGGGGGTTAATTCAGCCGCCGTTAGGACGATAATCGGGATATTTGCCCACTGATCTGTTCTGTGAAGGTCATGAATTAACTCAAAACCACTTTTTTCAGGGAGGACTAAATCGAGCAAAATCAGTTTAGGGGCTGACTGTTGAATCAGTTGCAAAGCCTCCTGACCATTTCCGGCTTCTTGGACAATCCAGCCCTGTCGCTGTAATAACCCCCGTAATAGTTGTCGGGTAGCGAGATCATCTTCGACCACTAAAATATGATCAGCCACAGGAACCAGATCCCGTTTACGATCCGGGTGATACTTACTCAACAAAGCACTCAGGCGCTTACCATCAAACGGTTTGGTCAAATAGTCCGATGCACCAAGAGCAAAACCTCGATTTTTGTTGCTGATGAACGACAGCACAATCACAGGAATCTCAGCGAGATCTGGATCAGCCTTTAATGTCGATAATACCGTCCAACCGTCCATTTTCGGCAAAATTATATCTAATATAATGGCATCGGGACGCTGCTGCTGGACACGAGCGAGTCCTTCTTCCCCCGTTGCTGCGGTTTCTACCCGCAGTCCTTCCCGAATCAGCGATCGCTCAATTAAATCCCGGGTATTGGGATCATCATCAATCACTAACACGGTAATTGAGGGCTGATTCACGAGTTCAGGGGGGTCATCCAGAATGATATCGATTTCCCCTAGAGCGTCAATGTCTTCGACGGTGGCTTCTAAATTCGGATATTCTGACCCTTTGAATGGAGATTGAACCAACAAAGGTAAATAAATGGTAAAGGTGGAACCTTTGCCTAATGCACTGTCAACGGCGATATGGCCTTGCATCATTTGACAAAAGCGTTGACTAATGGTAAGCCCTAACCCGGTTCCCCCATAGCGGCGAGTGGTAGACGCATCCCCTTGGGTAAAGGGTTGAAACAATTGTTTTTGTTGTTCGGGGGTAATTCCAATTCCGGTATCTTGTACTTGAAACTGAATATAATTGACATCATCCGATGGTGGATCAAGGGATAAATCATTGTCCCGAACCCGCTCAAAGGGCAGGGTTTGGGCGCGACTAATATTCAGGGTAATTTCACCTTCCGAGGTGAATTTAGCCGCATTACTAAGTAGGTTCAACAACACCTGTCGAACTTTTGTTAAATCAGCGTGCATGGTGTCAGGCGCATCGGGGGCATAGTAAACGTTTAAACTATTTCTATTTTGATCGACTAGAGGTTTAGCTGTTGTGACAATGCTCTCAATTAACATGGAAATTTGAAAGGTTTCCAAATACAAATCCATGCGTCCGGCTTCAATTTTAGAAATATCTAAAATATCGTTAATCAACGCTAATAAGTTGCGTCCGGCGGTGCGAATCCGATCTAAATCGGGGACAATATCGCCATAACCGGAGTCTCCTGCTTCCTCTGCTAAAATCTCACTATAGCCAATAATAGCGTTGAGTGGGGTGCGAAGTTCATGGCTCATATTCGCTAAAAAGGTACTTTTAGCTCGGTTAGCAGCAACAGCTTCTTCTTTCGCTTGTTTTAAGGCTTCGGCGGCGCGTTTACTCTCAGTAATATCTTCAATTGTACCTTCAAAACATAGTAATTGTCCGGTTTGATCCCGAACCGCACGGGCGTTTTCTGAGATCCAAATCATGGTTCCATCTTGACGATAGACTTGGGATTCAAAGCCGGATACAGAATGATTGGCTTGAATTTCTGCGATAAATTCGGCTCGACGCTGGGGATTTACATATAATTGATGATTAATATCCGTAATAGTTTCTAATAAATCTTCGGGAGAATTATAACCTAAAATTCTCGCTAAGGCTGGGTTAGCACTAATATATCGTCCTTCTAGGGT
Source organism: Planktothrix sp. FACHB-1365 (assembly GCF_014697575.1). Taxonomy (GTDB): domain Bacteria; phylum Cyanobacteriota; class Cyanobacteriia; order Cyanobacteriales; family Microcoleaceae; genus Planktothrix. Next base: position 107,219 of record NZ_JACJSC010000002.1, on the reverse strand, counting down.
GGTTTGACAAATACCTTCGGCTGCATTTTCAAAAATACTCCGATATTTGGCTTCTGTTTGTCGCAGAAATTCTTCTGTTTGTTTGCGTTCAATCGCATTAGAAAACATTTCTCCGACCATTTTCAACAGTGCAATACTATCCGATGACCAGGTATAACTCGAATGAATGGAATCAAACCGCAAAAATCCGACAATAGACCGACGACAGACTAAGGGAACTAAAATAATGGATTGAATTTGAGGTAAACTATCGGTTTCTGAATAATAGGATAAATCTGAAACGGGATGAAACTGCTGTAAATATTTTAAATCCTTGAGGGCTTCTGGAGGTAAATCTTGAACAGCAAGATAAATATTTTCATAGCGATTGAGTTGTCGTTCTAACCAAGGAATATCAGCCCCATAAAGTTTAGAATAGGAAATTTTCTTGAGCAAATCTGTTAATTTTGAAGGAGGTTGGGAACGCTGGTATGGCGTTTTTATTGCCAACCACTGATAAATCGAATTCATCTGGATTTCTTGCTCGGCAAATAAATATAAATAGCTTTGTTCTACCCCAATAAAGGTACTAATCCGTTGTAAGGCTTGTTGAATTCCATGTTCAATTTCATCCGTTGTTAAACTAATAAAATGAGTCGATAAATTAGTAATCAGTTGTTCAAATTCAACCCGATATTGCAGAGCTTTTTCGACTCGTTTGCGTTGGGTAATATCTCGAAAACTCCAGACTCTTCCGACTAATTTTTCTCCCATTTGGGAGGGATGGGAATATAACTCAAAAATTCGCCCATCTTTGAACTCCACCACATCATAAGTCGGGGTATGGGGTTCCGAAGATAACTGCATCACGGTTTTGAGAAATCGAGGCGGATCTTTTAATTGTCTTAACACAAAGGCTAAGACTGATTGATCATGGGGTGGCTTTAATAATCCAGGGGGAACTTGCCACATTTCCACGAATTTTTGATTAAAATTTAAAACTTTTCCCGTGCGATCAACTGCTAAAATTCCTGCATCTGTTGAATCAAAAGTAGCTTGTAATAAAGAGATGGATCGTTCCGCTTCTAATTGAGCTTGTTTGCGTTCGGTAATATCTAAAAAAACCAAGGCGGCTCCGACAAAAGTATTTTGTTCTAAAATCGGTGTTAATACATAGGAAACGGGTAAAATATTGCCATCAGCACAGATAAATTGATCATCGCTGGATTTGATCGGTTCCAGCAGGGAAGCTAACCCTGTAGCGGAAGCAGCAGCCAGCCGTTGAAACGGATTGAGAGATAATCGAGAACGGGCTCCGATGCGGTCTAAAATGGAGTTTCCGACTAATTCGGCTTCTGACCATCCCAACAGTCTTTCCGCTTCGGGATTCATGGATAATAAACAGCCCTGGGGATCTAGGATACACAATCCAGCACCCAAGGAACTAATGACCGAGCGCAGTCGATCCCGTTCCGCTTGTAAACGAGCTTCCGACTCCTGACTTTGCTGGTTATACAACTCTAACAATTCCCTGGAGGACAGGGTAAGGGAACGCTCCATCAAATAGCGTTCTTGATCAGCTTCCTTGTAGCTGCGGCTGACACGTTCCAGAAATTCTTCCCATGTAGCGATATCCACCGGAGGAGTCTGCGGATCAAGACCCAGGCGTCTGAGTTGGCGTTGGAGCGCATAGTGCATAGAATCTTAAGAGTGAAGAAGTCAGGATGCAACCATTCATCAGAGACAATAGGGATCAAGCTAAGATTAGCTACTATTTTCTCGAATGGTAATTAAGGTCATGGTTTGATTGTGCAGTTCGCAGAGAGAGGCGACACCCGTAGGAGCTAGTTCCCCGTAGGAGTAAAAACCCATTTGTTGGGTTCCTTGGGGTAATTCATCTAGTGTAGCTTCTAATTCTTCTTCAGTACGCTCTCCGAGAACTAATCGACGACCAGAACCACTAATGGCGATCGCTAAAGTGGGTTCTAACATTATTGCCTGATTCTGGTTCAATTTGTACTGTTCCCATTCTCCAATTTTGCGTTGATTACTATTGCGAGTAATGAGCGCTGCTGCTAAGGCTCCATCCACTAAACGCTCATAATTTCCTCGCATAAGTTGAGCCACGGAACCGACCGGAATATCGCCTGTAAAAGTTAGGGATTTTGTCTCTTCATTGATGCCGATCAGGGTTCTCACCGTGCGTTTGCGAGCTAAGGGAGTTCCCAATGCTAAAGGAAAAAATAAGCCACTGCTGGGCAAATTTCGGGCGTATTTGCCTAAATATTCTTGATAGAGTTGTAAAACAGGTTTGTGATCTAATTCATACAAAATATTGTGGTGGGAACGAGTGACTTCTCGTTCGGGGCCAAAGATTGTCCAGCCGCCTTGGGAACCATAGCTAATTGCAATATCATTTCCATAAAATCCAACGGCGGAAACAGCGCCATTTGTGGGTAAACGATTCTGTAAAATCCAAGTGTGTTTAAATTGATGATTATCGGCGGCTAATCCTCCAACAATTAAGATGGGTTCTGAAGAATTAAAAACAGAACTTTGATATAAAATTGAATTCAAACCTCGCAAAAATTCACTGCCATTAAGTTGTAATCCATCTCCTAAAATAAAGACGGCTTTTAACTGAGGATCAGCCAATTGTTGAGCAATAGAACGACCTGCTTGATAAGAATAGTCTTGTCTTTGAAGGGGATTTGATGAATTTGTTTCTTCCAAAAGGTGACAAAATGCTGTTTTTAATGAGGTATTGTGAAACTGCAACACACTGACGATTAAACTATCCTTCATCAGGGTTGAACCCCAAATTTCTCCGGCGGTTGAACACCCAATAAAATGAGATTGGGGATAAGCTTCTTTTAGGTCTTGTAAAGGTTCGAGATCCGCTTGAAACTGAACCGCAGCAAAGACAATCACTAAAGTTTGATTTGAGTCCAGGGAGGGCAATGTTTTGACTGACCAGCCCGTGGGTTTCTTCCAAAAAAAAGTTTCTAATTTCATTATGAACTGGGGGCAAAGGAAAAGGAAAAAATTAGGGAAATTGAGCAGAGGAAGCAACTTCGGAGGGAGTTAAACCTTCCTGTTGTTGTTCGGCTTTTAATTTAGGTTGAAGATAGAGATTTTCAACTAATGCCGCGACTCCGGCAAACCAAGGGGGAACAATTAACGCCCCCATAATTCCGAGAACTTGTACACCACCGAGTACAGATAAAAGCTGATATAAGGGGTGAATTCCCACCGATGAACCTACTAATAAGGGATCGAGAACATAGGTTTCAACATTTTGAATAATTCCATATAATAATAAGACCCAAACCACTAAAAATCCGCCTTTGGCTAAGGCAACAATTAAGGCAGGAATTGCCCCTAAAATTGGGCCTAAAAAGGGGATTAAATTGGTAACTCCAGCAATAGCTCCTAAACCAATGGCAAAGTCTTTTAATCCTAAAAATCCTAACGCCGTTGTTGTGGCTACTCCTAAAATTCCAGAAACCAGAATTCGCCCTCGAATATAACCCCCCATCCGTTGACTAATGGGATCAACTTGGGCGGCTAATCGTTCATTCCAAGGATAGGGAAAAAATTGAATAAAACTATGAATTAAGGTTTTACTATCCGCTACCATATAGCCAGAAATAAATAAAGCTAAAATTAAACTAGCAACCCCCCCTAAAATGCCCCTCGTAATTCCATAGGAACGTAAAATTAATTGTTGGCTGGAACGAATCACCCAACTGGTTAACGATTGAGGATCAATGAGTTGTTCAATAAAGGTGGAAGTTTCTGATCCTAATCGACCCGCTAAATCCGTTGCAATTCTAATAATTTGTTCTGCAAAAACCGGAGATTGACGGACTAATAAGGTAATTTGATCGACAACAGCAGGCCCAATAACTAAGCCAAATCCCATTAATCCTGCGATTAAGGTTAAATAAACGATAACAACCGCTAACCATCGAGGAACCTGTTTTTTTTCTGCCCAATTGACAAGGGGGACAATGGAAGCAGCCAAAACAACAGAAATCATTAATAGAACAATTAAACCTCGTAGTTGCCAAAGCAGCACAAGCAGGAAAACCGATGCTACAATCAGAAGCAGACTAGAAAGGGAAAATGAAATACGTCGTTCAGATTTCATGGGTTGGCTATAAGATTAGTCTAAGGGGTGGAGGCCTATCAAAAACCCCATTTTATTCTATCCACCTGCTTTTTTAGTGTAATCATTCTGGCAACATTGGTCAAGAGGAATTCTGGATTAATTTGTTATTAACTATTTTTGCTGTTCTGATTTATTTTAGAATGAATCAATAATATCGTTTAAAATATCTTAACGGTTTGTATCTGGGTAGAAGGTTCTTTATGCGAATTCATGTTGAAGGCTGGCGTTTTATGCCCCATTCTTATAGCATTACCAATCAATTCCAACTCTTGGAAATGCTAAAGCGATCGCCCTTACAATTAACCCATGAAGAGATTCCCCCTTTAAAACCCCAATGGCAACCTTGTACCGGATTATTCAATCTTGAATTAGAAACTTATTTACAACAAATTACTTCAGCCATTAACCCGGTTGCTGATGTTACTCTCAGAATTCATCAACCGTTTAATTTTAAATCTTCTCTGAGTCGAAAAACCTTGGTTTATGCCACTGCACCTTGGGGAATTTTAATTGATTCATCCGCCCCCCTTAAACCTTTATTTCACTTAAAAAATCAGATTTTTAATCCTGATATCACGATTATTACACCGTCTCAATGGTCACGGGAAGGATTCATCAGAAGTGGTCTAAATCCTCAACAGGTAAAGGTTGTTCCTTGGGGTGTTGATCCCAGTATCTATTATCCTCTCAATCAAACAGAACGAACCGCTTTAAGGCAACAATGGGGATGGGATGATTATTTTATTTTTCTTCATATCGGTAGTTTACAAGATCAAGATGGAATTAAACCGATTTTAAAGGCATTTTCTCAAATTGTAGAGGATTATCCACAGGCGAGATTAGTGTTAAAAGGATCAAATCTATTTCACGATTCTGATCACTGGTTAAACAGTGCCTTTAAAACTGTATTAACAGAAGAACAAGTCACTAAAATTTACCCTAAAATTGCCTATTTAGATCAACCTTTATCTTGTACCGCCCTAGCCCAATTGTATCAAGTTTCCGATGCCTATTTAGCCACAGATGTTGCAACGGCTTTTAATTTATCGGTATTGGAAGCTGCTGCATCAGGATTACCAATTCTTTGCAGTTCTGGCGGTGCGACAGAAGACATTACTGATGAGCAGTTTACCTGGAAAATTAAAAGTTCTTTTAAAACTCAAATTATTCACAATCAAAGTCGGTTTTTCCTCCATCCCAGTTGGGAACATCTGGCAGAATTAATGCAAAAAATTATAGATGATTCCGAAGGGCGAGAACAAGCTAAAAAAATCGCTCCTCAATGGATAGCAGAACGTTATACCTGGAAACATACCGTTGATCAACTGTTGGAAATTGCTCAACAAGAAACCCCCATAGCCTGGGCGACTCCCCCTCGTAATCTTCCCGTTTCTTTATCGTCTCCTCACAGTATTATTGTGGAGGGATGGCGAGATCTTCCCCATTCCTATTCCTTTATTAACAGTTACCAACTGTTAGAAATGGTGAAATATCCGGCTTTAAAAGTTTTTCATAAAGATATCCCTTATGTTACCTCTGAATGGAAGCCAAGCAAACAGTTATTAAGTCGGGAAGCTGAGGATATTTTAGATCGAATTCCTGTTCCTGAAACTGACCAAAAGGCAGATGTTACTCTCCGGGTTTATTGTCCGTTTAATTTAACAGCTTCTCCGAGTAAAAGAACCGCTATTTTTGGTTGTACAGAATGGGGAATTGTCCCCCGTTCTATTTTAAAGGGGATGAAAATTGACTGTTTTAGAGAAGCTCATCGCCATTGGGATACCTTAATTATTACCTCTTCCCATTGGTCACGAGAAGGATTTATTCGCAGTGGTGCGGTTCCTGAACGAGTGGTGGTAATTCCGTTAGGAGTGGATACCCAAATCTATCATCCTTTACCCGAAGAAAAACGACAGGAACTTCGCCAACAATTGGGATGGAATGATAGTTTTATTTTCTTAAATATTGGAGTGATGTGGAATGAACGTCAAGGGATTGATCGAATTTTAAAAGCCTTTGCTCGAATTACTGAAAAATACCCAGACGCTCGATTAGTTTTAAAAGGTAGAGATGCCATTTTTCCCTCGAAAGATCATCTCAAACAAGCCACAAAAGACAGCTTAAATGATGAAGAAATACAACGAGTTTCTACTCGAATGCGCTACATTGGTAACAATTTATCCTCCCTAGAAATGGCGCAATTATATCAAGCTGCTGATGCTTATGTGTCTCCCTATTCCGCCGAAGGGTTTAATCTTCCAGTATTAGAAGCGATCGCCTGTGGCGTTCCAGTCATCTGTACCGATGGGGGGCCAACGGATGATTTTACCAATGAAACATTAGTGTATAAAATCAAAAGTACCTTTGATCAAATTACCTTACCAAGCGGTGAAATTCGATTCTTTTTAGAACCGGATCAAGAACATTTATTTGCCTTAATGGAAAAGGTGATTGAACAAGAAAATTTTTATCAAACTTTACAAAAAATTGGGCCAAATTTTGTCGAGCAGAACTTCACCTGGAAAATAATTGTTGAGCAGTTATTAAAGGTTTTATTCCACAACCTTTAATTTTAAAATTAATCCCCAAACAGATGATTTTTAACCGAGAAATTCCTTCTCAGTTTTAAGATTGAGATGTTCTGACTGTTTTTGTTTAAACGGACTTTATCTAGTCATTCTGGGAAGAATACGATACACTAACAATTACCAGTTTAAATTCTTGACGTTTTTGGTAGTACCTCTATGCAATCAGCCGTAACACCTAACACAGAATTAACAATGGATGATCCAAAGCGAGGGATGCCTGTCACCATTATTACAGGGTTCTTAGGCAGTGGGAAAACCACCCTGCTGAATCATATTTTATCGAATCAGCAGGGAATCAAAACCGCCGTCCTGGTGAATGAGTTTGGTGAAATTGGGATTGATAATGAATTGATTATCAATACCGATGAAGATAATACAATGGTTGAGTTAAGTAATGGTTGCGTTTGTTGTACCATTAACGAAGATTTAGTGAATGCGGTTTATAAGGTTTTAGAACGGTCTGAAAAAGTGGATTATATGGTGGTAGAAACCACTGGACTTGCTGATCCGCTTCCCGTTGCTCTAACATTTTTAAGCACCGAATTACGGGATATGACCCGTTTAGATTCCATTGTAACATTGGTAGATTGTGCTAATTTTAGTTTAGATTTATTTAATAGCCAAGCGGCTAACAGCCAGATTGTCTATGGGGATATTATTGTTTTGAATAAAACCGATCTGGTGGATGAAGCCGATGTCGATTTATTAGAAATTAGAATTCGGGATATGAAAAAAGATGCCCGAATTTTACGCACTCATAATTCTCAAGTTCCTCTTCCTTTAATTCTGAGTGTGGGATTATTTGAATCCGATAAATATTTTAATCCTGAATCTGATGCTCATGACCATGACCATGACCATCACGATGACCCTGCTGATCATGTTTGTGATGAACATTGCGATCATGATCACGACCATGAACATCACCATCATCACCATCATGATCACGACCATAAACACCATCACCATCATCATTCTAACCACTTAGAAAATGATGGGTTTACCTCCCTTTCTTTCCAAAGCGATCAACCCCTATCTTTAAGAAAATTTCAATACTTTTTAGATAACCAACTTCCTGGGAGTGTATTCCGCGCTAAAGGAATTTTATGGTTTGATGAAAGTCCCAAACGTCATATTTTTCACCTGAGTGGAAAACGCTTTTCCATTGATGATGATGAGTGGAAAGGGGAACCCAAAACCCAATTAGTTTTAATTGGTCAAGGATTAGATCATGAAACCCTCCAAACTCAACTCAATAATTGTTTATGTCTCCCCTCTACAAACCGGGGTAAAGGGTTTGGGAAATAAGTTATCAGTTATCAGTTATCAGTTATCAGTTACCAGTGAGCAGTTTTGAGTCTTGCATTTTTAGCTAACAATAAACAACTTTTAAATTTTAAACGGTTAACTCTCCACTCTTAACTGCTAAACTGATAACTTGTAACTGACTACGGGCGGAGTAACCCATCAGTGTCAACTTAAGCCGAAAACCTGTGATTACAGCCGAGAACAGATCCCCCTAAATCCCCCTTTTTAAGGGGGACTTTGAACTCTAATTTCCCCCTTTTCATTGGTCATCTAGGAGTAGAAAAAAATCAACGAATTAAGTTGACATCGATTAAGTTAACTCCGCTCCTCTAAACTGATAACTGATGATGCGGATACTTGATAACTGATAACTGATAACTGTTATGCGGGTAATTATTCAGCGAGTTAATCATTCTCAAGTTACTGTTGATGGGGAAATTATAGGTAAAATTGGAAGAGGACTCAACCTATTAGTCGGAATTGCAGAGACAGATACCGAAATTGAACTAAACTGGATGGCGCGAAAATGTTTAGAATTAAGATTATTTCCTGACCCGGAAACCAATACGGGAAAATGGGAAAAATCTGTTCAAGAAATCGGAGGTGAATTATTAGTTGTAAGTCAATTTACCCTTTATGGAGATTGTCGAAAAGGTCGGCGTCCATCTTTTGACCGTTCCGCGCCTCCAGAAAAAGCTGAAAAACTTTATGAACTGTTTGTAGAAAAATTGCGTTTGAGTGGGTTAAACGTCAAAACTGGCAAATTTGGAGCTTTAATGCAAGTGTTAATTGAAAATGATGGCCCTGTTACGTTAACCTTAGAAAAAGAAGCAAACCCTTAATTCTTTCACTAATAAAGTATTTAGAAAAATGACCATTGCTATTGATTTTGGAACCAGTAATACCGTGATCTCCCGTTGGAACCCCGCCACACAACAAGCGGAAACTTTAAAATTACCGAATTTATCCTTAATTTCTAGTCAAAATCCCCCCCTAATTCCCAGTTTAGTTTATTTAAAAGATGCCCGTCAAGGAGACTGTTTATTCGGTCAACAAGTGCGGGATGGGGGATATGATATTAGCAATGATTCTCGCTTTTTTAGGAATTTTAAACGGGGAATTGGTAGCAATATTCAAGGATTTTTACCTGAAATTGATGGTCAAATTATTAGTTTTGAACGAGTTGGAGAATTATTTTTAACGGGAATTGTTAATACAATTCGTCAAATTCCGATGGCGACTGATTCTTTAGTCTTTACCGTTCCCGTTGATAGTTTTGAATCCTATCGATATTGGTTAGGAAAAGTCTCTCAATCTTTGGAGGTGGAACAGGTACAACTCTTAGATGAACCGACAGCAGCAGCGCTAGGATATGGATTAGCAGATCAAGAGCTTTTATTAGTGATTGATTTAGGCGGAGGAACCTTAGATCTTTCCTTAGTTCGGTTAGATGGAAATAGCCATCAAAAACCCTTGGGATTTATTTTAAAATGGGGTCAAAAATCCTTTGCAGAATCATCAGGACAACGGGTAAAAACAGCTAGGGTTTTAGCCAAAGCAGGACAAAATTTAGGAGGTTCGGATATCGATAATTGGTTAGTAGATTATTTTACCCAAACCCAAGGTTTACCCAAAACTGCGTTAACTACTCGTTTAGCAGAACGCTTAAAAATACAATTGTCTTTACAAACCCAAGCAACGGAAGTGTATTTTGATGATGAAACCTTAGATAGCTATGAATTAACCTTAACGAGAAATCAGTTTGAAACGATTCTGAGCAAAGCTCAATTTTTTGAAACTTTAGATGATTCGATTGGAAAAGTATTTCAACAAGCTCGTCGCCAAGGAATCGAAGTTGCGGATATTAATGGGGTTTTACTCGTGGGAGGAAGTGCTCAAATTCCGGCGGTACAAACTTGGATTCAACAATATTTTGAATTCAGTAAAATTCGCTGTGAAAAACCCTTTGAGGCTATTTCTCACGGTGCTTTACAACTAAGTCAAGGCACCAAAATCGAAGATTTTTTATATCATAGTTATGGGGTGCGCTATTGGAACCGTCGAGATAATTGCCACAATTGGCATCCAATTATCAAATCAGGTCAACCTTACCCGATGACAACTCCTGTAGAATTAGTCTTGGGTGCATCTTTAGAAAATCAACCAAGTATCGAATTAATTTTAGGGGAATTGGGAGATGAAACGGGGGGAACCGAGGTTTATTTTGATGGCGATCGCTTAATTACTCGTCGTTTAGATCAGGGTCAAATTGTACAACCCTTAAATGATAACCCAGGAGGTCGAACCATTGCTCAATTAACTCCCCCAGGAAGCCCTGGAAGCGATCGGATTAAAGTTTTATTTCAAGTGGATGACCAACGATTTTTACGCATAACCGTCGAAGATTTATTAACAAATAGAATGCTATTAGACAATCAAGTTGTTGTACAGTTAAGTTAAATGTGCCATCAATCAGGTTTTCAGTCCATCCTGATTTTAAGAGGGGGAAAATATGCGATCGCGCGCCGTTCGAGAAGGTTCCGTTGGTTTGTTAATTCTGTTAGGATTAGGTTTGCTGGGAGCCGTAATTTTATGGCTCAAAAATATTAGTTTAGGAACTCGCAGCTATACTTTAATTGCAGAATTTCCTGATGCGTCTGCATTACAAATCGGAACTCCCGTGCGATATCGAGGAGTTAAAATTGGTCGAGTCACCCGACTGGAAGCCAACTTAAATTCTGTCGATGCTATCTTAGAAATTACACCGAGTAGTTTTATTATTCCTCGTAATATCATCATTCAATCTAACCAAATTGGTTTATTAAATGAAGGATATGTAGATATTATTCCCAAAGGAAATACCGCTCAAAAAATCGCCGATGCAGATCCCTTAAGTCCCGATTGTCCTGATACAATTCTGTGTAATAATACTCGCATTCCTGCGGAAACAGGCATTGATATTATGAAACTGATTTCCAGTTTATATCAGTTTGCAGAAATCTATGGAAATCCTCAGTTATATGTTAATTTGAATACAACCGCAAAAACCACCGCAACGGCTGCACAGGAAGCGACAAAATTGACAGGAAAACTATCGGATTTTTTGGTAGTAGCACAATCTGAAATGAAAGACTTAAATGAGTCAGTTGATACAGGAATTGGCGGTTTAAATCAATCGGTTAATCAAGGTGTTACCTCTTTTACCTCAGAAATTAGTAATCTTTCGACCCGTGTTCAACAAGATACCCAAGAAGTGTCTAAAGCTGCTGTTGAGTCTGCAAACTCAGTCGGTCGTGCTGCGGATCAAATTACATCTCTGAGTAATCAATTTAATGGGTTATTAGCTAATAATCGTGTTACGTTAATTTCTACTTTAGAAAATATTAATCAAACCACAAAAGAATTAAGTGTTTTAGTAACAACCCTCACTCCGATTATGAGTCAGTTAGAACAAGCCAAAATTGTTGAAAATTTAGAAGCCACCTCAGCTAATGCAGAAGCCGCTTCAGCTAACTTAAGAATTCTCTCAAAAGCCGTCAGTGATCCTGAAAACTTAATGCTAATTCAAGAAACTTTAAATTCTACCCGCAATACATTACAAACCCTGCAAAAAATTAGTGAAGATGTGAATCAATTAACCGGGGATGAACAGTTGCAAAATAACCTCAAAAATTTAATTAATGGTTTGAGTCGATTGTTTGGTTCAACTCAACGCTTAGAACGTCAAAAATCCATGTCTGAACAATTAGAACCCTTAGCAGAAGCAGTGGAAAAAACTCAAGTTACACTCTCCACAATCAATCAAGCTTCAACTGTTAACACCGAAACACCACAACCCAATAAAACTATAGACAAATTGATGGATTCTGCTACAACTTATTCTGTTGATCAAAATCAAAAATTTATTTCTCAACCTTCCTATCCCCTAGAAACAAGTTCTCCCTCTATCTTAAATCCCAATCATTAGTCAAAAAGAGCATTAACTAAACCCGGTTTCGGTTCCTTTTCCCCCATGAACTAGCGCTAATTTTTCATACCGTTTAGCGTGTTCAATTAAATCTGCTGCTTCCTCTGGAGAAATTTCCCGTATCCGTTTTGCGGGAACACCAACAACTAAAGAAAACGGAGGAACATCTTTGGTAACAATTGAGCCCGCCCCAATAATACTTCCGGTTCCAACTCGCACCCCGTCCAATATAACCGCCCCAATGCCGATTAAACTTCCTCGTTCAATATGAGCCGCATGAATCACCGCCCGATGGCCAACGGTAACACAATCTTCTAAAAGTGTCACCTGACCTGGATCACCATGTAAAATAGCACCATCCTGAATATTGGTTTTTTCCCCAATCACAATCCGTTCTACATCTCCCCGAACAACAGCCCCATACCAAATACTCGCCCCAGCCCCAACTTCCACAGAACCCACCACCACAGCATTTGCAGCGACAAAGGCAGCTTGGGAGAGATCTACAGCAGGCCAATAGGTTGGGGGAGTCAACAAAGGTTGATCAGACATGGGTGTAAGATTCCGTAAAAAACGAACAAACTACAATAGAGAAGAAAGGGTAAAATTCCCATAGTTATAATAAACGACAGCCCTGGTGTAAAACCATTTAATGATGAATTCTGCCTTGCAGTACCCAATTTTTGGCCCAGAGATTAGTTGTCCCCATTGTCGTCAGCAAATTCCGGCCCTGACGCTGACGGATACCTATTTATGTCCCCGTCATGGCGCTTTTGAAGCTGACCCGAATACAGGTGAGTTGGTTCATTTGCAATCAGGTCGTCATTGGCGAGAATGGCAGGGGGAATGGTATCGACAACATACTCATCCCGATGGAATTCGATTTGAAATTCATGAAGCGTTAGACCGACTCTACACTCAAGGTTATCGGGCTACCCGTGTGGTTATCGCTAAACGCTATCAAGAGTTAATCAGTGCCTATTTAGAACGCAGTGCCCCTTGGCGGAATGGGACAGATACCACACAACCGAGATTATACGGTTTACCTGTGGAATTTAGCCCCGATGCCAAGGATGAACCGTGCTGGGATGTGATTAATTTTGATTTAGATAAAGAACAGGGAGTGCCTGTCCGTTATCCCTATTTTCGATTATTTGAATAGGGGGAAAATTCATGCACCATGCGTCAATTCGGACGGCTAATATTCATCGAGCGATCGCTTTTTATGAAACCCTGGGATTTACGGTTTGTGAACGGTTTACAACGGGATATACCTTAGCGTGTTGGATGGAAGGGTTAAACGGACGAATTGAATTGATTGAAATTCCCCAACCGAAACCTGCTCCTGATGCGTTCTCGGATGAGCATTATGTGGGTTATTATCATCTTTCGTTTGATTTAACAAATCAAGTTTCTGATTTAGCGAGTTGGTTAAATGATCTTAAAAATCAGTTTAATCAAGGAGTTACAGAACAGCCCAATTTATTTCAACCGTTAAAAATTCTATTAGAACCTATGCAACAAATGATCGGAGATCGGGTGTATGAAGTCATGTTTATTGCGGACACAGACGGTTTACCTTTAGAATTTATCCGCATTTTGTCGGCTGTCTAACCAACCTCCACCCATTCCCTAAGAATCTTGTTCATAAAAATATAGAATTCAAAGTTTCCAAACTTGATATAATTTTTCCAAAAGTTTAGATCAAAACTTTGAAGCCTAGAGAAGTTCTGATTTTTTAAATAAAAGGGTAAAAATATGATAAAATTTAATTTCGATTTTAAATTATTATTTCAACAAATCTTCGTTGGTTTAGGTGTATTATTGATCCTGATTTTAGGATTGAATTCTATCCTAATGCAACCCGCTTTTGCTGGGGTTGATTTATCTCGTCAACCGACAACGGAAGTTACCGTTAGTTTAAGTAATGAATCAGGAGAATTAAAATTTTTCCCGGATCACTTCCAATTTGAAGCTGGAAAACCCTATAAATTAATCTTAAAAAATCCCAGTCCCGGTAAACATTATTTCACCGCTAAAGATTTTGCGGATATGAGTTGGACACAAAAAGTTGAGTCTGGAAAATTAGAAGTTAAAGGGGCCATTCACGATTTAGAATTAAAACCGGGTGGGGAAGCAACCTGGGTATTTGTTCCCATCAGAACTGGAACTTATAGTTTACGCTGTTCTATCCCCGGACATACCGAAGCTGGAATGAAAGGGGAAATTATTATTACCGAGAACTCGTGATTACAAACGTAAAGATTTATTAATAAAATTTAGCTTAGGTAAAGCTTTATGATCTGGATTTAAAGATTGAGTGAAATTAAGACCTATCAGAGTATAGAGGGAAACTGGATGAGGGTGATTATAGTATATTGAAGAATATCAGGGGTATTATTCGCATATTTTCTGATGCAAAAACGGTTTTTCAACCGAGATCAGTTCCCAACTGAGCTAATAATTAACACTGCATCTGAGGGAAATAGGGCCGACTGAAACCCACAACCCACAGGGGGTCATTATGACAGGGTTAGAATTGGCTATTTTTATTGTAGGGCCGTTAGTTTCGTTTGTATTTGCGATCGCATTAACACCCAACAAACCGGAGATTGTTTCTGACCAGGAACATTCTCATATTTAATTTAATGAAGGTTTACGGGAGTGAGGGCAAAAGTCTCGTAAACTAGAGTCAGATTATTCTGACGGTTAAAACCGATGATAGGTTCCATAACTTTTAAACGGTTTTCACAAATTCTACTCGGTGGTGTGAGTGGAATTTTTATCTTGAGTTTTCATCAAGCCCAAGTTGCTGTATCTTTGCCGACTGTTGGGTTACCAACTCAAAATCAGGTTCTTCCAGCCGAGATTAATTCTTCTGAAGATTACATCGAAAAACCCACTATTCCCCCTTTAGGAGAACCAGCCCCCTTTATCCCCAGACAACCTTTCCCCCCTCCGACTTTAAAGAAACCTGAAAAACCTTATTATTCTTTAATTCCAGAACGCTATAAAGGCAAAACCGTTAATCACGTTTCTCCTCGAAATCAAGAAAAAGTAATTGCCTTAACCTTTGATGATGGCCCTTGGTTAGACACCTTAAAAGTCTTAGTGGTTTTACAACAGTTTGATATTAAAGCCACATTTTTTATTTTAGGTCGCAATTTAGTATTATACCCTGAAATTATACAACAAGTGGTTCAAGGGGGTCATGCGGTTGGGAATCATACTTGGACACATCCTTATGTTAAAATGGAGTCCCAGCAGGCAAAATCAGAAATTGAAAATACAGCCGCAAAATTACAGTTAATGACAGGGTTAAAAACCCGGTTATTTCGTCCTCCTGGCGGCATTTTAGATAATGGAACGGCGGAGTATGCTCGCAGTAAAAACTATGCCATTATTATGTGGTCAATTGATACGAAAGACTATCAACAAGCCTCGGCTGAAATTTTAGCAGAGCGGGTTTTAAATCAAGCCCGTCCAGGGGATATTGTTTTAATGCACGATGGCGGTGGAAATCGGTTTCAAACCATAGAAGCTTTAAAGATGATCATTCCTGAATTACAAAAACGAGGCTATCGGTTTGTCACTGTTCCTGAATTATTAGCCTTATCTGAATAGTAAGCTAAATTCCACGAACTAGGTAATCATTGATGGAATTTTAGCCAACGCACTCTAGTCTCATCATTTCTCCAACCTTTGACAGATGAATTTTAGAGTTTTAACTCTTTAAAATAATAAAAGGGTCAATGATTCAATTGAGCTTATACAGCCCCAAAATAACCCATTTTAAAGCTCAGATTGTTCATGCAAACTTTAATAGTAAATTCATCATCATTAGGAGAATAGCATGGCATTAAACAATAACAGTTCATCTAAAAAGCGGGT
This sequence comes from Planktothrix sp. FACHB-1365, assembly GCF_014697575.1. Classification (GTDB taxonomy): domain Bacteria; phylum Cyanobacteriota; class Cyanobacteriia; order Cyanobacteriales; family Microcoleaceae; genus Planktothrix. The sequence goes on along the minus strand of NZ_JACJSC010000002.1, from coordinate 91,312 downwards.
GGCAATTTTAATTGAAAATGGAGTTGAAGATGCAGAGTTTCTGATTCCTTATAATGCCTTTAAAATGTCTGAGGTGGAAACCGTTGTTCTCGGTTCTCGGATGAATGAAAAATACAAAGGAAAACAGGGAAAAATGACTCATTCTGCCGATGGAACCACGACAGAAGCCCGTCCAGAAGACTTTGATGCTGTGATTATTCCGGGGGGAATGGCACCCGATAAAATGCGCTGTAACCCCAATACAGTTAGATTTGTGCAGAATATGATGGAACAAGGAAAATGGGTCGCTGCGGTTTGTCATGGCCCCCAGGTATTAATTGAAGGAGATTTATTACAGGGAAAAAATGCAACGGGGTTTGTGTCTATTCGCAAAGATATGATGAATTCTGGGGCAATTTATCTAAATAAACCTGTAGTTATAGATGGTAATTTAATCACCTCTCGTCAACCCGGAGATTTAGCGATTTTTACCACTGCAATTTTACACCGATTAGGGTTAGGAAAACAAGCGGGTCTTCCTGATGAAAATAACAATTTAGCGGAATGGTGGAAATTAGCGGATGCTTGGGGAGGTTCTACCAAAGGAGAAATAGCTAAAGCATTGAATACGGCTTTAGCAGGAGAACATTATTCTTTAGAAGCCTTAGAACAGTATTCAGAAAAAGCAGATTATCTAAAATTAAAGTTAATGTTGAAGGATTTTATTGCGATTAAACGGCGACATATTGATCAATTAGAAACTCGTTTGCAAGAGTTAGGAGAAAAACCGAGTTTACCATCAGCAATGGCGGAACCCTATGCGAAGTTAAAAAGTTGGTTACAGTCTAGTGATGATATAGCGGTTACAAAACGAGCATTAGGGGATATTCAAACCGGGGTTGTTGATGTTTTTAATTTACGGGTTCAAACCACTGACCCAATTTCAACGGCTTTATTTACCGAAATTGAACAACATTTAGCCGAACAAGAACAACAATTAGTCGAACTTTATCAAACCATGTTAGGGTCAAAATCTCCTGAACCTGCGACCCCTTCTACGGGTGCTGCTATCAGTATGTAGGTTGTTTGAATTCAAGGTTAAAGCCCAACAATAATTTTTTTATAGCGATCGCTTCTTGATTTAAAGAGGGGCGATCACTATTCTATCGCGTAAATCTAAATTAATCTATAGATGATCTCTAAATACCCCGTAGAGACGCGCCATGGCGCGTCTCTACACAATACGGATGCGTAGCAAGTATTTAAAGATTTCATATAAGTTTAAATCAATTGTACAACTGTTTTGATTCCAAAATTATCGTAAGGGGGAGGTAACCTCGCCCCTACCTAGAAATCACAGTATTTTTGGGGATTAATAATTGGGCTGACTATTTTATATAATTGATTTAAACTTGCTATATAGCAGTTTCCTATTCTATCTCCTAAACAGCCAAATCTTTTAATCGCATGGAATATGATATGTCATTTTATGATTGGGGTTCCGGGTTCAGGAAAGTCAACGATTGCTCAACAACTTGCGGAAATTACCCAGGGTATTATTATTTCTACAGATCGAATTCGAGAGCAACTTTATGGGGAGGAAATTATTCAGGGGAATTGGTCAGAAATTGAAGCAGAAGTTTTAAGACAAATGGAAACGGCGATCGCTTCTTCTCAACCGATTATTTATGATGCGACTAATGCTTATCCCCAATGGCGACTCGAATTGTTAGAAAAAATTGCTTTAATTTCTCCTGAAATTCCTCGGTCTTGGATGGCTTGGGTATTAGAAACCCCGATAGAAATTTGCAAACAATGGAATCAAAATCGCCAGCGCCAGGTTCCTGAATTTGTTATTGAAAAAATGGGAAAAGCGATCGCCAATTTCCCGCCCACTTTATCAGAAGGATTTATCAAAGTTTATCATTTAAAACCAGGCTGTTTCAACTTATATATGAGTGCAATTTACCGTGCAAGAGACTGAGTGGGAGTTTGCGGAAATCTAGGCCAATACTCTGATATCTCCTCCTTATATCATTCGGAAAAATATTATTTTAATGTAGGATTTAATAGCCGTTGTTTTTTCGTTGGGTTTACGTTAGGATATAGTAAAGAGGTTAAACTATGGAAATTACAAATAAAAAATTTGGATTGCGAAATGGTGCAAACTGGACATCGTTTGAGAAGTTTCGTTTGCAGGGCGCAGAAGCACTCAGTCTGATCGCCAATGGTGCGATCGCTACTCTCCAGACAAAAACAGGAAAGTACCGCATTATTGAGGAAAGTGACTTTCAAGCAATGTATGGACTAGCCCGTGATGTTGATCGGCTAAGGGGAGGATTGCGTGTCGTCATCTCGGCTGTGCGTGTGGCACAAAAACACCCTGAGCAAGAGACTCTTAATCTACTTGCTGAAACAGTTGCTATGATGGGAGATTTGCCTGAGCTTCCTACCCGCAATAGCTTTGAGCGATTAGTTCCAGAAAATTTCGACTGGGATGAGGAGGATGAAGTGATGCTCGATCCTGATGAAATTGAGCGTCCTTTGCAATCTGAGAATGCGATCGACAATAGGATAGAGCGATCATGATGGCTGTAGCAAATAATGATCCTAACAATCTGCAAACTCTTGAAAATCAGCTACGCGAACTTTCTCACGACGATCGAGTTCTCACAATTATTCAGGACTTTGCTGATCGACTTGGTAAGACAAAAGACCGTCAGAAAGTTTTCGGAGCAGAGGGAGCGCTGGTGCGTCAGCCAATTGAGTATAAGGATATGTTAGCAAGAGGTCTGATTCGGGATGATGAAGATGTCTTCGCCCTTTTGCAGGGAGATATTGTTAGTAGTGACGCTGGCTATTTCTTGGGAGAACGTATTACTAGCATGAAGTTTGCTATTGCAAGCTCAACCTGTGACCTTGTTCAGGGTCGTCGCGATTATGCCTCACTGCTGCGATTGCAACCCATTTTTTCTGACGATCCTCAAGCAAAGCAACTCCTTAGTGAAATGCTAAGGTTCAAATCCACTAAGCGAATGTATCTTCCACCATTACCAGGGGACTCTCGCCATGTCGTGGGTAATGCTGTAGTATTTGATGGGGTTATACAGATACGCCTTGATGATTTGCTGTTAGCGACACGGCACGCCAGCTTAAGTCTTGTTGGGTGGAGAATATTTGGTTCTCTTGTTCGGACAATTATGGTACGAGCAGGTGCTAGTGAAACAGAAATGCGATCAAAAGCCTAGGTGAAAAACCAGAGATTTTACAGGCAAACTCGAAATTACTGGATTTGGAGTTTCTGCAAGTTTGCGAGGCAGAAGCGAAACATTTGGCTCGTACCAGTCAACAGCCAACAGTCAACAATTAACTTAAAACCGAGTTTCATACTCAAACCGAATTTCACTTTCATTATTAAAATTTGTAGCTCCGCGTAACAATAAATTATCATTCAGACGATAATTAATATTAAAGAGAAAAGGTTGATGAGCCGCTAAGACACGACTTAAAGACACATAGGTATTATCGGTTACATCTAAACCGACTTCAATTCCGACCCCTAATGCGGAAGCTCTTCCACTTGAACCTCGTTCAGCAACCCGTGAGGGATAAATTCTAAATTCTGTTAATCCGGTTGCATTAATAATATCCTGTTGTAGCTTACCAAATAACCCCGCACTGGCAATATTTGCTAATACTAATGTACTATCATCTTGAATGCCTTGAATTACACTTCCACCCAATAAAGCGACTAATTCATTTTGAGAACGAGGCGGAGAACTTTGTAACTTAATAATATCATTAATTTCCGATGCTGGGCCGCGCACAAGGGCAACAATACGGATCGTTCGCACCGTTCCAAACCGAGACGGACTTAAGGCTTCTGTTTGTTCAGCCGGGAATGCAGAGGGAGGAGAAACAAAGCGCACTGCTTCAGGAACACGGGTGACTAAGCGAACATTTAAAATGGGGTCGAGTCCCTCAGAAGGAACAAAAATTGCTTGTTGAGGATAGCCTCGATCTAATCGTAATTGACTGGTATAAAGATTCACTTGTCCTCCCGTTAAGTCAATGGTTCCTTGAGGACGAATATCATTAATACTGGCTAAACTTCCATTCAATTGAATTGTTCCTTGGGCTGTAAAATTAATTAAAGGAGCATCTAAAATCGGGGGAGTCATGACTTGAATATCATCGGCTAACGTGAGTTTTAATCCATTTAAACTAACATTAACTGGGGGTTGAGAATTCGTTTCCGGGGTATCGGTTGGTAAGGTGGCGGTTTCTTGAGACGGTAAAATCACTCTTCCCTGACTTAATACGACTTCTCCGCCTAATTTGGGTTTTAAAGCTGTTCCTGTAATTGTGATAGCACCGGAAGCATTTCCTTTATAGAGATCGGGTAAATTTAGGGTTAATTGATCTAAGCTTAATTGTAGGGGAGTTTGCAGATCGGGATCGGTTTCAGCAAAGGGATAAGACACGGGTAAAACGCCACTTAAGAGGATATTTCCGGTTCCTTTATCTCCTTGTAATTCGCCTTTAATTTCTTTAACGTGAATGCGATCGCCTGTAAATAAAGCGGTTCCACTTAATCCGACAATAGACTGTTCTAAACTGCGGGCGGTTAAGACTGCATCTTGAATTTTAAATAATCCTTCGGGTTTGAGATTGAGTTTAATTCCTCCCGTTTCTGGTTGTTGCAAACTGCCACTAATTCTTAATTGGACTAATCCCTTTCCTTCCTGCCAATCTAACTCAGGATTCAGTAAATTAATCACCGCTAACCCTTCATCTTTAATATCCACTCTCACATCAACTAAATCGCTTTCTGGAGTGACTTTAGCAAAGGGTAATTTAAAGGGGAGAGTGCCTTTAAATGCAATCGGATCAACTTCAGTGACTAATAAGCTACCCCCAAATCGTAAGCGAGCATTATTATAGCTAAAACTGCTTTGAGCTTCTTGAACCGGATCACCATTTACTGTTGCTTCTAATAAAGTTAATTCTCCCGATGCTTGGGGATTATCTAAAGTTCCCCCAACACTCGCCCGCACATTTAATTGTCCGGTTAAATCAACATTCGGTAAATCGACAATTTTTTCAATTTCTTCTAAGCGGATATTTTTGACCCGGAATTGACCAGAAGGTTGTTGATTAGCTAAATTTAATTGTCCGCGAAAATCATATAATGTTGCACCCGAACGCAGTTGTATGGGTTCAACTCGTAAGACATTATCGGCAAAATTAGCTTCTAATAAAAACTGATTAGCCCTATATTTTCCATAGTTCCAATCTTCACCTTTAACCGTTGCAGTCGCTTGAATTCCTGATGGAATTGAACCTTGAAAAGCAATTTCTCCGGTGAATTTTCCTTGTAAATCTTGTAAGGGCGGTAAAGGTTCCTCTGCCGCTTCTTCAATTGATTGTTGTAAGATGGCTTGAATTTCTGCAAATCGTCGTAATTGTTGCAATAATGTGGGATTTCCCGGTAAACCAACGGGAACTGGAGTGACTTCTGTGGCTGTTGCATAGTCGGGGGGTTTTAATCCTCTGGCTAAATCTTCTAAATTAAAGATTTTTAACGCGGTTAAGACATCCTGTAAACTCCCTTGAGGGATTTTAATAGTTCCTTCAAATTGATTGGATACAGTCGATAAATTTTGAGTGTTGGGTGTGGAAAGACTGGCTAAAATTTCAGAAACCTGGGCTTTAGTATTAATTAAAACTTGAGTGATACCTTTTTTCAGTTCAGCATCCGTTAAGGTGGCAATTCCATTTTGATAATTAAAATTTCCTTTAAAGGAATCCGCTTGAATATATCCTAAAGCGGGTTCTTGAACAATAATATTTCCTGTTGCACCGATTTGATTCAGATTAAAACTGGCTAAATTAGAAACTGTAACTTGTCCCGATGCTATCCCTTTTAACAGTCCAATATCGAATTGAGCTAAAGGAGAAAGACTTAAGGCTTGTAGGGGAAATTGTTCTAAGCTAATGTTTAAATTATTTCCCTGTGATTGTCCGACTAATAAGCTTTTATCCCGTTGAACTAAAAATGAAACGGGTAAATATTGATCATCTAAAATTAGTTCAATTTTATCCTGTTCTCCTGCTAAAGCAACATTCACCTGTTGACCGGGAGTAATATTAACGGTTCCCGCTAAAAGGGGATCAAAAGTTACATCCCGCAGGGCAAAATTATTTAATCTTAAATTTCCGTTAAGATTCAAGGCGGAAAGAGTTCCCGTTAACTTCCCATTAAAATTAACAATTCCCGCCACTAAAGGGCTATCTCCGGTTGTGACTTCTGGGGGTAAAATTGCTAAAATATTCTGAGCTAAGGGAGATTGTAAATCAAAATTATTGACCCGAACATTTAAGTTTAAATTTGAGAGTTGGGGGATGCCATTTCCTTGAAATTCAACCCCAATAAATCCATCGGTTGAAAATCCTGGGGTTTCAGCTTTTTGAATATTAATTTGCTGACCATTCCAACTCGCAATGGCATCAAAGGGTTGTTTAATAATCGGTAATTCTGTTAGCCGTAATTGACCTAAAGCTTGTATTGTTTTAGGATTAATAGAGGCTAGATTTCCCTGTCCAAGGATTTCAGTATTTAATAATCCTCGTAATAAAGGCATATTTTCTGCTTGGTCTAGCAGTCCGTTTTGACGTAAATTAGCCATGAGTTCAGGAATTTGAGATTCAACTAACCGAGAGAACCGACTAAGGGCAATTTCATCTCCTTTGAAACCTGCTTTCCATTGTCCTTGTTGGGTTTCTCCGGTTGCTAAAACTAAGCCTCCTCCTTGACCTAAATTAACTTTTCCATCCAAATTAGCTATTAAGTTATTGGGTGAAAAATTGGTTAAATTTCCGCGAAAGTTAGCTGACCCCTGGAGAAATCCGCCTTGTAAATTTAAAGCGTTAATTTCGGCTACTAAACTAGGTTGTAAATTAGCTAAGGGTAATCCTAAATTGATTAAAGGTTGCAGAGGAATTTGATTGGTAATAACTTGGGCTATCAACTGATTATTTTGTAATTGTCCTTCTGCATTAATTGTACCGCCAAAATTCCCTAAATTAACTTGCCCTGATGCGTTAGCAATAATGGTATTTAGGTTTAAGTTATCTAAATTTCCGGTAATATTTCCGCCTGCGGTTAAACGACTATTCCGCAGGTCAATTGTTTGAATTTGGGTTTGAACATTATTGGGTAAATTAGCGAAGGGTAAACCTAAATTAATCCAAGGATTTAATTGAACATCCCTGGCGTTAAATTCGCCTTGAAACTGTCCTTGATTGATTTGACTATTGGCGGTAATGATTCCCCCTAAATTTCCTAAATTAATTATTGTTTTTGCGTTTCCCGTGAGGCTATTCGGGGTAAAATTTTCTATATTACCGTTGAGAGAACCTGCAATTTGTAGAGTTCCTTGGCTGAAATCTAAGTTTTGCAGTTGTGCGCGTGTAGAATTGGGGATATTAGCAAGCGGTAATCCAATATTAATTAATCGAGGTAAGGCTAAATTATCGCTGGAAAATTCTGTTTGAAATAGTCCATTTTGTAGTTGAGCGATCGCATTAATCGTGCTATCCTGAAAATTAAGTTGAATTTGACTATCCGCAATTAAAGTATTTAGGGAAAATTCCTTTAAATTTCCTGATAATTTGGCAGCGAGATTTAAACGACCATCGGTCAAATCAACAGATTGAATTTGTTGTTTTGTCGCATTAGGAATGGGGGCAAATAATAAACCTAAATCAACTAAAGGCGTGATTGCAATTTGATTTCCTAAAATTTCAGCGTTCCAAATATCATTATTATTTTTTTGAGCAATCAGATTCAGATTACCGTTAGCAATTTCAACTTGTGCTTTAGCCGTATTTCCTAAAAATTGAGCTTGACCCAAAATCGGATAGGTCGCCGAGGGTAAGCTAAATTTAGCCTCACCTTTTAAGTTGTCTAAATTTCCAGAAACTTGAGCATTTGCGGATAAATTACCAATTCTAAAACTTGGTAAAAGTCCATAGGATTGAGCGATAGCATCCCCTGGAATATTATCCACTATAAAATCTAGCTTAACCGTCGGATTAAAATCAACTTTTCGGGTTGTAATTTCAGGCTTTGGAGGTAAGGTTTGGAGCGATTGATTCGGAGTGGGTTTTTGTTGACGGATAATGACTTGATCACCAGATTTAAGCAGTTCCGGTTGGGGGCCTAATAATGCAGTTAATCCGTTTAATTGAACTTCTCCATTTCCCTTAACTGACCCTCCAACGGACGGTTGAATTAATAAATTTTGGATACCTATAACTGGATCGGCTAAAATTTTAAAATTGGGATCAAATTTTGCTAATACATTAAAATCCGTTTGAATGGTATCAAAATAAATTCGATCAATTAACGTTTTTTCAGTGGTAGCAATCGTTCCTGAAATTTGAGGGGTTTGTAAATAGCCTTTTAAGTTGACATTAGCTTTTAATTCTCCCGTAACGGGAAAGGGTAAATTGAGGGGTTTTCCTTGAATTCCTTCTACGGTTTTTAACAGTATTGAAACTTGAACAGGTTGTAAATTAGCTGCTAAATTAACTTGAGTTTTAGCCAATTCTAAATTAGGATTTGTTAAAACAGATCCCTTCAAATTTAGAGCTAAATCTCCCATTGTTGTATTAAACTGATCAATAATCAGTTGAGTTCCCGCAAATCGTAATTTAGCTTGACTTAAATTAACCGTATCGGGAAGATTTTCAACCCCAACTTTAATTTGATCTAAATTTAACGTTCCCCGAACATCTAAGGGTTTATAATTATCTAATTTAACGCTTAAATTTGTATTTAATTTACCTTGTTTGACGGACACACCCGGAGTAGAAACAAACCAGGCGATTAAGGGTAAATCTATCCGATTGGCTTGAATTTGAGCATTGACTCTGCCTGGTTTTAGTAAGGCATCTCCCTTAATGGCAAAGGTTCCAGTATCCCCAATTGTTCCGGCTAAATCTGCTTGAATTCGTTCATTATCTTCCCTTAAGTTAGCTCTAACTTGATCAACCCCGATTAAAATTGGTTTTTGTGTTTTAGTTCCTTTAGCATTAGCTCTCAAAATCTCATAAGGCATTAAATTAATTTGAGCCTTTTCTATGCCAATCGTTCTAAAGACTAAAGTAATGGGAGGATTTGGATCTAAATTTAGTTTTGTATTCAGCCAATTTCCTGATGCGTCTTCCTCAATATAAACATTAGGTTTAATTAAAGTAATATCCAGTTGAACTTTTGGTTTAAATAAAGATAAAAGGGAAAAATTAACTTCTACTGCTTCCGCTTGTGCTTTGTCGGTATCTGTTGCTGTCGGGGGAATTGATGAGTTACCAAAACGAATACTATTAAGGGTAAATCCTTCAACGGGGCCGACATTAACAGGCCGTTGTATAATGGTTTCTAAAACACCGCCAATAATCGGTGCTAACCGATATCGAATAAACCAGGCGGCTGTTGTTCCTACTGTTAAGAGGGTGATTCCGCATCCGACACCCCCCCAAACCAGGATGCGCCTTAATCGTCGTCGGGGATGTAAAATTGGTTCAGAATTGGGATTAGGAGAATGAGTCATCTCAAATCTGGCTCTGGGTTAATCAAAACACTATTATAGAAGCAATTGAGACTTTAGCATTTTAGCAGTGACATTGATAGCACAGAAGGAAGATGAGAACATTATAGGTATAAGTTAAGTTAAGAAGATTTAGAAACGTTAATCTTTTTCAACATCAAAACCACCGATTTTTTCTACTAAATGGGGTAGATTTACCTTTTGCAAATCTTGATGCAGTTCTTGGTCACTATCGCAGAATACACCGAAAGTTTCTGCCGATTATTTTCTATGAGGTAAATATGTGGACTAAAATAGAAAAAGTTGTCGCCCATTTTCTGCATGAGTGAAACTGTATACATCGAAACGAGTGTTTTAGGCTATCTCACTGCTCGACCCAGCAGAGATCTGGTTGTGGCTGCCAATATCGAGATAACAAGGGAATGGTGGGATACGCGCCGCAGTGCTTTCCAACTCTACTCCTCCCAAGCAGTTGTAAAAGAAACTTCACAGGGAGATACCGAAATCGCATCTCGACGACTCGAAATCATTTCCAACCTCGCGTTACTCGATTTAAGCCAATCTGTACTTGATTTAGCAGAGCAATTTTACCGAACGCAGTAGCCTTCCCGCAAAAGCTGATGTTGACGCTGTTCATATTGCAGCCGCAACTGTTCACGGTATGGATTACCTACTCACATGGAACTGTAAGCACATTGCCAATGCTCAAATTCAAAGAAAACTGGCAGAGATTAGTCTTGATTTGGGATACGAGTTGCCTATTCTTTGTACACCCTATGAACTTCTTGGAGATTGATTATGTATCAAGATGCAATTGTAGAAGAAATTCACAGAATTCGTGAAGAGTATTCTCAGTCATTCAATCATGACTTGAAGGCTATCTTTGCTGATTTACAAAAGCAGCAAGCGGAAAGCGGAAGAGAAGTTGTGAGCTTGTCGCGAAAGCCCGGTCTAACAACACGTTGGAGCCCAAGGGCGAGAGATATTGGTGAGGATGCAAAGGATATTAGCCACCGCTCAACTTAGCCGTTATATCACTTCATCTCTAAGTTGTAGCAATCGATAAATCGTATCGGTGGGTATTCAAAATTAAGTGAGCGATGCCAAGTACATTATGAGAATGAATTCTCTACGGAATGAAGCAGCGCACGAAGGGAATTTTCGTGGTAGTTATCAGGATGTTGCTGCTTATGCAGATTTCGTTAAGCGATGGCTTGGTTCAACTTTGTTCATAGGATATTATGGAAATCTACAGAGCTAGAGTAGCGAATGGGAGTCAACTTATGCAAGCCATCCTTTTAAGCCGCGAAGAAGTTGCTCAACGTGCGGAGCAACTGTACGAAAGCAGAATCCGCCAAGAAGTGGAAGTTGAAGAAAATATTGGCAAGATGGTCATCATAGACATTGAGACAGGTGACTATAGGATTGATGCAAATGGCTTACGCGCTGCTGACTTCTTGAGCGAGAAGCACCCCCATGCTCGACTCTTTGGGATTAAAATTGGGTACAACGTTGCTGCCGCTTTTGGTGGGGGTGTTATGGAGCGTGTATTCAAGTGATTTCAGGGATTGTGGCTGATGGACACCCGATTATTACCATCCCATTTCGGATTCCAAATCGCGCTGACTTCCCCATTGAATTCGTGATAGACACAGGATTTACCGATGAGCTTTGTTTACCACCTGAAGCAGTGGCACTACTGAATCTCCCCTTCAGATACGATATGCGTGCGAATTTGGCAGACAACAGCCGAGTGATGTTGCCTGTTCATAGAGCAATTATTGTCTGGAACGGAGAGGAGCGAGAAGCTCGTGTATTTGCGACAGGGCGACGACCTCTAGTTGGAACTGCTTTATTGGATAGCCATGAGCTTGTGATCCAATTTACGGAAGGTGGGTTGATAACGATTGATGAGTTGTAGTCCTCAGCATCGACACAAACGCAGGCTAACGTGGTCGTTATACGGTTTCATCTCTAAGTTGTTGCAATCGATAAATCCTATCGGTGGGTATTCAAAATTAAGTGAGCGATCGCGTAATGAGTTAGGTGTTGTATCTTGTGCAGCATTGCCAAACAACTCGACGGGAACTATAACAAGCAATCACATCGTTGCTCGATACAAATCCAAATGCAGCGGATGTAGTAGGGAAGGTCGGTAGTGTCCCAAAGAGTGCGATCGCCACTGGGTTTTGCCATTATGCCAGAAGTGTTGAATGTTCAACACAAAAATATAAAAACTTTCTTAAGATTTCCGGGTATATTGAAAATACAAGTCCAGGGAACCGGAGTGATACATTTATGCAAGTGAGTCAACTCTTGAGGCAGTACGAAGAAGGGGAAACCAATTTTACAGAGGTAGACCTCCAAGGTGCAGACCTATCGGGTGCGATTTTGATTGGCGTTAACCTTTCCAGAGCGAACCTAACGGGAGCCAACTTAAGTCGAGCCTTCCTGAGTCGGGTCAAATTGAATGGGGCCTGTTTACATCATGCTAATCTCAGTTATGCCAAAATGAACGAAGCAAAATTAGGAGATGCTAACCTCAGTAAAGCCAATTTGAGTGGTGCTTTTTTAGTGAAAGCTAAACTTCCTAATGCTAATTTGAGTGGAGCTATTTTGACGGGAGCTAATTTAAGACGCGCCACACTCCCTAATGCTAATTTATGCTCGGCAAATTTACAATTAACTAATTTAAGAGAAGCAAATTTAACAGGAGCTAACTTAAAATGGGCGAATTTAATCGCGGCAAAACTCAGTGGAGCTAACCTATTCGGAGCAGAATTAAACGGAGCTAATCTGCAAAAAGCTTATATGAATGGTCTTAAATTAAGTCGAGTTAATCTTGAGGGTGTAAATCTAAGTGAAGCTTGGCTTAATGGTGCAGATTTAGAAGATGCGACCTTAATTAATACTAACTTTAGTGAAGCTCAAATGCGAGGAATTCGTTTGACAAAAGCAGATTTAACCGGGGCTAATTTAGAACGAGCGAGTCTGATGTGGGCTAATTTAAACTGGGCAAAATTACCTCAAGCTGACTTAAGGAATGCCGATTTAAGAGATGCGTCTTTATTGGGAGCAACCTTTGAAGGAACTCAGTTTCAAGGAGCAAAATTACCCCAATCCTTACAACTTTATCTGGATTTAGCGATCACTTGTTCTAATTTATATCAATCTCATACTCAAAAGTGTGCCATTGAGTTAAGATCATGATTATAAAGAGTTAATCAGACATCAATGGGAACAGATTATGCGGTAGTGCTTGTTACGGCAAGTTCTAGGTTAGAAGCGGAAAAAATTGCTCAAGCTTTAGTGGAAAAAAAACTAGCGGCTTGTGTTAGCTTAATGCCCATTCATTCTATTTATACCTGGAAATCAGAAGTCTGTCAGGCAGATGAATGGCAATTAATAATCAAAACTGATATTAGACAGTTTGAACAGTTAGAAACACAAATTAAACAACTTCACTCTTACGAAGTCCCTGAAATTATTGCGTTACCGATTATTAAAGGCTCGGCGGATTATTTAAACTGGATTTCTGAACAAACTCAGAACGATTAAAAATTTTGTTTTCTCTTTATCATTTTATCCTTCTTGATCTGGTATTATTAATGCTGGAAATAATGATGCACCCAAAAGGACGTTAAACAATGGCTAAAAATTTTTTGAATCAGATTGCCATTTCTACTTGTCTATCTTTACCCCTAATTACGTTAACCGCTTTCAGTTCTTTAGCTGATACGATGAAAATTTCAGTCATTAATAATAGTGGTAAAACCATGACGGGGGTGTATTTTTCACCTCCTAAAGATAACAATTGGGGTGAGAATATGCTTCAAGAAAGCATCAATGATCGGGATAAACAAGATTTTGGGTGGGAGCCAGTGAACTATGGTGGCCCAGAAGATGACTGTGTTTTTGATGTTCGTGCGGAATATGACGATGGAACATCCAGTAATTTATGGGCAATGGATCTGTGTGCAGAAGCCTCTTTAAATTTCAACTAAATTAATAATATGAAATCTTTAAATGTTTGCTACACATCTCCCCCCTTAAAAAGGGGGGTTGGGGGGGATCATCTGTAGCGTTCATAAGGGGATTTCATATAAGAATTGAAGGCATCAACTGGGGATTTTGAATAATGCCTCAGTATGGCTTTGTAGGTTAGGTTAAGATTAAAAACCCAACCTACAAATTTTTTATGATCATAAGATAAAATTAGCCTTAAGGTTTTTCTTTTTTCGTCGCTAACATCATATTCGATTGATTTACCCCAAACTTATAACCGACTCCAAAATTAAGCGGTTTTATAGAAGAGTTATTTTGATAAACTTTCCTTAAATCCGATTGATAACGAACACTAAATAAGGAAATGGGGGCGGTATAAGTTCCAAAAAAATCTAAATTCCATTGTTTTTCGGCAAAATATTGAAGGGGAATCCCAGAATCATCTTGTAAAATGGCTTGACTTTGATCAAGAATTAACCCTCGAATTGCTGAAAAACTAGGTCTGTGCATTAAATAAGATGCAGCTTTAAGATAGGTCACGGGTTGATTCATTTGCTTGATAAATTGGCTGTATTGGGGTGTTTTTTTCAAGCCGTCATCGGAAATATCTGCGGAAAAATAATATAACGTTCGCGGTTGTTTTTCCCCTTCAGGAACAAAATCAATTTTTACCCCTGGAATCATGGCTTTTTCAAACTTTTGAATTTTAGCATCAGCATCTAATCCAATATATTGTAGATCTAAAATTCTATTATTAGTTCTTGCCATAAATAATACAATTAACGGTAAAACACCTTGATTCGATAAATCAGATTTCATTTCTTTGGTTTGAAAAAAGCTAAACTGAAGTAAAGAATAGAGAGAGTTTTTAACATCCGCTAACTTTTGATTACGTTGAGTTTCCGATAATTGATTAAAATCAGGCATTGTTCCAACAGGTTCTAAAGCGGTGAGAACATATTTTTGAGATGTGGGAAAAAATAAATAAGCATATAAAAAATCAGGGCCACTAAAGGGATAAAAAATCTCAGGATTAGATTGATTAATCGTCGCTAATTCTTGTTCTGACCATTGACTGACTTTCGCCAGTTGTTGTTTTTCAAGTTTTGACCAAGCTGAATCTATAAAATTGTGATAATTTATCCAAACATTAGATTGTTGAACAGGATAAAGTTGACTTTTGTTATCAAGTTTAATCCCAGCAATCAATTTAGCTGTATCGGTTAAATAATCTGCTTTTTCTTGATCATATTTAGCTAAAGGATCAACAGATTTAGGGGGGATTTGTGGTGTTGCTTTTATCGTTTGATTAACTTCTGGTTGAGGCGTTTCAATATTTTGTTGAGGTTGAGTTTGAGAACAAGATTGCAATCCAGTAACCGTTAAAATAAGGGCTAATAAGGCTTTAATTTTCATAGACTACACCAACTTTTTGTGAACACCAATAAAATAGAAGGGTAAACCCAAGGCTATTGTTCCTAGTCCAGCTAAGGATTCTAAAGGTTTATCCTGAAAAATAAATATTAGCATCCAAAGGCTAATTCCTAAAAAAATAATTGGGGTAATGGGATATCCCCAAGTTTGATAGGGACGGGGAGCATCAGGACAGCGCCATCGATAAACAAAAACCCCTAAAACGGTAATTACTGAACACAGGGTTAAGGTAAATCCTAAATAGGTAATTACGGCTTCAAAGCTGGCTGTAATGATTAAAACCATCACAATTGCGAGTTGGAAACAGATCGCATAATAGGGAATTCCATGTTGATTTTTTCGAGATAAAATTTTAAATAAAGGAATATCTTCTCCGATGACTTGGGTAACTCTTGGCCCTGCTAATACCATTGAACTGATAGAAGAAATCAAACCCAATCCAATTAATAATCCCATTAATTTTGCCCCAAAGTTGCCGAAAATTTGTTGGGCTGCAATATAACCTATTTCTAATTGTCCGGCTAATTGGTTTATGGGTGTAGTATAGAGAAAAATAAAATTTAGAAGTAGATATAAAATTGTAACAATTAATGTGCCAATTAAGAGCGATCGCGGTAAGTTTTTTTCCGGTTCTTTGAGTTCACTGGTTAAATAAACGGCTGCGTTCCAACCGGAATAGGAATAGGTGACATAGACTAAAGAAATGGCAAAAGAGGAACTAAAAATTACCGCAAAATCATTAATATTGGGTAAAAATTGAATCGGTTGTGGATCGGCTAGGATGAATCCCGATAGAATAAAAACCAGGATGAGAATCACTTTTAAAACAGTAAAGCCTTGTTGGAATAAACTACCAATTGTTAAGGTTTGGCTATGAATTAAAGAAACTAATATAACGGCTATTAAAGCGATTATTGTAGGATAATTAAATGTAGGAAATACACTCGATATATATTTGCCAAATGCCATCGCTGCGGCGGCAATGGGAGCGGCAAAACCAACGGTGATAGAAACCCATCCAGAGAGAAACCCCAATAGAGGATGATAAATTTTAGATAGATAATGATATTCTCCCCCAGAACGAGGCATTGCTGCTCCTAATTCCCCATAACAAAGAGCACCTGAAAGGGCAAAAATACCGCCAATTAACCACAAAAATAAAATCGAAAAACCCGATTGAATATCAATAACTTGAAACCCTAAACTGGTAAACACACCCGTCCCAATCATATTCGCAATGACAATACAAATAGCCGTTAATAATGAGATTTGATTGGGAGATGAATTGGGTTTGTCTGGGAAATTAGAGGTGGAATTAGGAATATCGTTAAATTGATTCATGAACATTTTTTTGATGAATTAAATCGAACTATAACAGATTTTAAGCTGATTTTCTATGATTTGCTGTTATAGTCATATAAAATTCTGAAATTGATAATACAGATGAATCGCTGAACCTGACGTAGAGACGTTGCATTCGTAGAAACGTTACATTCGTAGAGACGTTGCATGCAACGTCTCTACACAATATGGATGTGTAGTAAACATTTAAAGATTTCATATTAATAAAGATTACTGATTTTCTGAGCGTCGATTTAAGTTTAAAATTGCGCTAACTTCTTGCAAAAGTTGATTTTGTTCTTGATGAATATCTTCTAAATGTTGTAATAAAATAATCAGCCGTTCTTGCTGTTCTAAACTGAGTGATTCTATCCGTCGTTGAGGGTGGGTTGATAAAAACTGTGATAAGCGACTTTGACGAGGTTCAGAATTCAAAGGTCTGCCAGAGTTTAACATCCATTGAGAAATCCAAATTAAGCTATATTGAAATAGTTGAAAAGGACTGGTTAAAATAAATAGCCATCCTTGTTTAAATAAACTACTAATCGCTTGTAAAAATCCCGAAAATAAGCTAATTAAAAATACAAATAAAATTAAACCCATCCCAGGATGGCTCATTAACCAAGAGATAAAAGGATGAGCATTAATCCAATCTTGGATTATAGAATTAACAGCGTTTTTAATGGCATCATTGATTGGGAAATTAGGCATATAAAACTGATATTTGATGGATTTTTTATATTTTATTCTCAATCAAAGATTAAGCTATCTATCTCTAAGTTGATTTTTAATGGTTTTAATCCCATGCTTGTAGAGACGTTTCATGAAACATCCCTACATTGACATTGAATTGAGATTAACCCTTTAATTCTAAACACAACTGGCGGAAATGTTCTCCCCGATGTTCAAAACTTTGATATTGATCAAAACTAGCACAAGCTGGAGATAATAACACAACTTTTGCTCCTAATTGAGGGGCAATTTCAGAGGCTTTTTGAATTGCATTTTCCATCGTTTCAACAATTTCAAAATTAAAGTAATTTTCTGCTTTTAACCGTTGAGAAAATGCCTCGGCTGCATCTCCAATTAATAACACTGAAGCTACTTTTTCTTTAATCCTATAAATCCAAGCTGTATCATCCCCTTTTTTTGCCTCTCCCCCAGCAATTAAAATCACCGGAGAATCAACCGCCGCTAATCCCACTTCTGCTGCATCATAATTGGTGGCTTTACTATCATTAATCCAATCAATTCCTTGCCAATTCATAATCTGTTCTAAACGATGGGTAACCCCTGGGAATGTAGAAATAGCCTGACAAATTGCTTCGGTTTCAATTCCCGCTAATTTAGCAGTAGCTACAGCCATTAATAGATTTTGTTGGTTATGACTTCCCACCATTTTTAAAGCATCGGCTTGAACAATGGGTTCTCCATTTTGCATCACCCAATTATTCTCAATATAAAATCCGAGTTCAGAATTTGCAACTAATTTTTCTTGTCCTAAAACACTCGTCCAACAGGCAGAAAGCCAGCGTTGATGAGCCGTTTCTCTTAAATAAGGATCATCCCCATTAATTACTTGTTGTTGGGATTGATATAATAATTTCGCTTTAATATCATAATAGCGTTCTAAGGTGTAATGACGATTCAAATGATCCGGTGTAAACGTCGTCCAAACCGCAATTCTAGGATTTAAAGTGGATGAAGATTCGATTTGATAACTACTCACTTCCGCAATAATCCAATCTAACGGTTGAGCGCTTCCTTCGTATTCTTGTAAGGCTAATTCACAGGCTGCATACCCAATATTTCCACAGGCTGGAGCGTTTAAACCTGCGGCTTGAAATATCGCAGCAGTTAGGGCTGTTGTTGTGGTTTTTCCATTCGTTCCCGTAATACAAACCCAAGGCAAATCTCGCAAATTTCGCCAAGCTAATTCCATTTCTCCAATGGTTTCTATGCCTAAATTTCTGGCGGTTTTTAACCCCGGAATATCCCAAGGAACCCCAGGACTAACCACCACTAAATCTAAGGACTCATCCGGTTGAAAATTCTCTCCTAAATTAACAACAATTCCTTCGCTTTCTAATTGTTGTTTTTGGGGTTCTAATTGAGAGGAATTGTTGCGATCGCTTAAACTAACATCCCATCCTTGTAATTTTAATAACCGGGCTGCGGCATTTCCAGATTTTCCTAAACCGATGATATGAGCTTTGAGCATAAATAATGTTATTGCACCAGACAAATTTTTTTGATTGTATTCGAGAGATCCTCGATTTGATCCCCCTAAATCCCCCCTTCGGCAGGCTCAGGGCATAGCCTTAAAAAGGGGGACTGTGATCTTTTTTTAGCTTTTTACAATTGCTCCAAAATCAGCTAAAACACGGGAATGATTTCTTAATAATCCTAATAAATTCAAACGATTACGTTGAATATTTGGATCATCATCCATCACTAAAACACTTTCTGGGCCATCAAAAAAGCTGCTAACCGTCGGGGTAATTTCTGCTAATGCTTCGACCAATTGACGATAATTTCGCGTTGTTTGAGACGCTTGAGTTTTGGGAACTAACTGCACCAATGCTTGATAAAATTCCTGTTCAGAAGATTTTTGGAAAAGATCCGGTTTAACCTTTTTGTCCGGTTGCAATTCTAGGGTGTTTAAATCTCCTTGTTTGGCTAACCGAGTAGAACGATTAACGGTTTCATAAATTTGATCTAATGTGCCATCATTGCGGATAGTTTGTAGGAATAACGCTCGATCTCGGACATCCAATAAATCCTGTAACGCCCGTTCTTTATATTCGAGATCATTGTCTCCTAAAACCGCATTCACTAAATCATAATCAATGGCTTTTTCATCCTGTAATAAGGTTCTAATTCGTTGCAGGAAAAAATCATCTAATTGATGAGTTAATCCTAGCATGGCATTGGGAAATGTATTGACAAAATCGGCTGAAATTTGTTTCAATAGTTGATATAAATTCAACGGTAAATCTGCCACCCAAATAATATTAATCACTGCATTTGCCGCCCGACGTAAGGCGAAAGGATCAGAGGAACCTGTGGGTAACATCCCCAAACCGAAAATACTGACTAAGGTATCAAGTTTGTCCGCTAAACCTACAACTTGACCTACTAAAGTTTGGGGTAAATTATCAGTCGCACTGCGAGGTAAATAATGTTCAAAAATTGCGGTGGCTACGGCTTCCGGTTCTCCCCCTTCACGGGCATATTTTTCACCCATTACCCCTTGCAATTCGGGGAACTCATACACCATTTGGGTGACTAAATCCGCTTTACATAATAATGCAGCCCGTTGAATTAAATTGCGATCCAATTCACTGACATTCAGTTGATCTGCAATCCAATTCGCAATTTTACCAATACGATTAACTTTATCTCGAACTGAACCTAAATCTTCTTGAAATGTAACCGCTTCTAATGCAGGTAAATAGCTTTCTAAAGGCGTTTTTAAATCCGATTTATAGAAAAATTGACCATCCGCTAACCTCGCCCGAATAACTCGTTCATTTCCGGCGGCAATTAAATCGGATTTAGCTGGATCTCCATTAGAAATTGTGATAAAATAGGGTTTTAACGGCGATGAATTTTCGGTTTCTGTTGTTAATACGGGAAAATACCGTTGATGCGTTACCATGACGGTTTTAATCACTTCAGCAGGTAAATTCAAAAATTCCTGATCAAAGGTTCCGACAACAGCCGTAGGCCATTCCACTAAATTAACAACTTCTGCTAATAAATCTTCGGGAATTTCTGCCTGTCCTCCTACACTATTAGCAGCAATTTCAACTTCTTTTTGAATCGTCTGAATCCGGTCTTGGGGGTCAACTTCAATAAAGGCTTGTTTCAGAGATTCTGCGTAGGTTTTAGCATGGGAAATGGTGATGGGTTCTGGATGTAAAACTCGATGTCCTTGGGAAATGCGATCGCTTTGAATAACTTCTGAACCGCTAACTAATGTAACGGGTAAAACTTGATCATCCAATAACGTAATTAACCACCGAATCGGACGGGGAAATTTTAAATCTCCATCTCCCCAACGCATAAATCGTTTTCCTTCTAATTTTGTAATCCATTCTGAAGTTAATTCGGCTAAAATTTCTGCGGTTAATCGACCCGGAATTTTCTTTAAAACAAAGATAAAATCCCCTTTAGAAGTCGGACGAATTTCTAAATCTTCTAAGGTCACACCCTGTTTTTTAATAAATCCTTCCGCCGCCGGAGTGGGTTTTCCGTCTTTAAAAGCGGTCGATGCTGGGGGGCCTTTAATTTCTTCTTCCCGGTCAGGTTGGTGGCTAGGAAGTCCTTCAATTAATACCGCTAACCGTCGTGGTGTTCCCCAGACATGAACGGACTCAAAGCTTAAAAACTGTTCTTTGAGACTGGCGGGAATTTTTTGTTGCCATTGTTGAATGGCGGTTTCCACAAAGGTTGCTGGTAATTCTTCTGTACCAACTTCGAGTAAAAAACTAACCATAGGAAATTTTATAAGGGATGTTGCTAAGAAACTTAAGGGTACAAATAATCACCATAGCAGGTTAGGGGGTCATCACTCAAGGGTTTGAGAACTAATACAGAAACCGATAGACTTGTAGAGACGTTTCATGAAACGTCTCTACAAGATTTAATCACACCTTTCTATAACATAGGTTCGATGCCTAAAGATCGTAATTGTTCGGCTAAACGTTCAGCACGATTTTGAGCTTCTAATGCCGCTTCTTCAGGAGTCAAAACAAGATCACCTTCTGGGGTAAAATATCGTAGTTTTTCTTGATAAATTCCCAGGCATAATCCTAACACTTCACTTTCTAATAATCCGGTGGCATTCGGAATAATTTCTTCATAGTCCTGTCCGACTAATTTAAACCCTGCTAATTCTAAATCATCGGGAGAAAACCAAAAATATTCCTGGGTTCTAAAGCGATCTTGATATAAATTCTTTTTAGTCGTTTTATCAATTTCTGCCGTTGAGTTAGAAAGCAGTTCAATAATTAAATCGGGATATTTCCCTCCTTCTTCCCAAACCACCCAAGATTTTCTCGGACGTTTATCAGTATTTTTTACCAAGAAAAAATCCGGCCCCCGAAAGTCTCGATTTCTCAGTTGTTGACGACTAAAATAAATGGTTAAATTTGCACCAATAAAATAATCAGTTCTGTCTCTCCATAACCACTCTAAGCAAGATACTAATAACGCCAACTGGAGATAATGTAACGTACTTTCCATTTCTATATACTTACTTTCAACCTGAGTCCCATCGGGCATTAAAGCCTCTAGTTGTTCGGCGGTAATTGACATTCTTACTTCTCCTCATTTGAGGTTGGCTTAATTTATTATATAGCAAGTATAAAGGAATTGTATAAAAGCAGGATTACGATGATTAACCCTAAAAAAACAACCTTCGGTGTGTAGGGGCGGGCTCTCCCCACCCATCCGATGACTTGAAATTTAATGCTCAATCATCTGTTCTAAAGCATTCTGTAAATCTTGAGTTAAATTCGCAACCGCTTGACGACGATTTGTTTGATAATCTGACCATTTTTGACTGACAGAAATCGGTTCTCCGACGGTTAATTTAGCTCTTTTTTTTCCTAAATTAGGAGGTTTAATCGAAGTGTTGCCTTTTAACTGATTGATCATTCTCCAAACAATTAAAGTTGTTTCTGCAAACCGATCAAACGTGGGATTTTCTCGAATATAACGACCCGTTACCGCCACAAAACTTTCCACTAATCTCATATTCCACATTCTCAAACTCGCTTCAATTGCCACCCGATCCGCTAATCCCAATTCTACCGCCGACCAGTTATCATTTCCTTTAAGATTATATCGATAAATACAATCCCAACCTGCTTGTTCTAAACGACGACAACGACTGCTCAAATCTCCCGTTGGTTTCAGATTAAAATATTCTTCAGAAACAGTTAACGCAATATCTAATAATCGTTTCAAACGGTCTGAAAAATCAAGGGTTTCATCTTGAGGAATGCTACGATGATAAAATTGACGATAAAAATTTTCCATCGTGTCTAATAGATAGTTTCCTAATCGCATTAAACGGCTATAGAGAGACTGAGTTGTTAATTCTTCAGTTTTTTGAGGTAAGTTACAATCTTTTTCTAATTGTGAAATTAATCTTTCTAAATCTTGCCAATTATCTTGAAGATAAAAATATTGAATTCCAATGGGAACTAAATAAACCTCTTCTGTTCGTTCTGCTTTTTCTAAATCTTCTACACACCAAAATCCTAATTGAGCAATTCCAGGTTCTAAAGGACTAATACTTTGATTATGCCCATTCGTTGCGCCTTCCGGTGCAGCAGCTAAGGGAAATTGACCGGTTAGAAATAAATCTCTTGCAGAACGTAATCCTAATCGATCAACTTTTCCCCTTAAAATTGACGTTCCTCCTAACTTTGGAAATAACCAAGTCACAAATTGTCCCGCCCATAAGGGAATACCCCGATCATACATAAAATGAGCATGAATTGGATGAGATAAAGCAATTCCCTGTTGTTTCGCAGTTTCAGGAACAAATCGCCATAACAATTGACTCATACAAAACGGATCATCCGTATTAGGATGACGAAACGCTAATAAAAATCGAATTTTTCCGCTTTGAAACTGTTGATAAAGATTCACTAAGCGTTCAATTTTTTCTCCTTTAATCTCTACTAACGGCGTTTTCCATTTAATCCAAAATGGAATTCCCCACTGGCAGATTTTTACCACAAACGGATTAAAATTAGGAGGAATAAAATCTAGGGTGGGTTGTATATTGGTAATCAGATTAACCATAAATTAAGGTTGAGAAAATTTAATAAGTATTAACGCTTATTGAACGCAGCCAATTGCCATCAAGGGGATGAGAAAATAAAAAGTTAATCATCCAGTAATTTCTATGTTCCTGCACTGATGATCGTTTGCTGTTCAGCATAACATTCAGTCAGAGAGTTTTTGTTGTTTTCCTTATTGTTTGCCTAAATGCTTCTCCTGTTTACAACACCTGACTCTGCATTAGGTAAAACACATCATCATAGAACTGTTGAATATTTCTGTCAATGTCTAAAATTTACCCATAATTCGTTACAATGACAACCGAACTTTACACCTAAAAACGGTTTCCTTTAAAAGTAAAAGCACAAATTATCAAATTTTCTCTTAGAAGGCAGGTAGAAAGGATGAACCCCACCGACTTGACCCAAGCATTTCCAACTGGTTATTGGTTCCCAACCCCCCTTGATCACCAGACAGATCAAGTCACCTATTCTGTTCAGACCATCGGTGAATTAGTGGTAACCACTGGAAAAATTGCCGTTTGTGATCCTTTAGTGACCCTTAATCCTCATCTGTGTTTGACTCAACCCCTGCCCGTAGGTCGTTATCCGGTTAAACTCAGTATTGCCACATTCCATGACCGAAAAGAGCAAAGAGTTGCCTGTGCAATGTTAGTCCTTCACGATCAACCTGCGGTAACATGGGAATTAGCAGCCTGTTTTCAGGGAGAGTCAGAATGGGGTTATCCTGTGGATTCAGGAACCGGATGTTTTATGGATGGCGAAGTTGTTCAACGGCTATCTTCCCTGTCACCAACTGAGTTTGAAACCTATTATCATCACTTAGATCAAACCTTAGATCAAACCTATCTGGATACTTGGGATTGGGCAAATTTCTGCTTAGAAGAATCAACCGGATTGAATATTATTGCCTTTCATTCCGGTTGGGGAGAAGGGTGTTATCCCTCCTATTGGGGTTATGATCAACAGGGTAATCCAGTTTGTTTAGTCACCGATTTTAAACTGTTTGAGTTGCGAGAGGATCAATAACTTCTAGTAAGGTTTTAATACTGGCATTGTGATCCAAAAAAGAAAACAAATGTTTATATTTCAAAATACCCTTTTGATCTAAAACAAATTGAGCAGGTAAGGGTGCACCCAAAGCTTGTCCTACTTGATACAATCCAAAAATGCCACAGCTTGGATCACTTAGCAATGGCATTTTTAATCCTAGATCTTTGACGACAATTTTGCTTTGACGTTCATCGGTACTCGTAATCATTAACACTTCCACTCCCCGTTGAACAAATTCTTCATAGTGTTCGTTCAGGGCTTTAATATGGGGATAACAAAAAGGACAATATTGTTTTTCTGTAAAAATGCGGGTAAAAGCCAAAATTACAGGGCGATCGCCTCGAAACTGAGACAGCCGAATTAATTGACCATTGGTAATATCGGGTAATGCAAAATCAGGGGTTTTCATCCCCAACTCTAAATTACTGGTGGCGGGGATCGGAAAAAAGTTATTCCAAAATCGGCGATTAATTAAACCTGTAAAATCGTTAGAAGTCAGCATAAGAGTTTGTTGTTGATTACTCTTCCCAGTTTAAAACAATCTTATAAAATAGAGTAAACCCGCCTTCACACAATTGTTAAGACGGGTTGTGAATGGTTTTTTGTCGGGAATAATCTTAGACCGCAGCAAAGAATTCTTTGGACTTGACGGGATCAGGGATCATGGTTTTATCACCCGGTTGCCAACCCGCAGGGCAAACTTCATCGGGGTGGGCTTGAACATATTGAATGGCTTGCAGTGTCCGCAGAGTTTCATCCACGTTGCGACCAAAGGCGAGGTTATTGATCGTGGCGTGTTGAATTACCCCTTCTTTGTCAATGATGAACAGACCCCGCAGGGCAATTCCGGCATCGGGATCAAGAACGTTGTAAGCCGTGCTGATTTCTTTTTTCAGGTCAGCTACTAAAGCATAGTTCAGATCACCTACACCACCGGATTTACGATCAGTTTGAATCCAAGCCAGGTGAGAGAATTCGCTATCTACAGACACGCCGAGAATTTGAGTGTTGAGTTTTGTAAACTCTTCGGCGCGATCGCTAAAAGCGGTAATTTCAGTCGGACAAACAAAAGTAAAGTCTAAGGGGTAGAAGAACAGAACCACATACTTACCCCGATAGTCAGAGAGTTTGATCGTTTTAAATTCTTGGTCAACAACAGCCGTCGCTGTAAAATCGGGGGCGACTTGGCCAACACGCAGGCACTCAGCCATGAATAATACTCCTTAAACTGACGATAGTAAAGTTTCCTTCAATAAAATTAGGATAGTGTTAATCCTAATTTTTTGATTGTTTTACAATTTATTACAATTATATCATACTCGAAATGAGTACAGTTAGACAAGATTTGTTAAAAAAGTCAGCCCTGACCTGACTGACTCAATGCTCTACACCAGAGGCTTATACCATTTCGTTGACATGGCTCAGGCGGGATTTGAACCTGCGACCTTGGGCTTATGAGTCCCCTGCTCTAACCACTGAGCTACTGAGCCTTGATTGATTCACGATTTATTAATATAGCACAACTTGTTCCCAAAAGTAAACCCCCTGTTTAAAGTTTTTTGAGGGGGTTTAAGGAATCAGAGATTGGGCAACGGTCAACCCTCAACGGTCAACCCTGAACCTCTACCTAATAATTCTGAGACACCATTGAACTGTCGGGAGGCAAGAAGGCAATCGGGTTAACCGCACCTTCTCCCTTGGGATGAATTTCAAAGTGCAGGTGCGGCCCTGTACTGCGACCTGTAGTTCCCATCTCGGAGATTTGCTCCCCTTGAGCCACTTTTTGGCCTTCGTTGACCAGGACGCGATCATTGTGGGCGTAAACGGTTAAACTGCCGTCGGGATGTTCAATTTCGACTAAATTGCCATAACCGCCATCATTCCATCCTGCATAGGTCACAACCCCAGGAGCCGCCGCAAAAATCGGGGTTCCGATAGGGCCAGCAATATCAATTCCCCGGTGCATCCGTCCCCAGCGCCAACCATAGGGAGAAGACAGAATCCCAGCAGCAGGCCAAGCATAGCCATTGAAGCGCATGGAACCATTCGGCAAGTAAGCATCTGGCCCAGGCAGAGGCGGTAACTGCGGAGAAACCATCTGACCCAAGGTCGGGTTATTTAAAGGATCGTAGCCTTTAGCCCCGATGGGAGCCGTAGCCACCACCGAACGTCTGGACTCCGGTTGCAGTTGAGTTGATGGAGTTCTATTGGCATTCCGAGACACTTGCGCCAACTGTTGAGCAGATAAGTTCTGTTCAACTTGAGTGGCTTTTTGCTGCTGGGAATACGCTTGAGGATTGAACTCAGGATTAATCCGTTTTTGCCGATGTGCAGCAGCCGTGGTCACCGAGGTTAAGGTTTTAACCGTTGACTCTTCACCTGGCTCTAAGGATACATTCATCACCTGATAGCCACTCTGGGCTTTATATTCCTCTCGCAGGCGTTCTACTTCAGATCTCAGGCGATCCGAGTACAACTTGTTGACGGCTTCTGATTTACGGACAGAAACCTGTTGAACAGCCATCTGTTGAGACAGGGAAGGTTTTTCTGCTTCAACAGGAATGGAAACCGCTTCAGCCGCAACGGGAGTAGGAGACTCAACTCCATTGACCGCACGGGAAGCTAATTGGTTTAACGATAGCTGATTTAAAGTGCTGTGGGTCGGAATTGAACTCAAGGTGGCAACCGCTTCCTTCGGAAAATCGGTGACTGAAGAACCCTTGCTATTGAGTTCTGAGGGAATGACGGCTGGAAGTACGGCTTGAGGTAATCTCCCGCCTAAAGCACTTAAGTCTGTGGTTGGGGAAAGCTGTTGTGAAGAGGGGGAAGCCTCTAAACGAATCTGAGAATCTGGCCCAGAATTCGGTACCGGAGAAGATGGACTGCTAGAAAAACTACTCGCCAGTTGCTTAGGAATTTTTAGACTTTGATGAACACTAAGAACATTGGGATCTGTTAGTTGATTTGCCTTGATCAGGGCATCTACAGAAACATTGTGCAGTGTAGCAATCCGATCTAAGGTGTCACCCGAACCCACCTGATAAACTTCTGTAACGGTTGGGTTACTCGCATCGGTCGGAATCACAAACGCTCCAGACATCTCTTGGGAGAGCGTATCTAAGGAATTCCCCTCAGCCGTATGGTTGGGCTGCAATTCCTGAGTTGCTTCAGAGGGCGTTTCTGAAACCTCCACCGATGGATCTAAAGAGTTCTGAGTTGCTGAGGTTTCAACTTCATGGGAGGGACGAATCTGCCCAATGGATGGGGGATGAGATTCGTTCAGTGTAACCGATTGAGGCAACGATTCCGAGGAAACACTAGGCTGAGACTCTGGTGTAGAAACTGCTTCTACATCGGTTCGATCCGATTTTTCTAGCCCGACATCAGGAGATTGACTGCTGCTGTTGACAACGTTCTCGCCTGCATTGAGACGGGAAACGGTTCGTAACAGGGACGGCTGCCACTCCGATTGAGATGCTTGTTCCCCAGAGCTCATATTGACTTGATTGGGAGAAGCATCGGTCATCGCGGCAGATGACTGCAAGGCTGGATTCGGATCAGGATTGGATAACTCTGCCGCCACGGCATAATCATTGGCTTGATTGCTGAGAATCCCAGAAGCAATGGCTAAACCCAAAAATGCGACAGAGGTACGAACCTTATAACTGCCAGAGTGTGAGACCTGTTGTTTGGTCTGCCCTGTTGCACTCTGATCTAAATCTAAACCGGAATCTAAATCTAAATTAGGCATGGCAACAGGTTGATCATGATTTGGAACTGTTCCTTTCAAAGAACGACCTCCTATGGAGAAGCGCTGAACTGTCCTCGAACCGCTCAAGAACGTAATATCAGTAGATCTAATCACATTAATGATTGATTGAAATCACTGACAATAATCCTGATTACGTCAGATTACCTTGCTTTTTCAATTTCGGCAAGAAAAGCGAAAGTTCCATAGAAAGGCAAACCCTGAAAACTAACGTTCTTAACAACAATAACCCTTGAGGGTCGAGGAACTTTAAAGATTAAGTGAACTCTGTTACAAGAGTCCAGATGAGAATCTACACCAGTTTCTACCAGAAATACAATAGGAATGGAATCCCTTGAATTTATGGAGATTAGCTTGTCAGATGCCTCGCAAATTAACGGTGAAGAACCTCAGATCGAGTTCAATTAAGGGTTTGGGCTTTTTTGACCCGGGCAAAAAAACACCCGTTTAGATGAATAAAATCTATCACTGTTGGGGGTCAATTGAATCCGGGTATTTATAAAAAAAAGTTATCACAGAAATTTTTCCTAAAACCAGGGGTTTTGATTCACCGATTTTAGGCAAAGTAACCCAATTGTCTGCGGGCTTCAAATAAACTAATGGCAACACTCACGGAGAGATTCAAGCTCCGAACTCCGGGCTGGGCCATTGGAATATAAACGGTTGCGGTGCAAGCGTCCAACACATCGGGGGGAAGTCCTGTGGTTTCACTTCCAAACAGTAGCCAGTCTGAATCTTGAAACTGAAACTGGGCATAGTTGGAAGCACCTCTGGTACTAAATCCCAGCAAACGTCCACTGTGTTGTTGATGATAGGTCTCAAAGGTGAAGAAATCGGGATGATAGGTTAAGGAAACATAGGGCCAATAATCTAAACCTGCTCGCTTCAGGTAGCGATCGCTAATTTCAAATCCTAATGGCCCGACTAAGTGTAATTGGGTACAGGTAGCTGCACAGGTACGAGCGATATTCCCGGTATTGGGTGGGATTTGTGGCTGAACTAAGACAACGTGAGGCATGAGGTAATCAAACCAGAAAACAAGGAATTTAGGGGGCACTTTCCCCCCGGCATTGAGAACAAATCTATAGTTTTTCTTTATGTTTTGTAAAGAAATTTATCGATAAGATATTCTCATCAAAAAATGGGCCATTTTTCACGCTACTAACGGTTGACAAATCTGATCTTCAAATTCTTGCTCTTGCTGTTCCATCTTTTGAATGGCGTGCTGAACAATAGCCCGCGTTTCCCAACCCTGTTGGGACAAATTTACCCATTGTTGGGCTGTAGAGCCTTCTCGCAGTAATTTTTTCACCGGAGACAGAAAACAGCTAAACCCGTGTTTTTTGGCGATCGGCCAAACTTCTTGATACAGTTGTTCAATCCAATCTCTAGCGGTGATTAAACGTCCGTCTTGCCAATGTCGCAATTGGGCATCTAAGCTATGGTGAGCAGCTTGGATTTCATTTTCATCGCTGAGGGCAACTAAATCTTCAGCACGACGGGTTGCCGGAAGTTCACTGTGTTGGAGTGGATCAAGGTCAGGGTTCTCTAACAGTTGCCAAAGGCGTGCTTCTAATAAAGCTGTGACCGCTAACAAGGCAATGGGGTTAACCATCAAATCACAAATTCTTAGTTCCAGACGATTTAAGTTATAGGGACGGCGATCGCCATTGGGCCGTACCGATGACCACAGGTGACGAACATTCTGCATGGTTCCTTTTTGAAGTTGTTCTTCTGTCCAGTCAATAAAATGGCGATGGCTTTCAAATAAGGGGACATAGGCTGGGGTTTTGGGAAACAGATGCCAACGGGTGGAATGATACCCCGTGACTTCACCCCCTAAGAAGGGAGAAGAGGCACTCATCGCTAAATAAAGGGGGGCTTCAACCCGTACTAAGCGAATAGCTTGCATTAACTGTTCCGGGTCAGCGATGCCAACATTAATATGAATACTAGCGGTGACGACATCCGTACCGTAGGTTTGTTCAATATAAGTATGATAGGGATTTTGCGGATCAGATCGGTAAAAATGCTTTGTGTCTCCCAGGGATAATGTACTTCCGGGTAACAGGGTATAGTCTCCCAACTGTTGTAAATAGTTTCGTAGTATCCGCCGAGGTCGAACCAAGGCACACAACAACCGATCATAATTACACAGGGGGGCGGTGGTATATTCGACGTTTCGGCTATCAGGTTCTCGAACAAATCCTTCTAAGTCCGCAACAATTTTATCGGACAGCCCCACAATATCGCCCTGGGGAGTTCCTGTATACATTTCAACTTCAAAACCTTTGGATAAGAGCATAGTTCAGTTCCTGGGCGGAGTGTAAACGGCCAATCAATAAAACAGCAATCAGTTCATTAAACTTCTTTTAGTTTGAACCTTAAATTTAGGGTTTTTGGCTGTTACAAAATAAGAGCCATTTTTTATCCTAACATGGATTCTGAACCCCAGGGAAAAATGCTGTCGGGTTCGTTAGAATTAAAAATATAATCATAATCAAACTCAAACGCTCGACTATGACGAGTTAAAGAAAATCCACAAGCAATGACTTGGCTGGTTGTAAAGGTTGCCATGACTAATTCAATTAAGGTTCTGGGTTTAATTTCGGGTTTCTGGACATAGAAATCTCGTTTAGCAAAAAAGACTCGTTCGTCTTTAGGAACAATAATCCCATTAACTCGATGGGCGTGTTGAATTGGCTTGAGATAATTTTTGATAAAATAGTCCTGATTGGTTTGTAATCGAGACAGTCGTTCCTGTTGTAGCCAACTCATTTGAAACATGAGTTTAATCAGTTCAAATCCGAGAATATAATTAAATACATTATCTTTATCTTTCGGACTTAAGGCTAACTTTAAAGCCGACTCTAAATATTGACCGGGTTGACAACGAGCATCTTGGGCAGAATGAATATAAAATTGCCGAATATAACCGCGTAAAACCGATTCATTTAAGGCGGCTTTAATCCGAAAACAACTGAGATATTGTTTGATTCTTTGCAGCGTATCAATATCTTCTAACATCTTCGCCATTAAGCCGTCGGCGGTATATTCATCTAAAAATTCCGCTTGTTTTTCTGGGGAAGAGGCACATAAAATATAACATAAAGAAAGGACATAACGCCGTTGATTCCAGGGCAAACTTTCAGCCCACTTTTGCACCTCAATGGGCAATTTATCAAATAAAATATTATGGCTCATCAGCCGTGCAAAATCGCTCTGTTGTTCGTCGCTGTATTCAAGATTCATCATCTGATTTCATTCCCCATCAAGCTGATTTACCGTGATCCACTCTTGCTTCTTCCCCTGGGTTTAGATTTCCCTCTAAACCTCAAACACTTGACCCAAAGATTCCCGTTGATTTTTAATGACAATCTGGACTCTAGCAAGTCAGCCCTAAAATACTGGATGAATTGTCTTTAATTCTAAGGGATCTGAGCCATATTTGTTACCGTTTGGCTGAATTGTGTCTTGATAGTTTCCCATTTCGCAGAGCCCATTGAGCCTTTTTTACTAATGTGACATTAATCACAATCAAAAGTGGATTTCGATCACGCTAAACTTTGACCAGATTTACCCAAGTGTCTGATTCATTTTCCTGACCCTTCTAGGTTTACTGCATTGCGGAAAATACATTCACAGATTATCCTACTTCTTATTATTACATCTTGATGATATTGGGGAGGTATGGGTAAATTAATCAGTTGGGCGGTTTGATTAACGTATTCTTTGAGGTTATTCATGATTTTGATTGATTTTAATAAAATATTGGTGCGTGCGCTTTGCTTACGCACCCTACAATTAAAGAGCGTTGATTTGGTTTAATTTGGCTCTAATTTCATCTAAATTTTCATTGGAATTAGCGTTTTGCTGTTCTTCTGTTTCGTTAGATGTTATTTCATCAGGAGCAAATTCTAACTCTGTAATTACTGTTTGGCGATCACGATTTACATCAACTTGAAATTTGATTTTACCTGAAATCCACTTACCAGACTGTAGCTTGAGTAACTGACAGTCTATCCCTTTAGGCGGAAATACTAATCTAATTTCATTTAAGTCCAGTTCTATTGATTTATCTGTTATTTTTAATTTATTACATAATGAATTAGCTAAAATCACATAATCCTGTTTGTATTTTAGATCTTGTTGAAAAAGTCTAACCTTCATATTCTCAGTCATCAACTCTTTCAACCGTGATACTGTAAACGTATCCTTCCCCAACATGACAATATCGTCATCCTGTTCCAGCTTAACAAACAATTCACTCATCGGGTTAACGCCTCAACTCAGTTAGGATGGGTGTGTGTTGCTCATACACCCCATATTCTGAATTATCTCACAAAATTAACTTAAATTTTAAGTGAAGTTTAATTGATTAAAAATTGTACTTTTACAAAAGAAAAATTATATAGGATTGAGGCGATTATTGGTTATTGAAGACCCTGATGGTTAGAGAGAATTGAATTTGATTCAAGCCGTAGATAAAATTTTGGGGAATTTAAGAATTAAGAGTATCCCCAATTAGGATTGATGAACTAAATGACAGGAAGACATTTTGTGATTAGAATTAGGTTCTTCCTGAAAATCACTAGGATAATGAAAGAGATTCATTAATCGAGGTTCATCGGCTGCAAACTGAATCTCGACGGAAAAATTTTGATTCAAAGTTTCGGGATCTGAGTTTAAATTCGCTTGAATTCTAACTTGACCTGAAATCCAATCTTTAGAGCCTAATGGTAATAAATAACCACTCATTCCTTCAAACGGAAACATTAACTGAACACTCCGCATATCAAAGCAAAAAGCATCATGCTTGGCTGGAGAAAATGTCAAATTAAAAAAGTCTCCGTAATTCATAATATGCTCTTCAAACTGAATCGCAATTAATTCTTTTAATCGTGAAATTGTGAAGGTATCTTTCCCTAGCTTAACAATATACTCATCTTCAGTTAAGCTAAAAAACTCATGATTCATGGTAGGCTTCCTTATGGCTATTTTTCTTGGCTGCACCCTAATACCCTAACTTAGCTGCTTTTTTTGATCAAGTTTTATTGCATCAGGCAATAAAAATTAAACTTGATCAAAAGAGGGAGAAAATAAGGGTAGTATCCTACTCCCTAAACGGATAAAATAAGTTGAGAACAAATTCAAATGACACTCATGAAACAGATTCTAGGATTAACAGCTATGATCAGTTTGGCTTTGTCATCTTCAGTATCGGCAGAACAACCTTTATATGTTGCTTATCCACCCGATGATTACAAAACAACATCTGACCGTATTTTTTTAATTGGAACGGCGGCACACGAAGGAGAAGTGTCAATTAATGGTCAAGTTATTTCCCGAAGTCCTGCTGGTCACTTTGCACCCACTGTTCGATTGCAGCTTGGGGAAAACACTTTCATTCTACGCTATAAAAATCAAAAAATCAAACTCAATATTACTCGAATTTCAACGGAAGCTACTCCCTTAGAAACGGTAAGCTTTTTAAAGGATTCATTGACTCCCTCTGAGAATATCGCTATACTTCCAGGGGAGCTTGTTTGTTTTAGTGCGATCGCTCCGCAAAAGGCAACGGTTTCTGTTAAATTAGCCGGACAAACAATTCCGTTATCCTCACAATCTCAAAGCTTAGAATTACCCGATAACAAAGCCGTTTTAACCGGACAGAATCAACCTATCAAAGCCAATACTGTAAAATATCAAGGTTGTGGTGTCATTGCCAACAATTTAAGTTTTTCAGCAGATAAAAAAATATTAGATTTAGGCAAACCTGAGTATCAATTAACCCTGAATAATCAGACCCTGACTCAAAATGCAACCGGGCAAATTTCTATTCTTTCTCCCACTCAATTTGAAATCGCTGAAGTGATTGTGGAGGAAGGAACCGCACGCACCGGGCCTAGTACCGATAATTCTCGTTTAACCCCCTTACCTAAAGGAACTCGTGCTCAAATTATAGGACGACAAGGGGAGTTTTTACGGCTTGATTATGGGGGGTGGATTAAAGCAAATGAAACCCGAATTACCACCGAACCCATACCCCCGAATTCTTTAATTAGAAGTGCAAGTTCTCGCCAAGTTGGAGACTGGTTAGAAGTGTCATTTCCCCTCCAAACACCTGTTCCAATAACGGTTAAACAAGAAGATCAAAGTTTCACTTTAACCCTCTATAATACAACGGCTCAAACGGATACAATTCGTTTTAATGATAATGCTTTAATTTCCCGTATGGATTGGCAACCTGTGTTATTTCCTTTGGGAGAAAAAGCACAAGATGCGGTGCAATATACCTTTCATTTTAAAACAAAACAACAATGGGGTTATAAATTGCGTTATGAGGGGACAACCTTAGTTTTATCTTTCAAAAATCCCCCGCAATTACAATCTAATTTACCTTTATCGGGATTAAATATTTTAATTGATCCCGGTCATGGGAGTCAAAATGATTTAGGAGCAAAAGGGCCAACAGGTTATCCCGAAAAAGATGTTAATTTAGTGGTTTCTAAACTATTAGAAGCAGAATTAATTAAACGGGGTGCTTCGGTTTTTATGACCCGCCAAGGGGATGAGGATTTGTATCCCCAAGACCGAGTAAAAATGATTAATCAACAGGAACCGGATTTATCAATTTCTATTCATTATAATGCTTTACCCGATAATGGAGATGCGATTAAAACAAAAGGAGTGAGTACCTTTTGGTATAACCCCCAAGCTCATAGTTTAGCAGCATTTTTACATCACTATTTAGTAAAGGCATTAAACCGTCCGTCCTATGGGGTCTTTTGGAATAATTTAGCCTTAACTCGTCCTACGGTTGCGCCATCGGTTTTACTGGAATTAGGATTTATGATTAATCCAGAGGAATTTGAATGGATTGTTAATCCCCAAGAACAACAAAAATTAGCTATAACTTTAGCAGATGGGATAGTAGAGTGGGTAAAATTAACCCAATAATTAAGATAGGTTTTAAGTGTTACAATAAAGTAGGGTGCGTAAGCATCGCGCACGCACCTTCTAAGATTTTAAAACTTATATTAAATAGGAAAATTTTATAATATGCAGTTTGTATTTGATCCCCCCATTGCCACAAAAATAAATAAAATGAAAGAGCGGGTTCGTTGGCAAGATCCGTTAATTGTGAATCAAGGTATTGATCAAACCTCTTTAGTCATTGATGATGGAAAAAATCAGGATACTGAATTTTCATTTTTAGTGATAGGAGATAGTGGAACAGGCTATAAACCGAATCCAAGTCCTCAACGAAAAGTTGCAGAATTGTTATTAGAAAATCAGGAGAATTGTCGTTTTATTGTTCATACGGGAGATGTTGTTTATTTAGTGGGTTCGAGTGAATATTACCCCGATAATTTTATTCATCCCTATCGAGAATTTTTAGTGGGAGGTGAAAACCCTAAAAAAATTAGTTATGATCAAATGGTATTTAATTTACCTTTTTTACCCGTTTTAGGTAATCATGATTATTATGATTTACCTTGGTTTTATAGTTTATTAGCTCAGTTGATTTGGTTACCTCGTCATCTGTTATTTTCTAAATTTGATTTTGATATTGGTTGGCATGGTTCGTTTCAAGGAAAAGCTTATGCTCAAGCGTTTTTAGATTATTTAGTAACAATTAATCCTTTACAACTTCAACACCATTTAGAGCAATATTATACCGCTAAAACGAATACAGGTCGATGTCTGCGCTATCAACCCGGACTGTTTACCCGTTTACCTAATCGTTACTATACCTTTCGTTATGGCGGAATTGATTTTTTTGCCTTAGATTCTAATACCTTTAATGATCCTGAACCCTTACCGAATACCCTTCAGGGGGAAGATTTGCGATCGCAATTGCAGCAACGATCTAATACAATTGAATTGGAAAAACAACAATTCATGAAAGAATTAGATATCCTTCAAGGTCAGCCGGGAAAAAGCGATGAAATTGTTCATGATTATTTAGAAAAAATAGAACAATTAGAAGAACAAAAAATGGATATTCAGAAACAACTGAATGCTCCTCAAGATATTACGATTGATTTTGAACAACTGAACTGGTTAAAACAACGTTTAATTGAATCTTGGCATACTTCAGAAGTGCGAGGACGAGTGCTGTATTTCCATCATCCTCCTTATGTTACAGAAGCCACAAAATGGAATCAAGCTCAAACTATTGCTGTGCGAAATAACTTGCGTTATGTTTTAAATGAAGTGTCTAATACCATTGGCAACCTTACAGAAAATCGCCCAATTGTAGATTTAGTTTTGAATGGTCATGCTCATTGTTTAGAACATTTATATACCGGAAATACAGGCTTTGCAGATTCCTATATTCATTGGTTAATTTGTGGTGGAAGTGGCTATAGTTTACGCCGACAACGCCCCGAAGGAAATCAATTAATGGAGTTTTTTGAAACCGAAACAGGTGTAAAATCGCGCTCAATTGCGGAATCGTTATTATTTGTGGGTCGCACAGGTTTAGGTCGAGAAAAACGCCGTCCCTATTCAGGTTTACGCATTGATGTTTTAGCGGGAAAATCACCTAAATTTCGGGTAAAACCCTTAATTACAGAACGATTTAAAGGTCGATGGAATACCCAAGAACAGAACGCTTTTATGCTTTAACGAGGAAACTGTTTATCCCTGTTGATGAACTGGAATCTCTACGATAAATTCTGTTCCCTGGTCTGGTAAGGCTTGACATTCAATCATCCCTTTATGTTTTTCCACAACAATTTGATAACTAATGGATAATCCTAAACCCGTTCCTTTCCCCGCAGGTTTCGTTGTAAAAAACGGATCAAAAATATGTTTTCTGACGTGTTCAGGGATACCATGACCATTATCTTGAATCGCAATTCTGACCCGTTCTAGGGGATGTTCTGTGGTACTTGAAAGCCACTCGGTTTGAATTTGGATCATTAAATATTGGGTTTCAGAACATTCCTTACTCAGTGATTCTAACTCATCAATGGCATTACTAATAATATTCATAAAAACTTGATTGAGTTGAGCCGCATAGCACTCGACTTTAGGTAATTTCCCGTATTTTTTAATAATTTCAATCGGAGGACGCTCCGGTTTAGATTTTAAGCGATGTTGGAGAATTAATAGGGTGCTATCAATCCCTTCATGAATATCAACGGGTTTAACCTCAGATTCATCTAAGCGGGAGAAGTTTCTTAAGGATAATACTAATTGACGAATCCGGTCGGCTCCGACTTTCATTGAAGATAATATTTTCGGTAAATCTTCCCGAATAAAATCAAATTCAATTTCCTCAATTTTTTCTTCTATTTCGGGTTCAGCATTTAGGGATTTTTCTTGATATAATTGAACTAAATCTAATAAATCTCTCGTGTAGTCCGTGACATAACTCAAATTTCCATAAATAAAGTTAACGGGGTTATTAATTTCATGAGCAACTCCAGCCACTAACTGTCCCAAACTTGACATTTTTTCACTTTGAACCAATTGAGTTTGGGTTTGTCGTAAATCTTGCGCGAGTTCTTCTGCTCTTTTTTGGGTTTGAGCATAAAGTTCAGCTTGTAATAAAGCAATTCCAAATTGAGTGCCAATTTGAGCTAATAATTTAATTTCTTCATCTTGCCAATGACGGGGATAGGAATTTTGATAAACAGCGAGTAAACCCCAGAGAAATTGTCCTTGCAAAATCGGAACAATAATATAGGATCTCGCCTGTAATTTTTCCAGTAATCTCACATGACATTCTTCATGTCCGGCGGTGTAAATATCATCAACGGCATAGGTTTTATTATCTCGATAACGTCCTCCTAAAGTTTCTTGTAAATAGGTGTCTTGAATCATGGGAACGGTATCAAATAAAGAATTCCATCCCTCAATCACAGATTCTGCTACAAAATAACCTGACCAATCGGAATTAAACCGATAAACCACCACTCGATCTACATTTAAAAAGGTTCGGACTTCGGCAGCAGTGGTATTAAAAATAGTGGCAATATCTAAGGAGTTTCTAATTTTTTCAACAACTTGATATAATAATTTTTGCTGTTCTGCTGCTTTTTCTCGTTCCGTTAATTGTACCAGTTTTTTAGCTTGTTCTTGAACTTGTTCAATATAATCAATTTGTTGTAAAGCAACTTCTAAATTTTGAGCAATTTGGCTTACAAATTCTATTTCTTCTGATTGCCAATGGCGAGGGCTGTTACACTGATGGATGCAGAGTAAACCCCATAATT
Organism: Planktothrix sp. FACHB-1365; assembly: GCF_014697575.1. Classification (GTDB taxonomy): domain Bacteria; phylum Cyanobacteriota; class Cyanobacteriia; order Cyanobacteriales; family Microcoleaceae; genus Planktothrix. Next base: position 53,067 of record NZ_JACJSC010000002.1, on the reverse strand, counting down.
TTTCAGCTTTTAATAGAGGAACGACTAAATTAGCTCGAATTTTAAATTCTGCCAAAATCTGAAAATGGCAGTCTTGTAAATTGGCTTGATTAATATCAGAAATGGCGTTAATTTTCCCTTGCTGATACAGATGATAAAATCGTTCAGAAAAACAATGATCGTTAACTTTTTTCTCTAAAGCAGAATCAAATTCAGCTACCACCGCTTCTGATATAAATTCCCCTTCTCCATATCCTGAATTGGGGTTAAAATAGAAAATACCAACCCGATCTGCATTTAAAAGTTGTCGAACTTCTGTCACCGTGGCTTGAAAAATCTGATCTAAATTTAACGTGTTCCGAATTCGAGAAATCACCCGTGTTAAGGTTTTTCGTTGGTCTAATTGTCGAGTAGTTGCTTGCCATAATTCTCGTTGCTGAATGGCGGTTTCTAAGTGTTTAGCAACTTCTTGGACAAATTCAATTTCATGAGGTTGCCAATCTCGGCGTTGGTGGCAATCTTGCACCCATAAAAATCCCCACAACTGTTGGGTTGTATATAAAGGAACCCCTAAGTTAGCTCTGATTTGGTAATTAATACTCCATTGTAACAGTAATTGATTAAATCCTCCATAATAAATATCTGGAATGATAATCGCTTGCTGCGATGGATGGTTAATATTAAACCCTAATAATTCCTCAGTGTTAATCTCAAAATTTAACAGAGATGGAAACCCAGTTAAAACAGTTTCTGCAATATATTTCCCTTTAATTTCTTCTGCTTGGGGATACCATTGCACAATGGCAACTCGATCTACATTCAGATAGTTTTGCAGTTCGCGGGTAGCAGTTTGTAACAGGGTTTCTAATTCCAAACATTGATTAATGCGTTCAATGATGGTGGATAAAGATTGATAGCACGGTAACAGTTTCAGATTTAAAATTTCCTGTAATTGAGCAAATGCAACGTCATTCCGACAGCATTCTCGTAACTGCTCCCATTGATGCTGATTTACGATCATACACTCGCGCCTAAAATGATGTTAAGTTATTCTAAAAAATTGAATTTCTCCGAAATTTAACGAACCTGAGACAGGATCACATTGATGATATTCAAGAAAGTTGATCCCTGCTTTTATAAGACAAAAATTGAGTTTTAAATCATTGATTTGACCTCCGTATATGGGTTAAAAAATGCTTATCCTAGCGTATCTCAATTTTGCGATTTAGGAATTGAGGGTAACATCAGGAAGAGATTGTCGCAAGGGAATTTCAATTTTAAATTCGGTTCCAAGTCCCCAGTGAGAAAGGCATTTCAGCGATCCTTTATGTTTTTCAACAATAATTTGATAACTGATAGATAATCCTAACCCTGTTCCTTGGCCCACAGGTTTTGTGGTAAAAAACGGATCAAAGATATGGGGAAGTAATGCGTTAGGAATCCCTGTACCATTGTCAATGATCGAGATCACAATTTTCGGTAAAGCTGTAATTTCATCCCTCAAAGCGGTACGAATCTCTAAGCAGGGTTGTGTCTGTTCAGAGGTGGAAAAATTCTGATTCGATCCTTGTGTTTTAAATGCTAACGCATCAATGGCATTACTGAGAATATTCATAAAAACTTGATTTAAGAGACTGGCATAACATTCCACCGCCGGAAGGTTGCCATACTGTCGCTTAACTTGAATTTCGGGAGCGTCGGAATTAATGTTGAGACGATGTTGTAACAGCAATAATGTACTTTCAATTCCTTCATGGAGATCAACAAATTTTAAATCCGCTTGATCGAGTCGGGCAAAATTGCGAAGGGATAACACTAATTGACGAATGCGATCGGCTCCACTTTGCATAGATTCCAAAATTTTAGGCAGATCTTTGGCAATAAAATCTAACTCAATGGTACTAATATAGTTAACAATTTCCGAGTTTGGATAGGGATAATAGCGTTGATAAAGTTGTATTAGATTTAATAAATTCTGGGTATATTCACTGGCATATAGTAAATTACCAAAGATAAAATTAATTGGATTATTAATTTCATGGGCCATCCCCGCAACTAATCGCCCCAAACTGAGCATTTTTTCCGTTTGAATTAGTTGACTTTGGGTTTTTTGGAGCTCATTGAGGGTATGAGTGAGTTGTTCAGCTTTGGCTTGTTCATTTTTGGCAGCTTTGCGGCTTTGTTCATACAATTCAGCTTGAGCAATGGCGATCGCAGCTTGATCGGCTAATTGTTTTAAAATATCCAATTCCTCAGTTTCCCAATTGCGAGGATGGGTACATTCATGGGCAATTAATAATCCCCAGATCTTCAATTCTTGGTTAATGGGAACAATTAAATTAGCCCGCACCCCCAAACTTTCTAAAAATTCCTGATGACACAGCGCTAAATTTTCATTATAAACATCACAAATTGCTCTCATTCGTCCTTCTCGATAGAGCATCACCATGTCTTCGGGAAAACAATCTTCCGGTGTTTGCATCCCGACAATGGAACGAATGGAGTCTCGCCGATCTTCAAATACGACTTCTCCGGCCTGCTGATTGATCAGTTTATAAATAACGACCCGATCCGTATCTAATAAGGCTCTAACTTCTCGGACTAAACACGACAATGTAGTTTTTAAATCTAACGTTCGACGAATTTGATCCGTAATTCGTTCTAAAGTTTTAGCAAAATCTAAAGCTCGTTTCAGTTGATTGGTTCGTTCATCAATTTGCTCCTCTAAATTCAGGTTTAAACTCTGAACTTCTTGATATAATTGATATTGTTGAATAGCCATTGCAAATTGATGAATTAATGCTTTGGCTAAGGTTAATTCTGCTTCTGTCCAAGGTTGAGCTTGACCTTGTTTAGATTCTCGCCAAATTTCAAAGGACTGTCGAGGCATCATTTGTTTGACACTAGGGTCAAATTCTCCCGCCCAAAGGGTTTCGGTATCAATTTCGTCCCGAAAAATTGTCAAAACCCCTAATAATTGTTGACGATATTGAATCGGTAAAACTAATATTCCTCGAATCGGTGTTGATTGAAAATTGCGGAGCAAGACTCGCCATTGAGGTTCTTTATAAACATCCGTAATTACCCAAGCAGATAAGGCTGGATTTGGGGTAGGGTTTGTATGGGAGGAGGTTCCATAACCATTGGTTAACCAATGTTGCCACAACGGATGTTCTTCTAAAATCCCTGAAGGAATTCCATCAGGAGGATGGGGCTGTTTCCCCCAGGTAAAGACTTCCGGGGGATGGGGTGCATTGGGTTGAATATACAGCCGTCCTCCCACCCCTTGCAACGCTTTTACTGTTGCTTCTAAAGCCGCTAACAGTTCAATGGTGGGACGTTCATGGAGGAGAGACACAACGGTGTTAATCGTGGCTTCCTGTTGGGCTTGTTGCTGGGTTTCACTGAGTAAATTTGCCTGAGCAATAGCAATGGCCAGTTGATCAACTAATAACTGGACAAGGTGGATATCGGATTCAGAAATAGATTGAGGTTCGGCGTGATGGGAGACTAATAATCCCCAAAGCTTAGGTTTCTCAGAACTAACCGGATTGAGGGGATGGAGTAAAATCGGAACCACCAGAGAAGCCTCTACCCCCATAGCGGTTAAATAAGTTTGATGACAGGGATCAAGGGTGCGATAATCAATCCCCGATGAGGTTCCAGTCTCTTCTAAATGCTGACTGATCCCCATTGTTCCCCCAGCGACATTCACAATGGTACGTTGACGGAGGGAACAATACATTTCACGGGTATAAGCAGGAATATCATCGGCGGGAAAATGTAATCCCAATAAGGACGGGAGGCGATCTCCAAACCGAGCTTCTGCTACCACTTCCCCACTGCCATCGGGACTAAATTCATAAATCATAATCCGATCCGTTCCTAGAAATGAACGGATTTCGGCAACGGTGGCTGTTAAAATACCGGGTAAGTCTAGGGATTGTCGAATCCGGTTCGTAATCCGATACAGTAAAACCTGTTGATCTAATTGAGATTGAAGTTGTTGTGTATTTTCCAGCCCATTCATGATCTTGTCCTATAGCAAGCTTTTTCAAGCTTCACTGAGATAATGAAAAAAACAGCACTCAAGATATTTGAGTGTTCACAGCGAAACAGACTATTTAATTTTTTCCCCTAACCTTGATCTCAAATTATCTTCCTTGGGGTGGGATGATGCGTCCTTGAAAACAGTTCTATTTTATACCGAATCAATAGTTTTTTGTTGGCTAGGGAACAGGGAATTAGGAATTAGGAATTAGGAATTACGAATGATGAATGATGAATAGGGACTATAACGTAGTGTACTCACCAACACGACCGGATATAAAAATCGGGTTCCTGGTGATCAGAAACCCGGTTTTTCCAGGGATTGGCAGTTGTTTGGATGGCTTTAGAATGGCATTAATTGTTTAATGGCTTTATTCGCAATATCCCCATACCGCAGTTGACCACAGAAAATTTTACTCATTACTTTCGTGGCGACGGGCATTTTCACCCCAGCTTTATAAGCCACTTTCGGGAACCGATAAAATGCACCCGCTAAACGTCCAGCCCAAACCATATCGGAACCCCATTCTTCCTTCATCGTTTGGGTATAGCGTTCTAAGGCATTACCCACACCCCCTAAAGCTTGATCAATCGCTTCTGCGGCTTTGACCCCACTGAGAATAGAAGGACGAATCCCCTCCGCCGATAACGGGTCAACTAAACTGGCGGCTTCCCCTGCAATTAGGGCATTTTGGGTATGGAGGGTTTTATCTCCATCCCAGAGACACAGGGGATGCTGATAAATTGTCGAATTCCCTAAACCTGCTTTAGCTGAATAATTCAGTAAGTCTTTATTGAGATCTTTGGGTTCTCCCCCGATAAAGGTAGCAATACTGAGGGAATAACCATCAGCTTTCGGGAACCCCCAAATACTGCCATTTTTCACCAGACCAAACTCAAAACTCGGTAGCAACGGTTGAGTTGTAGCCACCTCCATAAATTGACTTTGACGCAGTTTAGACTGTTTCAAACCTAACCATTTTGCCATGGAACCTTTGGCGCCATCAGCCCCAATTAAATATCGCGCCGTTAAGGGTTCAGTGGCGGTGTTCACTTGCCAATGATCGCTTTTAAATTGAATCCCTGTGACTTCCGTATTATCTTGTAGTTGCGCCCCCTGACCTTTAGCTTGATCCACTAAAAACTGATCGAAAACGTCTCGCCGCACCATCCACATCGGAGTGGGAATTTCTGATTCCACCGCATCATCTAATTGCCAGGTATAGCGAATTCGCTCAACGGTTGTGGAAATAGCCGGACTAAAATCAAAATCAAACCATTGGGCGATCGCAGGAGAAACACCCCCACCACAAGGTTTTAAGCGCGGAAAGGCTGATCGTTCCAAAATTAACACGGAACGTCCCCGTTTTGCTAAATGATAGGCTGCTGCTCCTCCTGCTGGGCCAGCACCAACAATAATACAGTCAAACATCGTTGTCATGGGTATTTTAGGGATTATGTTCTCTGTTAACTGTTAATAGTCAGTAGAGACGTACCATGGTACGTCTCTACACAGTCAACCGAGGTTAAACAGTCGTGATGTCTTTTTCTTTGGCTGCTAAGGCTTCGTCGATTTTAGCAATGTATTTATCTGTGAGTTTCTGAACGGAGTCTTGTAAATCAGCCGCTTCGTCTTTAGAGAGTTCGCTACTTTTTTCTTGTTTCCGTACAGAGTCAATGGCATCCCGACGAATATTTCTGACCGCGACTTTCCCTTCTTCAGCTAATTTAGCCACTTGTTTGACTAATTCTTTCCGTCGTTCAGTGGTTAAGGAGGGGATATTCAGACGAATAATAGAACCATCGTTATTGGGTGTTAACCCAATATCAGAAAGTAAAATCGCTTTTTCAACGATATTAAGCATATTGCGTTCAAAAGGCTGAATCGCAATGGTGGTGGCATCGGGGGTGCTAATATTCGCCACGGCTTTTAAAGGCATGGGACTGCCATAATATTCCACTGTAATTCGATCCAATAAACTGGTATTGGCTCGGCCAGTCCGAATTGTATTAAAGGCTCGCTGAGTTGCTTCCAGCGCCTTATTCATGTGATCTTCAACTTCAGGTAACTTCACACAAACCTCCTACTAAGGTTCCAACAGGTTCACCACTCACCGCACGGCTAATATTTCCCCGGACAGTCAGGTCAAATACAATAATAGGGATATTATTTTCTTTGCACAGCGCAATGGCTGTACTGTCCATTACCCGTAAATCATGGGTGAGAACGTAGCCGTAGGTCAATGTTTTGTAACGTTTTGCGTCTGGGTTCTTTTTCGGATCACTGTCATAAATACCATCTACCTTGGTGGCTTTGAAAATCACTTCGGCATCAATTTCCGCCGCTCGTAATGCTGCGGTTGTATCCGTTGTGAAAAAAGGATTCCCTGAACCCGCCCCAAAAATAACCACCCGATTAAGTTCTAGGTGGCGAATGGCTTTGCGTCTGATATAAGGTTCGGCAATTTCCTGCATGGCGATCGCCGTTTGTACCCGGGTCGGAACTCCAATTTGTTCTAAAGCATCTTGCAAGGTGATGGAATTCATTACGGTCGCAATCATTCCGACATAATCGGCTGTTGCTCGATCCATTCCCCCAGCGGCGGCTTTTACCCCTCTAAAAATGTTACCGCCTCCGACTACAATGGCGACTTGTACGCCCATATTGACAACTTCGGCGACTTCTTGGGCAATATCTTGAACGACGGCTGGATCAATGCCATAGCCCAAATCTCCCATTAAAGCTTCGCCACTCAATTTTAGTAAAATGCGTTTGTACGCTGTTCCCATTTATACTCCCATAGCTTCTGTAGTAATCAACATCGCCAATTTTCGTTAACGAAGTGGGTTTATCGTTACTATTAGCCTAGACATTGGCGTTATCGGAAAATTGGGTATAAAACCCCTAACTTCTAGGACGGCTTTGTGCTAAAATTAAGTTGGTGTTAAAAAACCCACCCTATCAAAGATACTCCGAAACAAATAACAAGGTTGAAAGTCCTGCGGGGTTGACGATGAGAAAGGGGAAGCGGAAGTAAGGCAATGGTATCAGTCTACCCTTGAACGCACTCCAAATTAAATCTTTTCTTTTAAGTGGCGGAAGGACATTCTGACACTCTAAACGGACGTGGAGGAAGGCTTAAGACTATCGTTAAGATAGCAGCATCCGGTGAAGCGTCAACCCCATTCAGCGACCCCCTTAAACAAGTGGCGTGGTGAAGAATCACCGTACCTTCAGGTCGGTGAGGATGTCAACATATCAGGATATTTATAGTTCAAGTTGCAGGTTAACTATTGTTGGGAGTGCTGACACTCAACAGTCAACAACCAGTAGAGACGTGCCATGGCACGTCTCTACACAGCCGACAACTTCAATGTCTCCATTTAATCGAACAACCAATCGAGTCTGTATGTTCTGGAGTAATGGGTTGATGATTCAGGAGTTGAGCGATCGCATTTTTTAAATAAGGGGTTGTCACGGCTTCAGCCGAGGAAGGATTATCATCAATTAATCCCCGATAGCGAATAATTCCGTCATGATCTAATAAAAAAATTTCTGGGGTATGAGAGGCTCCAAAACAGTGAGCAACCTCTTGAGTGATATCTCGAATATAGGGAAAGTTTAGCTTCTGTTCTTCCGCAAAAATTTTCATATTTTCAAAACTATCATCGGGATATTGACTAGCATCATTAGCATTAATACCCACTAAAATAACCCCGTGTTCCCGATACTCTTGTTGCAACTGTTTGAGACGGTTTAAATAGAAACGAACATAGGGACAGTGGTTACACATAAATATAACAACAACGGCTCGATATTCTTCTAAATAACGAGCTAAATGATGCACTTCATCATCAACTCCTGGTAATTCAAAATCTGGAGCGTAGCTAGGAATTAAAGTACCCTGCATAGTTAGTCTTCCCACCTTCTTAAAACAGTGCAATTGTATTTAGTAGATGTCATCTCTGTGGCTCAAAGGTTTAACCTGTAATGTAGCTGCACCCCTTTTCATTCTAAATCTAATCGGATGTGAGTCGATTAAATTTTTACCTTGAGGGAGAAGGAATATTCCACCCCTCCCTTGTGCCTGCTTACGGCTTAATCCATCCCTTTGATAACGCTTGATACCCGATTAATTTATAGGTTAATTTAGCAACGGTAAATTCAGAAACAACGGAATCAACCACCGGAGCTAATTCCATAACATCACACCCAATCACATCTTTAGACTCAAATAATCGCCTCAAAAATGTGAGGGTAGAATACCAATTTAATCCACCGGGTTCCGGGGTTCCTACCCCAGGAATTAAACTTGGATCAATCCCATCAACATCAATGGTTAAAAACACTTTTTCTGTAGGAATACTAGCGATCGCTTGTTCAATCCAATCTGGATTAAACGCCATTTCTCTAGCTCGAAAAACCGTTAAATTTTTCTCTTTAATTAAATCAGCTTCCTCTTGACAAATGGCTCGAATTCCCACTTGAACAGTGGGTAATCCCATATTAACAATCCGACGCATCACACAAGCATGACTATGAATTGTGTCTTCATATTCATGTCTTAAATCGCCATGAGCATCAATTTGAACCACCGTAAACGGTTCTTGATATCCTTGACGATATCCCTGTACAACCCCGGCGGTAATACTATGTTCTCCACCAATGGAAATCACAAATTTTTGGTCTTCAATTAAAGACTTCAGAGTTTGTTGAGTCACACTCAACATTTCTTCGGCGGAAATACTCTTACCATTGCGAGTATCTGCAATCGGAGTATGGGTAAAAATTCCTGCATCAAAACAGACTTCTCGATCAAGTTCTTCATCATAACATTCTAATTGATGAGAAGCTTCTAATAAACTAGCAGGGCCATTTTCACATCCCTTGCGATAGCTGGTTGTGGCTTCATAGGGGATAGGTAAAATTACGACTTTAGCCGTTTCGTAGTCAGGGACAATTTCAGAACCTAGAAAGTCTACAACAGCAGTCGAAGGGAAAGTTGATCTCATCTTCAATGTAGTCCGAAGCAATTTCAGTGACCTAGTGCACGAAAGCAGAGGATTTTACAATCAGCAGTCATCCCTGATCGAGAACCCTAAACGATTAACTGATCAGGAATCAATTATTTTTGCTACGCTGCACTATAGGGATTAACAACTCTTAATTTTGACACAAAACGGGGACGATCGTTAACCGTACAATTACGGAATACATGAGTTTTGGCTAAAATTTTACAGACTATTTACTTTTTACTGCTTCTACCTTAAGAGTTATGTTGATTGCTTCATCTGTTTCGCAAACTTGGATTTGGAAAGGCTTCCCCATTTGTTATGTGAGGGAGGGTAATAATGGCCCTGCGGTGGTTTTGGTTCATGGGTTTGGAGCATCTTGGGGACATTGGCGGAAAAATATCCCTGACTTAGCAAAACATTGTCGCGTTTTTGCATTAGATTTAATTGGGTTTGGAGGGTCAGCTAAACCCAAACCGACGGAAGAAATCGCTTATACCTTTGAAACCTGGGGACTACAAATCGCTGATTTTTGTCGAGAAGTTGTTCAAGAACCTGCTTTTTTAGTTGGAAATTCTATTGGTTGTATTGCGGTGATGCAGGTAGCTATTGATCACCCTAATATTGTTCAAGAAGTTGCTTTATTAAACTGTTCTTTAAGATTATTACACGATCGCAAACGGGATCAACTTCCTTGGTATCGCAATTATGGGGCGAGTGTAGCCCAAGAGTTATTAAAATATTCCTGGTTTAATCGATTCTTTTTTAAACAATTAGCAACGCCTCAAACTGTTAAAAAAGTATTATTACAAGCTTATCAACGAGATGAAGCCGTTACGGATGAATTAGTCGAAATGTTACTAAAACCCGCCCAAGATCAAGGTGCAGTAGATGTTTTTGCTGCCTTTACTCGCTATTCTCAGGGGCCATTACCGGAAGATTTATTCCCTAAATTACCTTGTAAAGCAATAATATTATGGGGAACAGATGATCCTTGGGAACCGATAGAATTGGGAGAAGAATTTAAACAGTATTCAACAGTTAAACAGTTTATTCGGTTAGAAGGAGTCGGTCATTGTCCCCAGGATGAAGCCCCCGAATTAGTTAATCCTATTTTATTAGATTGGATGCTTTCTTAAAATTAGCGATCGCTCTCATAGGATATAATAAACTCAATCGACCCAGCATAAAACTAACCTCCACCAGTAAATTTTGCTCCAGTATGACCGACACTATTAAACCGATTCAAAAAATTCTGTTTGGCTGTCCAGGGACAGGGAAAAGCTACAAAATTCGGGAAATTGCAGAAAAACAGCTAAACATAAGCTTTGATTCAGATACTAAAATTCTTAAAAATACGGTCAAAACGGTATTCCATCCTGAATATACCTATGGTGACTTCATGGGTAAACTGTTACCTCTGACTCAGGGAACTAACGTAATTTATAAATTTTACCCTGGACATTTTTTAAAAGTCTTGGGAATGGCTTACCGAGGGTTAATAGAGGGAAATAATGAACATTACTTATTAGTGATTGATGAACTCAACCGAGGGAATGCTGCTGCTATTTTTGGAACAGTTTTTCAACTTTTAGATCGAGAAAGCGATCATTGGTCTAGTTATGAAGTTGATATTTACGAAATGGAGTTAGTAGGATTATTAAATGCAATGGGATATAAACCCGATGTCAAAACCGATGGTTCAATTAAAATTGATGAGAATGGAACGGAGAATCCATTTGATAAATTTTGTAAAGAACTAGAAATTGATTTAAAAAATCAAAGTAACAATAACGGCTTAAGAGTTTTAGAGCTTCTCAAGCAAAACAAAATCAGTATTCCTAATAATCTATCTATTATAGCGACCATCAATACTTCTGATGAATCAATTTATTATCTTGATAGTGCATTTAAAAGGCGTTGGAATTGGCAATATATTCCAATAGATGTTAATGAATCAGAATACCTACTTTCTATCAAAGGGAAAGAAGTAATATTATCTATACCGAATGAATTTGATAGTGACACAGAAGAATATATATTTGAAAAATTAAACTGGATTAAGCTTATAAATGACATCAATTATATTATCAAAATAAATTCTAAAACAATCAGAAGAATTGAGGATAAACAAATTGGAGTTTGGTTTATAAAACCTGATGAACAGGGAGAAATACCTTTAGAACAAGTAAAATATAAACTAATGTTCTATCTTTGGAATAGTGTTTTTGATAGAGACAAAAAACCCCTAGAAGAAATTATTTCAAAAGCTGTAAAAAAAGAAATCAAGTTAATTACTTATGATGATTTTGTTCAGTATACAGAAGTATTTTTGATGTATTTGTATGACTAATAAACAAAAAAATATTGTTTTTTGATAATTTCTATAAACTTAATAAAGATGATTAACTTTAATAATCTTGAACTGGTTGTTAATGAAAAATATTCTTTTGTTGGACTAGAACGACGTAACTCCCAAATTCGTTTTTGTCTACCGAAAGGATTTCCTAATAAACCGGAAGAACTTCAACGCTTTACGTTTAATACAAAGCGTGACTTATTTTTTCTGCTTTATAAAGTTTTTGACCAATTCAAGAACATTTGTATAGAAAAGGGGTATTTAGAAGAAAATAATGATATGACGACATCTGACCGAGATGGTATGGTTAAAATCAATCAAGGTGCAGATATTAGCGAAGATGACGAGTTAGATGAAAATATTTTTTATTCTAAACTCGATATGATTAGTGGGATATTGAAAGCCCATGACGAACCCAAGATTTTAAGTTTAGTTTATCGACTGGGTAGGTCAGACCACTTTGATCATAGCCAAATTCACAAATTTTTACATCGTGCTGTTTTTTTACCAAATGGTGCTGCTTATATTGACTCGATGGACTTACCCCGCCAACAGGTTCGCTTTGAGTCAACAGATATTGTGGCGATGTACTGTTATATTTTATGGGAAATCAAACAGCAACTTCAGCAGAAAGTAGGTGTAGAAATTAAAGCTTTAGCAGAACAGTTTAAACAACACTATATCGGTGGTAATTATGGTTTATTTGAAGAAGAATATTATAGTCAAGTGATCGATAGTTTAAAAGAGGCGTTAGAGTTAATTGATCACAATACTCCCTTTAAAGATATTGACTATTGGCAATTTTATGATGCGATAGAGTTATTTCTGTATGGAGAACTTCGTCAAACAGATGAAGGTGAAATCTGGGGAATTAAAAACTTTCATAGTGTTTGGGAGTCGATGTGTTTAACCTACTTAGCACAAACAGAAAATCTTAGTTATCTTTTACATTTAGATAACCGTTTTATCCCTAGTTATTGGGTTAAAATTTTTAATAGTTCTGCAAAAGTTATCAATTTATCAAATAACACATTTAAAATTAATACTTCTCAAATTGTTCCTGATGCCGTCTTCTTTTCATTCATCTTGAATAAAATAGAAGAAAGGTATTATGAAATTTACCCTTATCTAGGTTGGAGTGATAGTTATTTTTATCGAACTAACTTCTGTTTAATTAATGATTATAATCTTAATCTTAATAAAGATATTGTGAAGATTGCTTATATTAAACAAGGCGAAGAACATACATTTTATTTGTTAAAATATAAAATAAATGAAACAAAGATGGATAAAAATCGTCCAGAATTTTCAAAAAAGCATTTATCAAAAAAAGGATTAGTAATTGATAAATGCTTACCCCCATATTTCTTTTCGTTTTGGGATATAGACAATAAAGAATTAGATGCCGAGGCAATCTATAAAATGTATTATTTTAAACATTTATTTTATCTTTATCTAGTTAATAATTTAACCTCTTGGGATAATTTAGAATCGGTCGATATATTTGAAGATAGCATTATAAAGAGAATTATTAAAGTTCAGGAAGAATTGAAAAATTTTTATCGTAATAATCATCTTAATTCTGCAATGAATATTATTGAGTATTCACTATGGAGAGGTCGATCACAGAATCAGATCAATAAGATGTTAAATTCGTTTCTCAAAGCTTTTTTTGATATGGATGAAAATTATATTAGTATTATTGATATTAAATATTATGATGTTAATTATTTATTGGATTCAAGAAACATAGAAGAAATCAAAAATAGAAGTGTTAGAAAGCAATTTGTTTATGAATATTTGATACAAAAGGAAGTTAAAAAACTACCTGAATACTGGAATCAATTAAAGATTCGCAGTAGTTTTTTGTTACCAGGATATAATCAACAATCTATGATTGAGGATGGACAGAAGTTTATGGATGGATATATTCACCTTAAAACAGTTGATTTTGTCAAGTTAGCTGAAAGTTATGTATCTGATAATTTTGGATAAAAGGCTTTTAACACTCCTAAAAGTAGTAAGCCCTTCAGGGCTTTCTTCCCTAGACTTAGCAGCAAAACCTAACACCAATAACAATAAATTTAATTTATTAGTGTTAGGTTTAGGGGATTAAGCCCTGAAGGGCTTACTACGAAGTCGGGGGATTAAGCCCTGAAGGGCTTACTACGAGGTTATTCTTGATTCATTTGAGCATCTTTGACGGCGGCAAAAAATAGAAACACACCTAATGGAATACTCAAGGCTAAAATAATACTGGTGGTTAAACTTCCCAGTTGTGGAACTCCCGAAGAAAGTTCAAAAACCGAACCCACTGCGGCGATCGCAGCTACACAAGACCCTAATAACAAAACCATGCTTTTTGGAGTGCCAACCATGTCGAATTATCCTATATTATTTAATGGGTTTAACAGCTTTGGGTGAGAATTTATGTTTGGCTAATTCTTCATTTAATGCCAATTGATTCTCGACTCGATCTACAAATAAAACCCCATTCAAATGATCCAGTTCATGTTGAATAGCGCGACCTAATAATTCCGTAGCGCGAAGGGTTCGAGGTCTGCCATTTTCATCTTTAAATGACACTTCTACCACGTCCGGGCGAGTCACATCCATATACACCCCCGGAATACTTAAACAGCCTTCTTGAAAGGGTGAAATTTCAGCACTGCTTTTAATAATTGTGGGATTAATTAACACTAAAGGCGGGTTAGCAGCGTTATCGGGTTCGCAGTCAATTACAATCACTTGTTTATTAACGGCGACTTGAGGGGCGGCTAAACCAATACCATCCGCACTATACATGGTTTGTAACATCTCCCGCACGAGTTTGCGAATCTCATCATCAATTCGGGACACTCGTTTTGCAGGCGTTCTCAAGGCGCGATCGCCTAAATAGTGGATCTCAAAGGGCGGTTTTTCTAATTTTTTCTTTTCAACTAAAACTTGTGATGTCATAATAAAAAAAATGGAAAGTTGGGAAACCGCGTCTCTTCAAAGCGCGGAGGAAAAACGACACTTCGGCAAGACTTCGGCGTGAGCTCAGTCGAACGCTCAGTGACCGCTCAGGAGAATAAATTCTCCGTGAATACTAGATTGGGAATCGACAAAAATTGTTGTATTTGCCGATTCCCGGTTTTTTTGGTATTTCTACCCCACTGATTTCTCAGGTAATGTTAGCTTCGCCAATGTTATCGGTCGGTAACTATCTCAAAAGCACTGTCTTACCCCTCGTAAAACTGTTTAACTTTTGAGTTTTAGAGCTTGGGACTAGCTTCGCATCCCAAGGTAAGAACTTTAACGCTTACCGATAACGTAGCCAGTTAAGGCTTAGGCTGGTCAGCTATCCAAAGGAAAGGCATATTAGCGTAGCCTGCGCTCCGCGCATAGACCTGTCTCTTCAGAGCGGGGTGCTGACGGAAGGCTTACTCTTAACTTCTAAAACAATATTGTTCTCTATTCATCTTAATAGATTTTAACAATTAACACCCTATTTTGACTGTGTTGAGAGTTGCTCGGTTCAACTTGACATTGGGCGATCGCTATGCTAGGGTCGTAGTAACGAACATATAAGTTTGATCAAAACACCCATGCCCATTCGCAATTGCTATTACTTTTATTTTTGGTGTAGCACGGTTCACAGAGAGTGAATCCATTGGTGTATGGAAACTCCCTAGTGAACCGCAGAACAAAGGCTGCGGTTTTTTAATGGTCAACCTTCTTATTTTTACAGCAAAACAGCAATGACAAACTTTATCCAATCTTACTTTTATGGCTTTTATTTTTGGCCCCGAATAGGTTCTGGGTAAAGTTTGCTGCTGTTTTCACAAACGCCAAGCCCGGAACCTCAAAAAGGTTTCGGGCTTTTTAAATGTTTACCGTTTCTATGAACACAAAAGGAGAATTCCCATGTTAGATGCTAAACTCGTTTCTAAAACCCATCCTGAACATCAAACCGTTATTAATATTTCTGATACCGTGACTGTCGGGGGTCAAGACTTATTAATCATTGGTGGCCCTTGTGCGGTGGAAAGTTTAGAACAAATGGAACAAGTCGCCCGCCATCTCGCCCATACTTCCGTACAAATGCTGCGAGGCGGAGTCTTCAAACCCAGAACCTCTCCCTACTCCTTCCAAGGTCTAGCTTTGGAAGGACTTCATATTTTAAAGGGTATTAGTCAACGCCATCATATTCCTGTTGTGACCGAGGTAATGTCTATTGAACAAATTGAATCTGTTGTCACTTATGCGGATATGCTACAAATTGGAAGCCGCAATATGCAGAATTTTGAATTATTAAAAGCTTTGGGAAAAGCGGGTAAACCTGTTCTATTAAAACGAGGTTTAGCGGCAACTATAGAAGAATTTGTGATGGCTGCTGAATATATTTTAAGTCATGGCAACCCGGATGTTATTTTATGCGAAAGAGGTATTCGCAGTTTCGATAATTTCACCCGCAATGTCTTAGATTTAGGGGCTGTTGTTGGTTTAAAACAGTTAACCCATTTACCTGTTATTGTTGATCCATCCCATGCGGTCGGAAAACGAGAATTAGTTGAACCTTTAGCAAAAGCCGCCATTGCTTGTGGGGCGGATGGACTGATTATTGAATGTCATCCTGAACCGGAAAAATCCGTTTCTGATGCTAGACAAGCCTTATCTTTAGAAGATATGGCGGAGTTGGTTAATCATTTACGTCCCGTTGCGGTAGCTGTCGGACGAGAGATTCTTCAGGTTGAATCTCCAGCACTGGCATTCGTTTAATTGCTGTAGAGACGTGCCATGGCGCGTCTTTAGCAGTAATAATAAATAGCAGAATTGTATATAAATACCTGAACCATGACTATTGAAATCAAAGTTCCTTCGATGGTGTGTCAAGCCTGCGCCAATACTATTACCAAAGCCATTAAATCTTTGGATGCTGAGGCTGATGTGCAAATTAATTTAGACACGAAAACGGTCAATATTAAGGGTAAACCGTCGGAAACCGCCGTTAAAGAAGCGGTTGTATCCGTTGGTCATACCGTAGAGTCTTAACCGATAATAGGGTACACCAAAAATTAACAGTCATCAGTCATCAGTCATCAGTCAACCGTTAAGAGTCAACTGTCAATTGTTTTTTGAACCGTGACAACAGCTTCAACTTTAGCTTTTTGTTGTTCAGAATCAATATTGGTAATTGCCCATCGCAGGGGTTCACCGCGTTTTTGTAATTCCGCTTCAATTGCCTGATTTAAATCGACTGGAGATTCCTGTAAATCAATTTCAGCCGTAATAAAATGAGTTGTCATCGTTTGGTTTAATCCTCAATATTTTTTCTTCAAAAACTTAACAAATCAGAGACAGTAGACGGTTAACTGATGAGTGATAACGGGTACAGAAACACCTGAACAAAGCGAGATCCTCGCTACAGCTAACTCTCAACAGCTAACCGTCTACCGTCATTTTAATTAAGAACCTTGACCAAATTGGCGATCATAGACTTCTTCTTCTTTTCCAGGAACCAGTTTTAAATTAGAACGGGGATAGGCGATACAAAGAAGGACATAACCTTCTGCTTGCAGGTCAGGACTTAATCCCATACCCTGACTTTGCTCGACTTCACCTTCGATAATTTGGGCAGCACAGGTAGTACAAACTCCTGCATTGCAAGAATTGGGTAATGTGATCCCGGCATCCAATGCGACTTTGAGGATTTGTTTATCCTCTGGAACTTCGACGGTTTGGACGTTCCCTTGGTCATGAAATTCAACTGTATAGGTTTTAGACATCGTGTTCTTTTTAAACCCTGAACCATTGTATCGCTGAGTGCCACCAATTCCAGTAATGACCTTCCCTAAAAGTTGAGGGTTACGTCAAGTTACTGAAACAGTTTGCATAAACTCTTGTCATCTATCTTAAGATCAATATTTGGCAAAATGATGAACGGAGTTGGATGAGGTTAAAGTTGACAGTTGAGTTTTTTTTATCGGGTGTCTAAGAGTTGAAAGCATTGTGCTATTGTTAATTCACTCCGATCAAGAGTAAAAAGAGAACCCTTGAGCGAAAAGCGAATTTGATCAAAAGAGTGCATTCTACAGGGTCTTTGTGTTATTGCTATAACTAGAGATCAACTTTCACAATACAGTTATGGGGACTTGCTCCATTTTCCGCGCGTCTCGTAAATTGCCTGATCGAGTATTTTGTAGTCTGATTTGCGGATTTTGTAGTGATTTCAGCCTTTCTGATCATCGGATGTGGATAGATTATGGGGAAATGTTAGAGTTAAGATGGTTTATCGCCTCACCCTCTTGTGCCAATTTTTGTAACTAATTAATCAAAAATCTAGCCGATTTCACACGCTAAGTTTGTAGAAACTAGCAGGGAATGCGGAACTTTGATAGGATAGGACGTCTGTGTTCAAAACAATGAAAAATATGAATCAACTTGATCCTTTACTTTGGCACCGATTTTTAAAGATTGCTCAACCCTTCTTTTATCCTTTAGAAGCAGGAAGTGGGAAAGTTTTTTTGAGTTTATTGTTGTTATTATTAATCTTTTTGTTTGCTGCTGTTTTTGTTTTAGTGAGTGGAGTTTCGATTGTAAGTCAGTATATTTTTCCTGATTTCTTTAATAGTATTGCTCCTGGTTTATATAAATCCGTTGCTAGTATTATTTACTCTCCCTCTATTATTATTGTCCTTTTAATGCTTTTAGTTCCCATGGGGGCGTTTTTCCTGTATCGAAATCAAATAAAAATTCGTTGGCAACCTTGGGCATTTTTAAGCGTTCTCTTATTCTTATCCCTATCCGTTAGTGGATTAAATGTCATTATTAGCTATGTGGGTAACTTTTTTACAACGGCTTTAGCTGAAAAAAGTCAGGATGAATTTTGGCGATTTCTTTATGTTTATGCGGGTGTTTTTGTTGTGGGAACCCCCATCGTTGTCTTGTATGGATATACCCGCGATCGCTTAGGGAACTACTGGCGAAAGTGGTTAACGGATGAATTTTTAGATCGGTATTTAAGTCAGCGTGCCTTTTATCAAATCGAATCCGACGGAAAGATTGATAACCCGGATCAACGGATAACCGAAGATATTAAATCTTTTACGATTACCAGTTTAAGATTTTTACTGATTATCCTAGGTTCAATTATTGATGTAATTTCTTTTACTGGAATTCTTTTTTCTATTTCCAAATCTCTTTCGGTTTTTCTGTTAATTTATGCTTTCATTGGGACTTTAATTACCGTTGTAATTGGACGGCGTTTAATTCCCCTGAACTTTAATCAATTAAGACGAGAAGCAGATTTTCGTTATGGGTTAGTTCATGTCCGCGATAATGCCGAATCTATTGCTTTTTATCAAGGGGAAGACCAAGAACTTAACCAAGTTAAACAACGTTTTTTAAAAGCCTTTGAAAACTTTAATTTATTAGTAGGTTGGCAACGAAATGTTAATTATTTTACCAAAAGCTATCAATATGCAGTCATTATTTTGCCTTCGTTAATTTTAGCTCCCATTTATTTCGCAGGAACGATTAAATATGGGGATATTACTCAAGCTAATTTTGCTTTTGCTCAAGTTTTAGGTGCTTTTTCTATTATCGTCAGTGAGATTGAAATTCTGAGTGCGTTTGCCGCCGGAATTAATCGTTTAGCAACGTTTTCTGAATTTTTAGAATATCCAAAAACTGTTTATCGAGGAGATACACAGATTGATTTAACGATTGATTCTCCCCTAGCTTTAGAACACGTTACCCTCAATACTCCTAATTATCAAAAAATATTAGTTAAAGACTTATCTCTGACTCTCGCTTCCGGTGAAGGATTAGTAATTATGGGTCAAAGTGGAGTCGGAAAAAGTTCTCTATTACGGGCAATTGCTGGGTTATGGACATCAGGAACAGGGCGGTTAGTTCGTCCTGAATTATCGTCGATGTTATTTTTACCCCAACGTCCCTATATGATTTTAGGAACATTACGGCAACAATTACTTTATCCCAATATTAATCGAGAGGTTAATGAAACTGAATTACGTCAAGTCTTAAAATTAGTTAATTTAGAAGATCTGCCAGAACGAGTCAATGGATTTGATGCTGAATTAGATTGGGCAAATATTCTGTCTTTAGGGGAACAACAACGGTTAGCTTTTGCCCGATTATTAATCAGTAAACCTCGCTACGCTATTTTAGATGAAGCGACGAGTGCCTTAGATTTAAAAAATGAAGAACTCCTTTACAAGAAATTAGATGAAACCGAAACAACCTATATTAGCGTTGGACATCGGATGAGTTTATTGCGCTATCATCAGCACGTTTTAGAACTCATGGGCGATCAAAAATGGCGCTTAGTTTCAACGAAGGATTATCAAGCTGAAATGAGTTTATTGACTCAATGAAAGGGTGTTTAGGGGGCAGGTACAGGCTTGGGGATAGCCTTAAATGGGTTCATAAAACTGACAGGTATTACAAGGGCCAGAGGGATTCACCGCACAACGCATGAGTTCTGAATGGGCGTTAAACTGACAACTGGCATCCCCAATCACCCAATGTCCATCAATTAACGTTTTATCTTCAGGTCGCTCTACCGATTGTACATATAAGGAAATTTTATGCAGTCGGTAGCGGCCGGATTTGAGTTGATAGCGATGGCGACGCTCTAAAACTGTATAAGTTTGCCCATTCCAGTTGAGATAATGACCGGGTTGTGGTGTCCAATCTAAACAAACACTTCCCAGGGTTTGACGGGGATGGGTCAAAATCACCTCCGTTGGTAATGAATTTAGATCCATAATGGTTTCAGTTCATTCAACTCGTTGTGAGATTGTAGCTTAAAAGGGAACAGGGAACACTTCGACAGGCTCAGTGCTTCGCAGGAAACAGGGAACAGACAGAAAAAAAGTTGAGTGTCTAGGTTGGCGTTATCTGTATTTACCCCCAAGCCTGAATACAATTTAACTCGAAAATTATTTTTGATTATGCCACTGAGTCACTAGGGAAATGGCCCCAATCAAAATTTTATGCTCTTGAACTTGAATTCGGGCGTGTAAGGTTTCCGGGGTATCATCGGGTAAAATTGGAACCGCCGCTTGCATTAAAATTGGGCCTCTATCGACCTCTAATTCGACTAAATGAACGCTACATCCTGTAATTTTAACTTGGGCTTCTAAGGCTTGTTCTACCCCTCGAATTCCGGGAAAACTGGGCAATAAACTAGGATGTAAATTAATAATCTTTTGAGGGAAGGCATCGACTAAAACTTGAGTGACAATTCGCATCCACCCAGCAAAAACAATCCAATCGACATCATGTTCTTTTAAGGTTTTAACAATATCTCGATCTAAATCTTCCCGTTTTTTATAGTGGCGATGATTTAAAAGAATTGTTTTGACTCCAAATCGTTGCGCTCGTTCTATGACTTTAGCATCGGGATTATTATAAATTAAAACTTGAATTTGAGCATTGAGTTGTTGATCTTGAATGGCTTGAGCAATAGCCTCAAAGTTGGTTCCGCTTCCAGAGGCTAAAACGCCAATTTTTAAAGGATTACCTTCCACAAATAAAGGAGAAGGAATAGGAGGAGAAATTAAACAGGAGGTTGAATCAATTCCCGTTAGCGTCGCATTCATTGAGAGTTTCACCCATTTATATAATAACTTTAATACAGTTTAAAGGCTTAATAGCGTATTGTAAAATATAGCAGTTATGGAAACAAGGTTAGAACATGGACTGATATTGAAACCAAGGACGGTTAAATTTTTTTACCCCTGTTCGGTGTTCGGTGTTCGGTGTTCCCTGCTATATTTTGAGAAAACTTTATTAAAATTGATTCAGGTTATGGCTTCTTCACCTATTTCTCAGAAACAGCTTCTGGATCAAGATGCAGTCATGGCTTGGATTTTTCTGGCTCCAGCTTTGCTGCTGATGGGGATCTTTATTGTATGGCCAATTGGGTATTTATTTTACCTCAGTTTTACCCAAGGGAGTTTTACACGGTCTGGGGTTTACGGGGTGGGACTGAACAATTATGTGCGTTTATTTCTGAGTCCTGATTTTTGGCAAGTGCTGTTTAATACAATTTATTTTACCGTCGCAACGGTAATTCCAATTTTGATAATTCCTTTAGGATTAGCGGTACTTTTAAATCGAACTTTTGCTTTACGAGATATTCTCAGAACAGCTTATTTTATTCCCTCCATTACTTCCTTAGTCGCCGTTGGTTTAGGATGGCGTTGGTTATTTCAATTTAATGGCCCCGTCAATGGATTATT
This sequence comes from Planktothrix sp. FACHB-1365, assembly GCF_014697575.1. Classification (GTDB taxonomy): domain Bacteria; phylum Cyanobacteriota; class Cyanobacteriia; order Cyanobacteriales; family Microcoleaceae; genus Planktothrix. The sequence goes on along the minus strand of NZ_JACJSC010000002.1, from coordinate 31,413 downwards.
ATCCCACATTGGACTTGATCCGATTCCTTGGTTAAGTAGTACAATCTGGGCAATGCCTGTGTTAATTTTACTCAGTATTTGGAAACAATTAGGGTTTAATTTAGTAGTATTTTTAGCAGGGTTACAAGCAATTCCTCAAACTCGATATGAAGCAGCCGAATTAGATGGGGCAAATCCTTGGCAACAATTTTGGTACATCACCTTACCCGGTTTACAACCTACTCTTGTTTTTGCAACGGTAACAACGGCTATTTTTACCTTAAGAAGTTTTGAGCAAGTTTATGTAATAACCGGAGGCGGCCCCTTAAATTCAACCAATGTTTTAGTTTATTATATTTATGATCAAGCCTTTGCTCAATTTGATTTTGGTTATGCAGCCGCAGCAGCAACTATTTTACTAGCGATCGCTTTAATTTTAGTTTATATTCAATTGAAATTGTTTGGAGAAAATTAATCTAAATTAATCTATAGCAACCTAAGCAATTGTTAGAACATAAACTATCTGTTCCCTGTTCCCTCCTCTACAAACAATTCGCACATAAAATCCCCGATGCTGCCACGGCGGGAACTCCAATACCGGGTTGGGTACTATCTCCCACTAAATATAAGCCTTGAATGGGGGTAAATGGCCCTGGAAATCTCCCTTGACCTGCAACAATGGCAGGGCCATAAGTGCCTTGATAACGTCGTAAATAGCGAGCATGGGTTAAAGGAGTTCCGATTAATTCTAGGGTGGTTCGTTGGCGCAAATCGGGGATAATTTTTTCTACAGCACGATATAAAGGTTCGGCTTTTTCACGTTTCTTTTGAGTATAACCGTCATCTTTTTTCCACCCGAAAAAGGGTTCTAAGGTATAGGCATGAATGAGATAATGACCGGGTGGAGCTAAATTTTTATCCCAAACAGAAGGAATCGAAATCATACAGGTATTGCCCGGAACAGTAATATCAAGGTTGCTATCATGAACCACAACATGATGCCCCGTTAGTTCCTCTAATCCGTCAGCTTTAAGTCCTAAATGTAGGTGCATAAAACTATCCACCGCCGGAGTATTTAAGGCGGTTTTACGATAGTCTGGAGGTAAATTTGAGGGATTTAATAAATGGGTATAGGTATCCCAAATTGTGGCGTTAGAGATGACAATTGGAGCCTGAAATTCTTCTCCCTTTCGAGTTTTAACACCATACACTTTTCCCCCGTGAACTAAAATTTTTTCAACGTGGGTTCCTAACTGGATCTTTCCTCCAAATCGAGTTAATCCTCGCACCAAAGCTTGAACAATCGCTTGACTACCTCCGAGGGGATATTCAATCGGAGAATAATTCCGTTCACCTATCATAAAAGCAACTTCTGGAGTCACCGTTCCTTCTGCTTTTAATCCTGATAATAAAAAACATTCTAAATCAATTAATCGTCGTACCCAAGGGTCGTGAACAGTTTGGTCAACGATTTTACCCACTGAACTTGAAATCTCACCCAAGACAGGCAGTAATTTTAATAAAGAAAAGCCATAATTTGTAATTAATTTAGGAATGACTTTCCAATCAGCCCGTAACTCAATGGCAGGAATTTCTTTTAAGCCTTGATAAACTTTCAGTAACCGATGTTCAAATTGGGCAAATTCTAGCGCGCCTTCGGGTGTAAATTGAGCAATAGCCTTTCGATAACGTTCGCTATTCCCATAAACGGCCAAAGACCCTTCAGGAAAATGATAATGTCCTAGAGGGTCATAGACCACCGTTGCCAGGGACTCCCCCAAACGAGTTAAAACTTGCTGTAAAGGATTTAAACTCTGGGAATTACTCAGTCCACAATAAAACGAGGGGCCTGAATCAAAATGGAAGCCCTGACGAGAAAAACCCTGTGCTGCTCCTCCCGGCAAGGTATGACTTTCTAAAATCATGACCTGTTTACCAGAGTGAGCCAAAAGAGCGCCTGCTACTAAGCCACCGATACCACTGCCAATGACAATTACATCAAAATTTTGCATCCGTATTGATCAGGTTGTGGAGGTTAAGCGATAAGATTTTACCGCTATTTTAATAAAAAATAGCGTAAAATATACTAGGCTACTCCGCATTAAAATTATATTCTAGGATGAGGAAGGGAAAATGGGGAATGAAAAATAGAAATTTGTGTTTGTACAATTGAGATGTATTTTAGTGGATCATCAGGGATGCGTGCATTTCTTCTGAATAGTCCTTTAACGGGATGTAAACTTAAGCAGATTCGGAGTGTATTCAAGCCTTTAAAGGTTTTGAAAATAGAACAGAGGAGTCATAATCCCTCAAAAAATTCTAATCAATTTGGGTAAAAATGATCCTCTAAATAACCGATTATGAGCGATAAGTTTCTATTTCCTCCTCAGTACCACCTATTATTAACAAAACCCTAGTACCGGATACGCTTAAGTCACTTCATAAATTGTTGACTTTCTGTATTGGAGACTAAAATGCCAACCCCGTCCCGTCTAAATGAAGTTGCTCAAAGTTTAGAATCTGATCCGAATTCAACGCGGATTAAGAAAGTTCTGTTATGTGCTTATAATGGCAAATGGGAAAATGATGCTCAAATTTTAAATGCAACTAATTTAACTCATATACTCCAAAATATTTATCAAAAATATCCTCAATTTGAACCCCTTAAAATTAGTCTCAATAATATTTTATCTCGTCTTAATAAAAAGAATGAATATGGTCGTGTTATTCACAGCATTGAAGAACAGATCACTCAACTTTATCTTCCCTCTCTTTCGGAAGAAAATTCCGAAGTTAATCAACCGTCAATTACAGCATCAGAAACCGTAAAAATTAGTCCTGAAGAGTTAAATTCTCTGTCCTCTGTCTATTTAAGTCAAGTAACTTCGCCGGATGCCAGAAGCAATATATCGGATTTATTTGATGTGCGATTTAAAATCATGCAGCATACTAATCCCTTACGGGCAAAACTGGTGATTTTTTCGAGTTTAGAAAGAGAATTTAATTATCGAGATGAAGATTGGTCACAACTGAAAAATCAAAGTTTGGATAATTTACTGCGCCAACTCTTACAAACTTTTCCTAATTTAGAACGGCTTAAATCTCATCTTTATAAGATGGCGGAATATTTAGAAGATGTGGATGAAAATATACAAGTTGTAACGGTGATTTTAGAAGCTCTAAATCATTATTATGAACCTAAACAAAAATCTTATGCAGAGATTGCCGAATCTTCCCCGCCTTCGATTTTACAGCAACATTTTTTAACGAGTCAAGCCATTGATATTAATGAAAGTGAAACCCTGCATTTATTAAATCCTAATCCCCAGGACTTTCAATTTGCCTTAGACAAGGGAGAGACTGTTCAGGTTCCATCGTCCATCAGTCAAAGTAGTCTTTCTGATTTTACCTTAGCAACATCTATTAGTAATATTGAGATTGCAGAACCTGATGTAGAAGACAACAGTGATATTATTCAAAAAAGGCTAAAATTGGAGTTAAACGTTGAGGAAAAAATTGAGCATAGTGTAGCTGATTCTTTAGTACCATTAACAACAATTTTAAAGCATTTGGAGTTATCTCTTAACCAAGAATTAAAAAATCAGACCCCTGAAGTTCAATTAGAAATTAAATATAAATCTTTAAGAAAGTTTATTCATCTGCTTCACGATAGAATTGCAGATTTAGGGATGGTAATTAATCAATCGGAAGTCGAAGATCAACAACGATTATTGTTGAATAAGACCGTGATGATGGATGGAGGTGAAGACCCAGAGAACCTGCAACACCGACTGACTCAACCCCAATTGCTGGAACTCGCCAGACAGGGCCATGCAAAAGCGATCGCAACGGTAATCAGTCAATTCCTTAAACCGAAGCGGATTAACACGCTTGCAAAGTCAAAAGACGCTTGCTTGCACATTATACTAGAGTCAGATCAAGTGCCAAATCAAGCGACTATGAGTCAATTTGTTTATCAAAAACTTTTGGATTTGAAAATCATATCAATTCAGAAGATCAAAGTTTACGCTCGAACTCCTGGCAATAAGTCAATGGCTTGGGTGCAAGAATTTACCTATACGGGGACTTATCAATAATTAATTATGGATGAGGAAACATTACTCGAACAGTATCGAGCGGGACAAAAAAATTTTAAAGGAATTAATTTAAGGGGTGCTGAACTTAGTCGTGCGGACTTGATTGGTGCTAACTTAAGTGGTTCAGATTTGCAAGGAGCCAACTTTGTTTTTGCTTATTTGAATGGAGTTAATTTTTCCCGCGCTAATCTTAGAGGTGTCCGATTTAATGGTGCAATTTTAAATAAAGCCAACTTAAGCGGAGCTAACCTCAGCGATGCAGAATTTCATGGAACAATTTTACAAGGCGCAGATTTTAAAAAAGCCAATTTAGCGTTAGCAACCTTACTGGATGTTAACCTAATTCAAGCGGATTTAAGAGGTGCTAATTTACAAGGAGCCGATTTAAGAGGTGCTTGTTTAAGGGGGGCAAATTTGCGCTATGAACCGAGAATTTATGAAAGTGTGAATTTACGAGGTGCAGATTTAAGAGGTACAGATTTACAAGGGGTCAACTTAACCGGGGCAGATTTAACCAGAGCCAATTTAAGTGGAGCTAATTTAACCGAAACGGTCTTACGCGGTGCAATTTTAACCCAAGCTAACTTAAGTCAATCGAACTTACAATCAGCCTTTTTAACAGAAGCAGTTCTGACAGAAGCCAACTTAATTGGAGCCAATTTAAGGAAAGTCAAATTTGAACGAGCGATCTTAAATGATGCCCAATTACCAGGAGTTTCTTTATGTGATGCCATTCTTCCCGATGCTCAACTCAGTAATGCTAATTTAAGCAATGCCGATTTGAGTCGGGCTAATTTAGTTCGTGCCGATTTAACTCGAACTAACCTAAATTCTGCTAATCTTACCCAAGCGGATTTAACTGATGCTTCTATTGCTCGAACCAACTTAAGAAATGCCAATCTAAGTTATACCTATTTAACTCGCGTAGAGTTGAGCAGTTCTAATACGGCTGGGGCTATTTTGCATGGTGCTATTATGCCTAATGGTGAAGTTCATGATTAAACATTAAGGATTAAGAATTAATTCCTTTTTTTCCATCTTGTCTCCCTAACTCATAAATTCCCCCACTCAGACAAGCAATAATTCCCACACTAATTGACCAACTTTTATCTAAAGCAATTTCAGTCCCCCAATTCAATAACGTTCCGACAATTAAAAAGGGAACAATGCTAAACAAAGACGCATAAAACGCATTTTGTGACTCTCGACCTTTACGGGTGCGCTCATATTCGGTTTCCGAAGTATATAACATTCGTTCGGCATAATTAAACCAACGATTTAATTGGTGTATCACCCATTCACTCACGGGAGAGAAGCCCCAATACAACGCTAAAGACCATAGGGTTGCGCCTGCAATCAGGGTCGGGTCAAAATGAAATTCAAAGGGAAAAAGATCAAGTAGCATGGGGATAAGGTTTAAGAGTTTATAGAAGTTTACCTATTCTAAATGAAAAAATTGCTAAAATATCAATAAAAGTCATAAATAAAGTGATATGAACCTTATCCGTTTGATTGCTGCTGTTTTCTTACCCCCCTTGGGCGTGTTTTTAACCGTTGGTTTTGGGGGCGCATTTTGGCTGAACATCCTGCTGACTCTACTTGGATTTATTCCCGGAATCATTCATGCTGTTTGGGTGATTGCTAAAAATGATCCCAATTAATTGAGATCAAATTCTACTCCCTCTATTCCTATCCTGATTATTAGAGCATAAGAATAGGGGGTGTTGGGGTTTCCTAAGACTCGAAAAGCCTTATCCTGTAAAAACAATAATTCTAACAACTCAAACGACAATGGAAACAGTGAATCACCAACTCAACATTCAAAAAACAGAACATTCCCGACTTCCTTCAGAACCCTTACATCATATTCCCTTTGGTCGAATTTTTAGTGATCATATTTTTGTGGCTACTTATGATAATGGAACTTGGGAAGATCTAAAAATTATGCCCTATAGTAACTTGACCATGACTCCAGCAATGGCAGTTTTACACTATGGTCAGGCTGTTTTTGAGGGGATGAAAGCCTATAAAAGTGTAACGGGAGAAACGTTAATTTTTAGACCCGATGCTAATTTTAGACGGATTAATAAATCGGCTCATCGACTGTGTATGCCCCCCATTCCTGAAGAAATTTTTATGGAAGGATTAAGGGAATTAATTCGTTTAGATTCTGCTTGGATTCCTGAATCAGAAGGGAGTTTATATATTCGTCCGTTGTATTTTGCTACCGATGAATTTATTGGGTTAAAACCTTCAACTCACTATACTTTTATTATTATGAGTTGTCCGGTGGGAGCTTATTATTCCGAACCCGTTAAATTAATCGTTACTGATAAATATATTCGAGCTTGTGAAGGCGGAACAGGGGCGGCAAAATGTGCTGGAAATTATGCAGCGAGTTTATTAGCAGATAAAGAAGCTAAAGCTTTAGGGTATGATAACGTCATTTGGCTGGATGGCATTCATAAGAAATATGTGGAAGAATGCGGCACCATGAATTTAGCTTTTGTGATTGATAATGTCGTGGTAACACCGCAATTAACCGGAACAATTTTAGAAGGAATTACACGGGATAGCGTGTTAACGTTATTCCGAGATCAAGGTGTTAAAGTCGAAGAACGATTAATTCCCATTGAAGAAGTAGCAGAAGCTTATGACAAAGGGATTTTACAAGAAGCCTTTGGAATGGGAACTGCTGCGACTATTGCTCATATTTCTAAAATTGGATATCAAGGACGAGATTTAATTTTACCCCCCATTTCTGAACGCAAATATGCTCAATCTATTTTAGAACAATTAGAAGCGATTAAAACCGGAAAAGTACCCGATCCCTATCATTGGATTTGGAAAATTTAACCGCAAAAGGTGGGTAAAAACCCACCTCAGTTGGGTCTGTAAGAACAGCATAGACAGCATCTCAATTAATATTATATGAACTCTAATCCTTTACAACCTCCTAATCCTTTGTTGGAAACCCCCCTAAGTTTAATTACAGGTGCAACCTATCCCTTAAAAGCATTGCAGTTATTTTATAACAATCCACCCTTAAGAGGATATGTAATTTTTCCAGTAATTGTTAATATTATTGTCGGGATTTTTCTCTATTTTGGATTATTGCTTCCGGGGTTAAGGGGAATTGAGGTTATTGTCTTGAATTTGGGGACTCAAATTGATCAATGGGTGGCTAATTTACCCCAATGGTTGCACTATTTAGATATTTTAGCCAGTGTTTTAGGGTGGTTATTACGGGTAGGTTTAGTTACAGGACTCTTATTAATTATTGGGTTTCTGCTATTACAGTTTGGAGGAATTTTAGGCGCGCCTTGGTATGGTCAACTTTCAGAAAAAGTGGAAGAACTGCAAACCGGAAAACCCGCAGTATTACCTCCCCAAACCCTCACCAGTTCAGTTCAGGATATTGGACGAGCAATTTTATATGAATTAAAAAAACTAGGGTTACAAATTTTAATTGGAGTCCCTTTACTTTTATTGAATTTTATCCCCGGTTTTGGAACATTATTGTTTACAATAGGAGGCATTACTTTAGCTTCAACCATTGTTTGTTTAGACTTTTTAGATTCTCCAATGGAAAGAAGACGGTTTCGGTTTAGAGATAAATTAAACATGATTTTTAGGACATTTCCCGCTAGTGTGAGTTTTGCTTTAGTTTGTTTTGGATTAGTGGTGATTCCATTTTTAAATTTATTATCAATTCCGGTTTGTGTGGCGGCGGGAACAATGTTTTTTTGCGATCGCATTTTATTAAATAAAGTTTCTTGATTTTCAAATATGACCTCACGTTATTTGTTATATAAAGATTATGAATCCGGTTTAAATAATAACTTAATGGGATTAGAAATAGCCGTAGGATTAGCTTATTTAACCCAACGGAAATTAGTCTTTTACGGTTCAGTGGGAGAAGAAAAGAATATCTTACCTGTGCGGGGTGGATATTTTTTATCGGTTCCCGAAAGTCGAAAACATATTATTAATATTGATAAATTACCGACTATTTTAGATTTAGTTGATCAACTTCCAATTCCAATTTTAAATTATTCTGAATTTTTAGCAGAAACCCAAGGAAAAAGTCTCAGCCATTATCATAGTGATGTGAGATTAGTTAATGCTGTTTTTGTTCCTAATAATATTACTATTGACCCTAACGTTTTATCAGATTTTGCCGAAAATCGCATCATTGTACAGGATGTGGAACAGGATATTTTACAATTTAGTGCTTGTAATTTAGCTTATTATTCCCGATTTTTTTATCTTCCTTCCCCTGCGGTATATTCCCTGATGGAAGCGATTCAATTTAAACCCATTTATCGCAATTTAGCAAATAAAATTTCTCAAACCCTCGGACAATATAATGGGATTCATATTCGTCTAACAGATTATCGGAACTGTATTCCCCATCGAGAAGAAGATCATCCCTATTTAGTTTTAAAAACCTTAAAAGAAATTTTTTCTCCTGAAGAAATGCTATTAATTTGTACAGATGAATCTGAAAATATGGATTTTTTTAATCCTATTCTAAAATCTTATCAGAATAGCATTTTTATTGATCAGTTTATTATAGAAAAATTTTTACAAGAGTTTAAAGAATTACCCTTTACCGATGAACAAACTCTAGGATTAATTTGTAATTTAGTAATGTGGAATTGTCAAAAATTTGCCGGAAGTTTTCGCAGTACCTACACGGGAATTATCCATAGAAATTGGTTGAGAAACCAACTCAAACAACAAGTTCATCCCTCAGCGTTAACCTTTAAATTTGTAGAAAGCGGTTTTTCCCCTGGAGAGGTTCAATTTCATCTGGGTTCCTATCCTGAAATTAACCCTGGTTTGTTTAGTTGGAATCGTATTCATCTTCCTATTGTTAGTGAAATGAAATCCTGGTGTCGAGAATGGCCGGAATCTATTTGTTTAATAGTATAGATTCTTCGCTACGCTCAGAATGACAGAAATATTGCATATAAAAATTAGATTAACAAATTGTAGGGGCTAGGTCTCCTCCATTAGTATCAACTTCAGCCAAAAACTGGTGATTATAGCCCAGATTAGATCCCCCTAAATCCCCCTTAAAAAGGGGGACTTTGATCCCCCCTAACCCCCCTTGAAAAGGGGGGTTAGGGGGGATCATTGACGCTTAAAAAAATCAAATAACTTTCGCTAATAAGCCTACTTTTAGCGCGATTGTTGACACTGATGGGTCTCCTCGCCCTAACACCTATAATTGATATTAGAGCTATAGTGATCGCATTTTACCTCAAGATTTCTTCCCAAAATCCCTAAACTATTATTAATTTTCCTAACTCTCTTTTAACCGCTTGTCAGAAATGCTGTAACATTAATTGTAGGGCTTGTATAAAATTAAACAAAATCCTAATAAAATTCTCAACCCTCTACGATAATGAAATGCTGCATTAACCCCCAATGTCCGAACCCAGACAACCCCGATAATACGGTTTACTGTCAAAGCTGTGGTGTCAAAATACCCGACTTGCTGCGGGGACGGTTTCGGATGATCAAATTGTTAGGACAAGGGGGGTTTGGTCGGACTTATTTAGCCGAAGATATCGATAAATTGAATGAAAAATGTGTCGTTAAACAGTTTGTTCCCATGATGCAAGGAACAGCAGGACTACAAAAAGCTTTAGAATTATTTGAACGAGAAGCGAGACAACTGCAACAACTGGGACATCATGCCCAAATTCCGGCATTATCGGCTTATTTCTCAGAAAACAATCAACTCTATTTAATTCAGCAATATATTGAAGGGGAAACTTTAGATCAGATTTTACAAAAACAAGGGGTTTGGACAGAACAGCAAGTTAAGGAATTATTAACCAGTTTGTTACCTGTTCTACAGTTTATTCATGAAAAAAACGTGATTCACCGTGACCTCAAACCCGATAATATTATGCGTCGTCGGAATGGGGAATATGTGTTAATTGATTTTGGGGTAGCGAAAGATTTATCAGCAACGGTGATACATACTCAAGTAGGAACCCGTGTGGGGTCTGATGGATATGCAAGTCGGGAACAAATGCAAGGGGGAGATGCTTACCCCGCTACTGATTTATATAGTTTAGGAGCAACTTGTTTTTATCTATTGACTAAAATTTCACCTCTGGAATTATGGTTAGATGACGGTTACAGTTGGACGAAAAATTGGCAAAAATATGTCAAGCAAGATCTTAGCCCAGAATTAAATAAAGTTCTTGATCAACTATTAAAAAAAGATATTGAAGATCGTTATTCTTCTGCTGATCAAGTGTTGCAGAATTTACAGATAATACGACCACAACCAGCGCAAAAGTCCTCAACGCCACCACCGCCACCATCAACACCTCAACCGATACCCTCACCCCAAGCATCCTGGCAAAATGTTCCTTTGGTTGGCACTCTCACCGGACATTCACGTTCTGTCTGGTTTGTAGCCTTCAGTGCCGATGGTCGGACGTTAGCCAGTGGGAGTAAGGACAAGACGATTAAATTGTGGGATGTGCAGCGCCAACGGGAAATTGCCACTCTCACCGGACATTCAAATATTGTCATCTCTGTAGCCTTCAGTGCCGATGGTCGGACGTTAGCCAGTGGGAGTAATGACAAGACGATTAAATTGTGGGATGTGCAGCGCCAACGGGAAATTGCCACTCTCACCGGACATTCAGATTCTGTCAGGTCTGTAGCCTTCAGTGCCGATGGTCGGACGTTAGCCAGTGGGAGTTGGGACAAGACGATTAAATTGTGGGATGTGCAGAGTCAACGGGAAATTGCCACGCTCACCGGACATTCAGATTCTGTCTTCTCTGTAGCCTTCAGTGCCGATGGTCGGACGTTAGCTAGTGGGAGTGCTGACAAGACGATTAAATTGTGGAATGTGCAGAGTCAACGGGAAATTGCCACGCTCACCGGACATTCAAATATTGTCATCTCTGTAGCCTTCAGTGCCGATGGTCGGACGTTAGCCAGTGGGAGTGCTGGCAAGACGATTAAATTGTGGGATGTGCAGAGCCAAGGGCAAATTGCCACGCTCACCGGACATTCAAATCATGTTTGCTCTGTAGCCTTCAGTCCCGATGGTTGGACGTTAGCCAGTGGGAGTGCTGACAAGACGATTAAATTGTGGGATGTGCAGAGCCAACGGGAAATTGCTACTCTCACCGGACATTCAAATTGGGTCATCTCTGTAGCCTTCAGTGCCGATGATCGGACATTAGCCAGTGGGAGTGGGGACAAGACGATTAAATTGTGGGAAGCACGATAGGGTTAGGTTGGAGTAGCAGAAACCGGGTTTCTATAGATATCTTGATTTGTGGCAATTAATTTTAATGAGAAACCCGGTTTCTAGGGATATTTGCGATCGCCATCAGAAACCGGGTTTCTGTAGATATCTTGATTTGTGGCAATTAATTTTAATGAGAAACCCGGTTTCTAGGGATATTTGCGATCGCCATCAGAAACCGGGTTTCTATAGAAATCTTGATTTGTGGCAATTAATTTTAATGAGAAACCCGGTTTCTAGGGATATTTGCGATCGCTTTCAGAAACCGGGTTTCTGTAGAAATCTTGATTTGTGGCAATTAATCTCAATGAGAAACCTGGTTTCTTGGAGTATTTGCGATCGCTTCCAGAAACCCGGTTTCTGCGGAAGTCCTGAGCTTGTAGCCGAGAAACATCACTCCTGAGATCATCAATAGGTTTTTCTTCCCGTTAAGCTGTCTAGTGCTCCCGGTTCCCTGCTATAATTGTTAAGATATTTGAAAATTTTTTCAATTTCTTGCAAAACTTGGTTACAAGACCCAATCCTATGTCTCTTCCCATTCGCAACGTTGCAATTATTGCCCACGTCGATCACGGCAAAACGACCTTAGTGGACGCACTTCTCAAGCAATCTGGCATTTTCCGTGAAGGGGAAGAGGTTCCAGATTGTGTCATGGACTCTAATGATATTGAACGGGAACGGGGTATTACCATTCTCTCCAAAAATACCGCAGTTCGCTATAAAGACACCATTATTAATATTATCGATACTCCGGGTCACGCCGACTTTGGAGGCGAAGTAGAACGGGTGTTAGGCATGGTGGACGGTTGTATTTTAATCGTCGATGCCAACGAAGGGCCCATGCCTCAAACCCGCTTCGTCCTCAAAAAAGCCTTAGAAAAGGGTTTACGGCCTATTGTTGTGATTAACAAAATTGACCGTCCTCGCGCCAACCCCCACACCGCCGTTGATAAAGTCTTAGATTTATTCCTCGAACTCGGCGCCGATGATGACCAATGCGAGTTCCCCTATCTATTTGCGTCTGGTTTAGGGGGGTTTGCCAAACGCAGCCTAGAGGAAGAAAGCTCAGATATGCAGCCGATGTTTGAGTATATCCTCGAATATGTTCCACCCCCAGTGGGAGATGTGGAAAAATCCCTACAAATGCAAGTCACCACCCTCGATTATTCTGAATATGTCGGGCGCATTGTGATTGGTAAAATTCATAATGGCGTGATTAAAGCCGGACAACAAGCTGCCTTAATGAAAGAAGACGGTAGTATTGTTAAAAGCAAAATTACCAAATTAATGGGATTTGAAGGCTTAAAACGAATTGAACTGCAAGAGGCATCTGCTGGAAATATTGTAGCGGTGGCTGGATTTGCCGATGCTAATATTGGGGAAACGATTACCTGTCCCAATGAACCTCTAGCGTTACCCTTAATTAAAGTCGATGAACCGACCTTACAAATGACCTTTTCGGTGAATGACTCACCGTTTGCGGGACAAGAGGGAAGTTTGGTGACATCACGACAAGTCCGCGATCGCTTAATGCGAGAATTAGAAACAAACGTTGCTTTGCGTGTGGACGAAACCGACTCCCCGGATAAATTCTTAGTCTCAGGACGGGGGGAACTACACCTCGGTATTTTAATTGAAACTATGCGTCGGGAAGGGTACGAGTTCCAGGTTTCCCAACCCCAGGTGATTTATCGGGAAGTCAACGGTCAACCCTTTGAACCCTTTGAATATTTGGTCTTAGACGTACCCGAAGAAGGCGTGGGTAGCTGTATTGAACGCTTAGGTCAACGACGGGCGGAAATGCAGGATATGCACGTTGGCGGTAATGGACGGACTCAGTTAGAGTTTGTTGTCCCCGCACGGGGTTTAATTGGCTTCCGAGGGGAATTTATGCGGATGACTCGTGGGGAAGGCATTATGAACCACAGTTTCCTCGAATATCGGGCTTTATCGGGAGATATTGAAGCCCGTCGTAACGGCGTATTGATTTCCTTTGAAGAAGGAGTCAGTACCTTCTACGCCATGAAAAATGCTGAAGACCGAGGAGTGTTTTTTATTAAGCCCGGTACTAAAGTGTATAAAGGTATGATTGTGGGTGAACACAACCGCCCTCAAGATTTAGAACTCAATGTCTGCAAAACCAAACAGTTAACCAACCATCGGTCTGCAACAGGCGATGAACTGGTTCAGTTACAAACCCCTGTGGATATGAGTTTAGAACGAGCCTTAGAATATATTAGCTCGGATGAATTAGTGGAAGTCACACCCGAATCTATTCGTCTACGCAAACTCAGCAAGAAGTTAGTGAAACGTTAACCCCCTCTCGTTCCCAGGCTCCCGCCTGGGAATGCCATTCGGGAGGCGGAGCCTCCTAACAAAGATGGCATCAATTTCTAGCTGCATTGCATGAACAAAGGCTATTAAATCAGCAAAAAGAATCCTGCTCTGTTAACCATTCAGTTGATCTATAGCGCTACGCATTACAGTTAGGACATTTCCAAATCCTGAAACCCTTTCACTTCTTACTGTTCGGTGTTCCCAGTTAAGCTGTTCCCTCTTCAAGTAGCGCTATAGTTGAGAGCAAGGAAATCAAAGTTAATAATTTTATCCAAGAAATTCGGTAAAAACTTCCTGAATTATTACAAAAATGGCAATCACAACCCTATCCTTTACAAGATCGTTATTTTTGGGGGGCGTGGGTTTGTGTGGGTCGAGAGTTTTCTCCATCGCTCCTATCCTCGTTTGAAAGACTCCCCCTACAGAGCTAATATGAAATCCCCTTATAGATGCTACAGATGATTCCCCCTAACCCCCGTGTAGAGACGTTCCATGGAACGTCTCTACACGGGGGAATTTGTAGCAAACATTTAGGGGATTTCAAATAAATTGTCAAGTTCCTGTTGCATGAATGTTTTCACCTGTTGGTAACAAATATCTACATACTCTCGATCATTAGCGGCTTCTCGTCCATAGCGTTCAAACTCAATTACCGGACAAATGTGAATTTTAATTTTTGCGGGCAAAGGAAAATTGGGTAACGGCCCAATTCCCACTCCCCAAGGCAACCCTAAATAAATGGGAAATACCTCTGGGTCAAGATTTAATAACCAAGGCATTCCCAAGTTGTGCAGTTGTTTTACCCAGTCGTAAATATCCGTGAGCACAATTAACGTATCGTGGGCACCGGATGAAATCACCGGAACAATGGGGGCTTTTTCCCGCAGTGCTAACTTAATAAATCCTTTGCGACCCGCTAAATGAATTTGGTTGCGTAAGTGATGGGGTCGAAACACATCCTCACCGCCACCGGGATAAACCAAAACGGGCGCATTTTCCCGTAAAGCAGCCATTCCCATGCGAGGATGAGCCATCAATGCTCCACAACGCACCGCCGAAGTTGCGACTTGTGGGGAAACCTGCCAAACTTTCGGGTGCATGAGTCCGTAAAGTAAGCGTTCGGCTCCGAAGCGACGACACCAAGCATACAACCCCATAAACATATCAGGGGCGGCTAACCCTCCATTATGGGAACCAACTAATAACATCTTATTTTGAGGGGGGAGATTTTCCCAGCCAGTGGTTTTGACCTGAAAATAATGGTCATAGAACCAACCCAAAAACGGCATTAAGGATCGGATATAGTCAGGATCACGATCCTGCAATGACCAACCTGTGAAACGGGAATTCGCGGTTGGGTCGGGAGAGGGGTTAGAGTTGAAGAAAAGGTTCAAGATCTCAGAACTGTAAGCGTTGCATCCGTCAAGATAATCTAGTTTTGAGGAAATTGGCAACTATAGCGCATAATTCTAGGGAATAGGGAATAGGGAATAGGGAATAGGGAATAGGGAACAGAAAATTTGTATTACAACCGTTTTAAAACCATTAGCGATCGCTCAGTTACCGTCATAGCTTTATCCAAAGTATAACGAATATCATCTTTAACAAAACGAGAGTAACTCGTATCAATTATAACTTGCCATTCTCGATTTGCCATCGGTTCAGGAAGGAAGAAATCTAGGGGTTCATAATGAGCATTGAACAGGATATAGAAACTATCATCAATAATGCGTTCTCCCCGTTCTCCTGGTGTTAGAATCGCTTCTCCATTTAAAAATACACCAATGGCTTTTGCAAACCCCATATTCCATTGTTCTTCGGTCATCACAGCACCATCGGGGTTAAACCATCCAATATCCGTAACTCCTGAACCATAAATTGCCCGACCTTGGAACCATTTACGACGACGAAAAACGGGATGTTGACGACGAAAATAAATCAATTGACGGGCAAAGTCTAATAAAGAAGAATTTTCTTCTTGTAAATTCCAATCTAGCCAAGAAATTTCATTATCTTGACAATAGGGGTTATTATTTCCTTGTTGCGATCGCCCAATTTCATCTCCTCCTAACAACATGGGAACCCCTTGAGATAACATCAAAGTGGTTAAAAAATTACGGCGTTGACGGTTGCGGAGTTTCAACACATCAGGGTTATCTGTAGGCCCTTCTTCTCCACAATTCCAAGAGCTATTATGTTGATCTCCATCTTGGTTATTTTCTCCATTAGCTTCATTATGTTTATAGTTGTAACTCACTAAATCATTCAACGTAAATCCATCATGAGCCGTGATAAAATTAATACTGGCATTAGGGCGGCGACCATTAAATTGATATAAATCTGAACTTCCTGTAAAACGATAGGCAAATTCTGCCAAAGTTTGGTCTTCTCCTCGCCAGAAATTGCGGGCATTATCTCGATATTTTCCGTTCCATTCTGACCATAATAACGGGAATTCACCGACTTGATATCCCCCTTCTCCAATATCCCAAGGTTCAGCAATTAATTTAACATCCGATAACACTGGATCTTGATGAATAATATCAAAAAATGCAGCTAATCGATCTACTGCATAGAGTTCCCGTGCTAAAGCCGAAGCTAAATCAAATCGGAACCCATCGACGTGCATTTCTAACACCCAATACCGCAAACTATCCATAATCAATTTCAACACTTGCGGATGGCGAACATTCAGGGAATTACCACAGCCTGTAAAATCCATATAATAGCGAGGATCTTCATCTACTAAACGGTAATAAGCTGCGTTATCAATGCCTTTTAAAGATAGAGTCGGCCCCATGTGATTGCCTTCTCCGGTATGGTTATAAACCACATCTAAAATAACTTCAATTCCTCCTGCATGGAGGGCTTTAACCATTTGTTTAAATTCTGTGACTTGTTCCCCTAATGTGCCACTAGAACTATAGCCTGAATAGGGGGCAAAATAATTAATAGAATCATAGCCCCAATAATTTTTTAGCTTTTTATCCACTAAATACCCTGGATAAGCTAAATAATGATGTACAGGCATTAATTCGATAGCTGTTATCCCAATCGATTGTAAATAAGAAATACTAGCCGGATGTCCGACTCCGGCATAGGTTCCCCGTAATTGTTTAGGAATATCAGGATGTAGCTTTGTAAATCCTTTGACATGAGCTTCATAGATAATTGTTTCATGAAAAGGGGTGCGTAAAAGTTGATCATCTCCCCAATCAAAGGATTCATTAATGACAACAGATTTAGGAACTAAATGAGCATCATCTTCTTCAGAATAGGAAAAATCTTGATCCTGATGTTCTACAATATAACCTAACGTTTCTATCCCCCCTTGAATATCCCCATCTAGGGCTTTAGCATAGGGATCAATTAATAGTTTATTGGGGTTAAAACGATGACCTTCATGGGGTTTATAAGGGCCGTGGACTCGAAAACCATAGCGTTGACCTGGCCCTACACTGGGTACATAACCATGCCAAACAAAATTACTAACTTCTGTTAAAGATACACGAGTTTCTTGTCCCTTTTGATCAAATAAACACAGTTCAACCGCCGTCGCATTTTCCGAAAATAAAGCAAAGTTTGTTCCTTTTCCATCCCAATGAGACCCTAATGGATAAGGTTTACCCGGCCATAAAGGAATATACATAGCGTTGACTCCAGGGGATAGGGTTTAAAAATGTTACATCCCAATTTTTAGGGAATTTAAGAATAACAGTTTTGAGATTCAATCCTATCAAGTTGTATAATTTAAAAACATATTCCTAAAGGTAGATTTTTGTTATTTTTACTATTAATTTTTAACAGTCATATTGTTACATTATTAACATTGCAGGTTAAGTAGAGATTTCTTCAGAAGCTAAAGATTTAACTTGCACAAACATGATTCCTGCTCCTAATAATGCTATCGTTAATCCTGCTAAAAATGAACGTAAAATTCCACTTCCACCCGACCAAGGAATGATAAAAATAATCCCGGCTGCTAGGATGAAACTTATCCCCCAACAGCCACTAATTAAAATGAGCTTTAAAACCGAAATTTCAGATTGAATTTTCTTAACAACAACACCCATGAAACAACCGCCAATCAACCCCGCAATGGTAAAATTAATCAATTGACGAATTGAACCCAAGGTAAAAGATGCTAAATTAAACTGATTAAAGGCAATATCATATTCATTAATATAAGCACTTAATTGTACTCCTATAGCTAAAGCGATCGCCCACATTAAAGCAATAATAAAAACCCGAATTCCACTTAAAGACGGAACAACTTTTTTTAATCCCCATCCCACACTTAAACCACCTATTAATCCACAAGCAGCACCCACAATAACCCGTTCTTGCAGTAATTCTGAAGTTAATATATCGAAAGTGGGAACATTTCTGGAAATATCCCATAAATTGAGTAAAAGTCCCACTGACCAAAATAAACTAATAATTAAAAGGTTAAGTATCATTTTAATAAAAATCAAAGAGTTTAAAATTGATGGCAGTCCCCTACTTAGGGTATTTAACAAGGTAGCAAACCCCAAAAACTAGGGTGAAGTTTCTTTTATTTCTGTTCCCTGTTCCCTGTTCCCTGTTCCCTCATTTTCTCATATTGATAAGAACGATTTTCTGCCCCCCAAACTTGTTTACCTTTAGCATCAAATCCCCGATCTTGAGTTTCCATTCCTTGTTGATCTAACTTAATCGTATTCGTAATTTTAACCGCTCCCTTAAAATTAGTTGCACAGCCTCCCGGTTGAGTTTCACCCCTATATTCAGTTCCCACAGGTTTCAAAAATACACTACAATTAGCATTTTGTATTTCTTGATAACTAATCACCCGTTCTGATAGAGATTTCTGACACAAACCAATCCAATTTTTAGGATTAATCAGTTTAAAACTAATGGACTCAATACTATTTCTATCCGCACTGGGTTTAATTTCTAAAACTCTCTGACGATAAGGTTTTGATAAATTGCGCGTTAAGGCTTGTTCTTGATAGAGAAAAACCCCGTTAAAATGTTGAACAGAACCGTCTGTATTGTTCAATTTCACCTCACAAGTCGTCATGCGAACACTAGGCGCATCAGGAATAGCTTTAGCCTGTGCTGAAGTCTCCATTACACCTGCCAAATAAGATGCTACTTCCTGAACACGACTTTGCATCGGATCAAGTTGAGTCCTGCATCCACTCAAAATAAAGGCAACCCCTAAAATAGAAATGGGAGATAATTTAATCATCGGAACATCCCAACCGTAGTAAGCCCTTCAGGGCTTCAAAACATTGTAGATCCACTTTCTAACATTACCTTGTAAATTATTATTATGCCAACTTACACCGGAATTTCTAGCGAAGCCTTTCGTCATCCCCTGGATAAAGAAGCAGAAGCCGCTCTCCGCAGCGTTCCAGGTTTCGATTTAATTGCCAGTAAATTTGTAGAATTTGTCTATGAACGACCTCAATATGTTTACTTAATGGGAAATGCGATACAAGTTGGGCCGAGACAATATGCGAGTATTTATCATCTATTTCGAGAATGTGTTCGAGATTTAGATATTTTTCCTGAACCCGGTTTATTTGTCTCTCAAAATCCCCAAGTTAATAGTTATGCTTTGGGACAAGAACACCCTTATATTATTCTGAATACAGGTCTTTTAGACTTAGTAGATGAAGCGGAATTACGAGCGGTTCTAGCCCATGAATTAGGGCATATTAAATGTGGTCATCCGATTTTAAATCAGATGGCAATTTGGGCGATGGGTGTAGCTTCGATGTTAGGAGAATTAACCTTTGGGTTAGGAAATTTAGTCAGTAGTGGTTTAATTTATGCCTTTTATGAATGGCGAAGAAAAGCCGAATTATCCGCAGATAGAGCCGCATTATTAGTCACAGATGATCTCAAATGTGTGATGAAATCCATGATGGAATTAGCGGGAGTGAGTACAAAATATGCCCATGAATGTAGTTTAGATGAATTTATTCGTCAATCAGAACAATATCGAGATTTAGATCAAGATGGATTAAATCAAGTGTATAAATTTTTATTGTACAATGGCGGTCAAGGTATGATGTTAAGTCATCCTTTTCCCGTTGAACGCATTCAATATTTACAACACTGGGCTAATTCTGCGGAATATCAGAAAATTCGCTCCGGTCAATATCAACGAGCGACCGCCGAAGGTTCTGTTAATGTTAAAGCTGAAAAACCTAAAGATGAAGTCGATGATTTACGTCGCCAAATTGAGGAGTTACAAAATCAAATTAATCGGATGAAATCTAAATAATATTCTCCAGAAGCCAGGTTTCTGTATTAATCTAGCTTTAATATCATTAACTCTGGGGGAGAAACCCGGTTTCTGGACACAGCAAAGAACTTTAGGCAAAAATAGAAGTATAAAAATGAATCAAAGTAAATCTTCCTCTTATCTGAAATAGATTGCATACCGCAATTTTAACAATTTTATCTAAGGAGTTAAGTTTTTAGGGGCGATCGCACTGCATTTGTTTGTGCTAATATTAAAGAGCTTAAACATTAACCCTTAAAAGTATAAGTTAGAGCAAAAAAGATCGTGCTTTTGGCTCTTTAGAAAAAAGGGCAATCGCATTTATTTTTGTAATTACGCCATCATTTAACGTGCAGTTTCAGCTTGAATTTCTCGAATAATGGTGGATATTTCTTCTTCTGAATCAAGATGTCTTGCCAGAACTTGAGCCGTTGTATCCAACAGGCGTTCTGAAAAGGCTTTAGTTAAGTCTGTCCGTAAGCCTTGTCCTATATAAAACTTCAGTAACGCTTCTACAGACATATCTCGAATTGTCGCTATTTTTGTCAGTGATTCTAAAGTATCTGTTGGGATTTCAATCGAGACTGTTTCCGTGATTCAACGAACTAAATCTGTCGATAGAAGAGTTAGTCTTAATAGGCATAGAAAACTTTCTCGCACGGGGAGAATTTTCTTCACCAAATACTGCTAAAAATTCCCTTAACAAAAATGCTGAAATTTCCACAGAGGTAGTTGAAAAATTTTATGCACTAGCCTCCAATTGGGAGAAAGAGGTTTCTGGACTGTCTTCAACTGCTCAAATGTCTGAGCATCCAGCCTATCAGGAAATTATTAATATGGGAACTAAAATAGTGCCGCTTTTGCTATTAGAACTGAAAAATAATCCGCTTTATTGGTTATCAGCGTTGAGTGCAATTACGGGTGAAAATCCGATTAAACCAGAACAAAGGGGGCGAGTAAAACAGATGGCATCAGCTTGGATAGAGTGGGGTAAAAATCAAGGTTACGCCATCGAAGATAATGTATAGAAGACCAGAACTTGAAGTTAAGTGGCCAAATTTATTCATTAATTAGAGTGCGGCTAATGCTATTGTATGCGCCTGAAGAAATGATCGGAAGGATTGAATATATTTGACATAATTGTAGGATGATTGCACTTTTGGAAAAAACGCGATCGCATCTTGTAAAAAAATAGCGATACCAAAGAGGCAGAGCCTCTATAATATATTCCCAGGCAGGAGCCTGGGAACTAGGTGAAGTCCCCTATACAGGCACAACATTCTAAGCTACCAAAAAACATATCTTGACAGTTATTATTATTGTTGTGATTAGCTAACAAATTACTTTGAATTATTAACTTAGCATCTCGGCACAGAGCAAACTGCTGACGAGCTAAAGGGATAGCATCAAGTAAACCCACTTCTTCGATTATATTTTTGATGTTTTCAGAACAGGATGAACCATACAAAATTCGAGAAGCACAAGCAAATCCCTTTTGGGGAGAAATATGTTTTTGGTAAGCACGGATAGAACTAATAGCAGCTTGACGAGTTATATCATCTGTGATTTCACCAACATCTAACAATCAGGACTTACGCAAGGACGCTATATATAGCGCCTGATCGGATCAGGCGATCGCTTGATTCAGACACCAAGCGCGATATGCCTCCGGCACGCTACGTGCAAATCGCTGATAATAAAGAGAATCAATCTGTGTTTGAATTGATGAGTAAACTAAATAAAAGAAAGTTTCAGAGAGGGATGTTTAAGCTCTTGGCTCAGGTAATCTGCTAACAAACTAGCTTTTAACTGATAGACAGTTTGAGAAACTTTCTTAGCCATACGAGTCAGAAAAATCCAAACTAATAAAGCACAAGCAATGTGATTTTTCTGAATACTCGCTCGACGACATTGGCAAGATTCTATCCCGGTTAATTGTTTAATTTCTCGGTGGAATTCCTCAATTTTCCATCGCAGTTTACATTCAGATATGACCTCATCTATTGAAGACTGATTTAAATCATTTGTAGCTACATATTCCGTTCTGTTGGCAGAAACAGTTACCCGAAATAGTTTAACTTTTTTATCTTTAGGGAATTTATTTATTTTGATTAGCTTTCCCTGTTTTTCTTCAATTTCAGACCAAATTAACTGTTCAATAGGCTGATATTTTTTTTGACCCCCTGTATCATCAACTAACCGATTTTTTTTGAGCGGAACATAATAAATTTTCCCTAAATTATCAATCAAAGCCATTAGCTTTTGGGCTGCGTACCAACTATCCACGTATCACTTTCGCTACAGGAATCTTTTTTTTAAAGACGACATCATTCAGCATATCTGCTACATGATCCAGCTTGGTGTGACCATCCCCATCTGGGTCATAAATTCGATAATCAATCACTGAATAGTATCCCGTTTCGGGATTTACATAAATACAGCTTATTAAACCAATTCCTCTAATCACTCGATGTTCATTGCCGCTATATTGACGGCGGACAAGTTCAATTTTCGAGGAAAATCTCTTGTCGAGTACCGTATCATCAAAAACTAAACAAGCTTCGGGATGGCTCTGAAGTTCTGAATGCACTTTTTCCCAAATCACTTCGGGTGTTAAGTTTTCTGAATTCAAGTAACGATTAATTGTATCATGGCTAAACTTTTGAATATGTGCAGCAAAGTTAGTTAGAGTATAGTTGATTTGGCTACTCAGGAGATATTGGCAATAGTATAGATAATTGATGCTCATATTTTTGGGCATAAATTCTGATGCTATTTTAACATTCCTTATTCTCCGTTTCCAGATTTCTTTTGGGAAGCGCGATGCCGTGAGGCGGCTACGCCATCGCGCTTCTCCTTAGTACGCTACATATAGCGTCACTGCGTAAGTCCTGTTAAATTTGAGAGGTTTGGGAGAAGCAGCAACAGAAATTTTAAGACAGAAAGGATTAAAAGATGAGGAAAACTGGTTAGAATTAATTACCCTGTACCAAGGTCATCCTTCCTGGTTAAAGATTATCGCTGCAACTATTAAAGAGATTTATAATGGCAGTGTTTCTCAATTTTTAGCCGATCAACAACATATCTATTTAGGAGATTTAGAACATTGTCTGGAATTGCATTTAGAACGTTTATCGCCATCTGAAAAACAGGTCATTCATGGGTTAGCGCATCAAGAGCAACCTACAGATTTTTCTGAAACCCTTCTTGATGTTGAATTATCAAAATCTGAATTTTTGCAGGTTATAAAATCATTAATTCGGCGTAGCTTGATTGAAAAAGTGGAAATGGGAGAGCGATCGCTATTGACTCTCAATCCCATTTTTAAAAGCTATATTAAACAGAAATGAGGGGGTATTGATTCCCTTTCTGTTTTTGTTGGAATCAAGCGATCGCCCTAATTGTTTGCTACAATAACATACAATGCTTAATGATCATCTAAAAAATCTATGTCAATTCTTTTTACCCATCTTCAGACAATCTGTTCTTTCAAATTTGGGTTAACTTAAGAAACCGGGTTTCTCCCCCAAATTTAATGATATCAAATCCCGATTAATACAGAAACCCGGTTTCTGGGGTCGGTTCAGGAATCCTGAATAGACTCAGAAACCTGTGAAAGATACAATAAAGATATTCTAGTATAGGTTCTAACTCAATCAGTAACTAACATGATGAAACTGGATCACGTTCAAGCTAAACCATCTTCGGGTTATATCGGAAAAGGGGTAATCCTACTCAGCATTTTAGCGGGAACCATGATATTTACAAACCCCAAGCGGGAAGAATATCTCAATTATGCCTCTGATCAATTATCTACAGAAATTAAAAAATCCATTTGTCAAGAGTCTCAAGTCCCTGAATTTTTAAAAGGACTATCTAATACATTAGTCAATACTTGTAATACCTTAGTCGTTACTCAACGAGACTTCATTAAAGATACAATTAATAAATCCACAACCCAACAAAATGCTCTTTTATTTAGCGTTTATACAACCGAAATTATGGGCTATAAATATCAAACATTAGGAGGATTTGGTAATTTTGTAACCTTTCCCACAAAAGACCCAAAAACTTCTCAATCTGCTTCTAAATAAGGGGATTGAGAACTGCCTTCAATGTCTTGTTTTAATCGAGTAATAAAACTATCTCGATTGACTTGATTTAAAATCCCTTGAATGGCGGTATCAATTCCATTTTCACCCCAAGTACAACCTTTTTCTAAATATACTTGCGCTGCTTGACCGACGGTATAAGTTAAATAGGCAGAAATTGACGCTTGAGTAATGGCAATTCCGGCATAATTTGCGAGATCCGTTGCTAACCCAGCGGCACTTTTACCAAATCCTAATATCCAACCACTCCCCAATTCAGCTAATAATAATCCTCCTGAACTTAATAGAATTTTTTTCCATAATTTCCCCGCTTCATAGCTGGTCATTGGTAAACCATATAAACGAGCTAAAGAACGAATTAAAATTAAATCACTGATTGTTGCACCCAATACATCTAAAATAGCAATGGGATTTAACGCCACAGCTAAAGCTTTATAACGGGTAAATTTCCAAATTAATTCTTCTGCTTCTGACGCTTGTAATTGAATACTTTGACGAGCAATAATGCGTTCCGCTTCTCTGGCTTGAACTAAGGCATTTAACGCTAAAAGCGATCGCCCTTCTCGATTTAATAATTTTACAATAATTTGTTTTAATTCATCAATTTTAGGCGGTGGAGACTCCCATTCATGGGTAATTTTACCATCCGGCCATTCAATTCTTAATTGTATGGGGGCGGGTTCAGCCGATACCTTGACAATTTCAAATGGGGCTGATTTCTGTGGAGTGTCAACGGAATCAACCGTAGAAAAATTATCTGCTTCTAAGGTTTTACTCTGGATTAATTGTTGTAAATTTCGATAAATTTTATCTTGTTCTGATTCTGTATATAAATCAATTTTATTAAAAATAATAATTAAAGGTTTATGGGCATTTTGTAATTCTGAAAGTGCATCATATTCCGTTCGAGTTAAATCCCCCGATACCACAAATAAAATTAAATCCGCTTGGCGAGTAACATCCTTTGCCATTTCTCCTCGCACTTGTCCCGCCACTTCATCTAATCCAGGGGTATCAATTAATTCAACTTGAATCGGATTTTGTGCTTCAATATTATCAATCCGGTTGGGTTCTTCAATCTGCGGTAACGATACG
Organism: Planktothrix sp. FACHB-1365; assembly: GCF_014697575.1. Taxonomy (GTDB): domain Bacteria; phylum Cyanobacteriota; class Cyanobacteriia; order Cyanobacteriales; family Microcoleaceae; genus Planktothrix. The sequence goes on along the minus strand of NZ_JACJSC010000002.1, from coordinate 6,225 downwards.
CTCCAACGCACAGAACGAGGCCATTGAGTCACCCCATTTAACGGCCCGGTTTGCAGAACTTTTTCCCCTAATAACGCATTTAAAACCGCCGATTTGCCGCGACTGACTAACCCAAATACTGCAATTCTAATGACTCCTTGTTCAAGTTTTTCTAAATTTGTTGATAAAACTTCTAACTGTTTTTGTAATGTCGCTTGTAATTCAGGATGAGAGCTTCGCCGTTGACGTCCTAAATGGTGATAACGGGTTAAGGTTTGTTTTAAACTAGAACGAGCTTGATTAAAATGATTGTTCATTATATAAGGGGTTGTTGGGAATTACAAATTACGAATTACGAATTACGAATTACGAATGGGCAATGATTGATGATCAGCAATCATTGAAATGTAGGGGCGAGGTCTCCTCGCCCAGACCAAAGTTTTATCTCTGAAAACATTACCCCATTTACGAAGAAGACAAAATTTCTTCTAGGGCAGGTTTAACCGTAGGATATTGATAATTAAAATTGTAGGATAACGTGCGTTTTGGAACGACTTGTTGACCTTGGAGAACCACCTGCGCCGCATCTCCTAATAACATTTCTAAAGCAAAATCAGGAACCGGAAGCCAAGACGGACGATGGAGAACTTCACCCAAAGCATGACATAACTGATCCATTTTTACCGGGTTGGGTGCGGTGGCATTTAGAACTCCTTCAACGGAAGAATTCGTTAAACTAAATAGAATTAAATTGACTAAATCTTCCCGATGAATCCAAGAAAACCATTGATGTCCTGAACCCAACGGCCCCCCCGCAAACAGTTTAAACGGAGTCAACATTTTTCCTAATGCTCCCCCCATTCCCAAAACAATTCCTAATCTTAAAATCACTAACCGAGTGCCCACTTCTTGCACCTGTTGGGCGGCGGCTTCCCAAGCTAAACAGACATTGGCTAAAAAATCCCGTCCACTGGGACTATTTTCATCAAACAGAGCCGTTTCGCTGCTTCCGTAATATCCAACGGCTGAAGCACTGACGAGAACACTGGGTTTAGAATCCGCGTTTTGAATGGCTTCGACTAACTTTTGAGTCGCCGTTGACCGACTTTCTAAAATTTCCTGTTTGCGTTGGGGTGTCCAGCGTTCGTCCGCAATGGGAGCTCCCGCCAAATTGACCACGCCATCACATCCAGAAATCGCCTGTTGCCAAGTCCCCGATTTCGTTGGAGTATAACCCACAATTTCTAACCCGGAAGAGACAGAACTAGGAAATACTCGTTTAGCCCGCTCTGGGTTGCGGGTCAGGACTAACACCGAATGACCGTCCTCTTGCAGTCGTTCTACTAAACGACTTCCGACAAATCCTGTTGCTCCTGTAACTGCTACTTTCATTAAAATAACTCTTAATGGCTGAATGGTCGCACCTGTGTCTTTAGATTATCAAATCTTCGGTACTTCCCAGGTGCGGGTAGCAAGCTAACATGGGGGAAAATAACCTTAATCTTTCTGATCAGAAACATTCCTGAAAACCCCCGCTTGAAAATCATCATGCTGATCCAGAAAAAATCAAAGCTTTTCCTAGTTGTTGCCGCGATCGCCTGTGTTGGGAGTATCGCCACCTTCATTTATTTAACTCATCAACGGTACAAAGCCTATAGTTCTGTAGAAACGGGCAAAGTTGTACCGGGTGAAGCGATCATGGCAACCTTTGTTTCTCCCACGCCTCACGCCTTATCACAATTACAAAATTTTGGTACTCCAGAAACCCAAGCGTTAATTGGGCAGGGAATTCAAGCCTTTCAACAGCAAAGTTTAGCAGGCACAGCGATTAATTTCAATCGAGATATTCAACCTTGGATGGGGGGCGTGATGGTGGCGTTATTACCTCGTGATCCGGTTAAACCCGCTTCTGAACCTCAACTGTTAATGGTGGTAGGGATTAAAAATCAATGGAAAGCTTGGCTTTTTGCCCAAAAATTAAAGGCTTCATCGGATATTGAAATTCAACAAAGTCAATATCGAGGAATTACCTTATCCCATTATCTCGAAAAAAGTGGAAAACAATATCATGTTGCGGTTGTTAATGATCAATTAGTGATTGCAGCCCATCCCGAACCTGTAAAGCGGGCGATCGATACCTTCAGAGGATCACCCTCTCTAGTGAGTTTATCAGGACAATCCAACCTTTTCTTGAAAAGTGCTAACCTCTCCCATCCCTTAGTCATCGTGTTAATAGCAGACTATGATCGGTTTACAAAAGAGGTGGCGACGACTTGGCCGGAGGCTTCCGATTTATCTCTGAGTCCCTTATCTTCCTTGACCTCGATTCAATCTGTTATTTTCGCAGTTGGGGTAGAACCGGAAGGACTTCGCTTAAAAGCAATTGCCCAGTTACGTCCCACTGCCACTATATCCCGGCGTTCCCCGGAATTTGGGGAAATGGTAAATCGCTTTCCTACAGAAACCCTCGCCTTTGTCAATAGCCATGATCTGCATCAACTGTGGTTACAATTTTTAAACTTAGGAAAAAACAATCCCCCTCTTGAGAACTTGACTCGTCAAATTCGTTTGGGACTACAAGCGATTGATTTAGATGCTGATACAGATGTCTTTGGCTGGATGGATGGGGAATTTGCCTTGGGTGCGATCGCTTCGGAAAAAGGCGTGTTAGCGGCTTTGGGACTGGGAGGCGTGTTATTAATTGAAACCAGCGATCGCCCCGCCGCAGAACGAATGTTAAATAAATTGGATGCTATTATTGCTAATAGTAATCCGCCGATTAATATTGAACAAAATGTTCTAGCTGGAGTTGAAGTCACCGAATGGAACGATCCTAAGCAAGGAACCTTATTTGGACATGGATGGTTAAGTTCAAATTTAATGTTTGTTGCTTTTGGAGGGCCTGTGGTGGAAGCAATCACCCAGAAACCCCAACATCCCCTAAATCAAAGCCAACAATTTCAATCGATTAGTAAATTTTTACCCAGTCCCCACCATAGCTATGTTTATTTAGATATGGAAAAAATTACGGGTTGGGCGATGGGATATTTGTTAGCGTCCCCGGCTATTTCCCTGCAACCCAACCGCATGATGATGCTCAATTCAATTCGAGGCTTGGGTATCAGTGCCACGTTTCCTGATGTTTCCACCGTTGAGGTGGAGATGGTATTGGTGCTAAAGCCGAAAAGCTAAAAAAAGGAACATAAGTCTGAGAGGTAACGGTTTTCAAGCCTTTTCTAGTATTTTGGTTGCAGATGTGAGTACCATTAGACTAAGCATAAAAATGTTTTCTTAACATGACTCAGGAGTCCTTGCTTTAGCTACAAATCATGCTAAAACCGTTTTTAGGTCTATTCAAAGCGTATGCGTATATTAATTTACTCGTATAATTACTATCCTGAACCCATCGGTATTGCTCCTCTAATGACAGAGTTAGCTGAAGGTTTGGTTCAACGAGGTCATCAAGTTCGGGTAATTACCGGAATGCCTAACTATCCTGAACGCCGGATTTATCAGGGATATCAGAATAAATTTTATCTGACGGAAGAACGTCATGGAGTGGTGATTCAGCGTAGCTATATTTGGGTACGCGGCCCTAAACCGGGGTTATTAGATCGTCTTCTCCTGGATAGTAGTTTCATGCTCACCAGTATTGTTCAGGCGTTTAAGGGGTGGCGACCTGATATTATTTTTGCAACGGTTCCGCCTTTATTAGTCAGTGTTCCGGTGGGTTTATATGCTGGGGTTCGTCGTTGTCCGGTGATTCTCAATATTCAGGATATTGTTTCAGAAGCCGCCCTACGGGTTAAATTAGTCAATCCTGATGGAGTTGTGGTTAAAACAGCCCAAGCCGTTGAACAATTGACCTATGAAAAGGTGGATCGAATTTCTGTGATTGCCACGGGTTTTATTGATAAGTTAGTTGAACACGGGATTCCTGAAGAAAAAATTGTTTATATTCCCAATTGGGTCGATACAAAGTTTATTCGACCCTTACCCAAAATTGATAATTCTTTTCGCCAAAAGTATCAACTTCAAGATAAATTTGTGGTTCTGTATTCAGGGAATATTGCTTTAACCCAAGGTTTAGAAACGGTGATTAAAGCAGCAACTTTATTAGAATATATTCCTGATATTGCTTTTGTGATTGCCGGAGAACAGAAAGCCTTGCAAGAGTTAGAGAATTTACGCGATAACTATCAAGCCCAGAATATTTTATTAATTCCCCTGGAACCTCGTGAAAAATTACCTGAAATGTTATCGGCTGCCAATGTAGGATTAGTGGTGCAAAAACGAGAAGTTACTGCTTTTAATTTGCCTTCAAAAATTCCGGTTTTATTAGCTAGTGGTTGCGCCATTGTTGGTTCTGTTCCTGATACGGGAACCGCAAAAGAAGCAATTCTTAACAGTGGAGGGGGAATTGTTGTTCCGCCTGAAGATGCAGAAAGTTTAGCCAATGCAATTGTCGATCTTTACAAAAATCCAGAGCAGGTCAAAATTCTAGGTCAACAAGGTCGAAAATATGCAGAAGACTGTTTTAGTATTGAACAAGCATTGAACAAGTATGAACAGTTATTTACAGAAGTGGTAACGAAGTCTACACCCATCCCAGAACCCTTGACTAAATCTGTTAGATGACAATAGAATGTAAACTCGAATCATCGGTTACGGGAAACTCAGGTATTTCCTTTATGGCCTTCGCAAAATCCGAACCATCCAAAATCGAAAAGAAGGATTAAAATAATCAGTAGATCTCTATGGCATTGTCACCCCTGGCTACAATCTTAGCCATTCAGGATTAACCAACTGCAACCGATTATTATACGAGGAATACAAGAGCTTAATGTTTGATAACGCCAAAACCAAATACGCCTCTGATCAAGTGATCATCTCTGCCCTTTCTGGGGATGAAGATAGCAGCCGGGAAACCGCCCTAGTCGCCGCACGAGCAGCCGATGATCGGAAAGCGGATAATATTCTGGTGCTGCGCGTATCAGAAGTATCTTATTTAGCTGATTATTTCGTGATTGTAACGGGCTTTTCTCAAGCTCAACTCCGGGCAATTTCTCAAGCAATTTCAGATCAAGTTGAATTAGAATTACAACGACTTCCCCTCAGAATTGAAGGTCAAAATGATGGTAACTGGGTTTTAATGGATTATGGAGATGTAATTATCCATATTTTATTACCCGAAGAACGAGATTTCTATAAATTAGAAGCCTTTTGGGGTCATGCCGAGCGAGTCCGTTGGCAATCTTAAATCCATTATAAATCGGGTTTTTATAGCCACCCAGCCCCAAATTAAAAACCGGGTTTTTATAGATAGCTTGTTGAGCCACCCAAAGATTGGAGAAAAAACCCGGTTTCTGAGTCCCAACCTAGCACGAGAAACCGGGTTTTTGTAGATAGCTTGTTGATAAACCCAAAGATGGGAGAAAAAACCCGGTTTCTGAGAACACTAGCGACAAATTTATTAAAACCCAATTCATCGTAGGGGCGAGGCGCGCCTCGCCCCTACAGGGGGTGTAACCATTTTTTAGAATTAATAATCCTGAGCATTAAGATTGTTCAATAAGATTGAAACTTGCTCTATAAACTATCTCTAACCCTGTGTATGATGAATCGAAAATTTATCTGACTCTCATTCACAAATATTGATTAACTACGGTAAACCCTCACAGGGAGGTGTATTACCAGAATTACCAGTAATCATACCCATATTGAGATCACCCAATTTGTCTAGTCTACATTAGACATCTCCGAAAATCTCCAAATGCCCTCTATAGCTAATTTTGGAATCTCTAGCACTCCTGTGCCGGCTTCTCCAAAAGTAACGGATTCATAGGCTTTTTCAGTCACATTAATAATAACTAATGAATTTTATCTCTGATATTCAATCATTTTTCAAAAGAATTCTTGGCTATTCTTAGATGGTAATACAATCGCTCCTATTCGCCATCTTATTAATCCACATACTGTCAAGATTACTGCTTCATAATTTTGCCTCTTTAACCGAAATCTTTTTGATTATTCCCCAATTCCTGGCTTCTTTCTCTCCACAATTTCAGATCACTTGTTGCTCCGGTATAACCCACAGCTACATCCACTATTTCTTTTCAATTTGGCATGACAATGACTTGATTTTTAAAGGTATGTGTCTTTTTCTTTCCTGAGTAATATTTTTTCTGCTCTTCATTGTCTGTTGGTCTTTCCCTGGGCTGTTCATAGCTATCTACTACTAACTCA